>JAGCVQ010000060.1 GCA_017962275.1 Bacteroidales bacterium
AGGGACAAAACGCACGAAGTTCTAATACCCCCACACAAGGCGTAGCCGCAGTGTGGGGACTGGCCAACAGCAAAAACAAACGCAGTCCCGGATTCTTCCAGAACTGCGTTTGTTGGATAATAATCCCGAAAATCGGACTACTGCACGTTCTTCAGCACCTCCACGAGGAAATCGTAGAACTTGCCGACGCTCTCGATGTTGACGCGCTCGACGGGGGAGTGCGGGTGCTCGATGGTCGGGCCGAAGGAGACCATGTCCCAATCCGGATAGCAGACGCCGAAGAGACCGCATTCCAGACCGGCGTGGATGGCCATCACCTTGGGATCGACACCGAATTTAGCCTTATAGACCTTCATGCAGGTGTTCATGATCGGGGACTTCAGGTTCGGGTTCCAGCCGGGATATGCGCCGGTGAGCTCGATACCGCAGTCTGCCAGCTCGGCAATGGCGACCATCTTCTCGCCCAAAGCCTCTTTCGCGCTGTTCACGCTGCTGCGCATCAGGCACTTGGCACTCATCTCACCGTTCTCGGCGACGAAGTTGGCCAGGTTGTTGGACGTCTCCACCAAACCGGGCATGGAGTCGCTCATGCGCTGCACACCGTTCGGGATGGCGTAAATCATGTTCAGGAACTGGTTCAGGGCTTTGGGTTCGATGACCTGTGCGGGGGCATCGACAGCCGTCACGGTGAGGCTGAGACCTTCCTCGGTGAGGGCGAACTCGTTTTTCACAGTGGCTTCGAATTCCTTGGCAAATGCCTCGAACTCAGCAGCTTTCGCGGCGGGAACGGTCAGGATGGACGTGGCCTCGCGCGGGATGGCGTTGCGCAGACCGCCGCCGTTGATGCAAGCGACACATCCGCCGAAGTTGCGGACAACCTTCTGCAGGAAGCGCGTGGCGATCTTGTTGGCGTTGGCGCGGCCCAGGTTGATGTCCATGCCGGAGTGACCGCCGTGCAGACCCGTGACGAAGAGTTTGTAGCCCTTCATGCCGGCGGGCGTGGCAACGGTGGTGTATTTGCGGCTGAAGTTGGCGTCCAAACCGCCGGCGCAACCCACGTACATCTCACCTTCGGTTTCAGAATCGAGGTTGATGAGGATCTTGCCCTTCACGAAGCCGGGTTTCAGGCCGAAAGCGCCGGTCATGCCGGTCTCCTCGTCGATGGTGACGAGCACTTCGATGGGTCCGTGCTGGCAGTTCGGGTCGGTGATGGCAGCCAAAGCGGCAGCCACGCCGATGCCGTCGTCAGCACCGAGAGTGGTCTTGTTGGCGCGCACCCAGCCGTTGTCGATGATCGGCTCGATGGGGTCGGTCAGGAAGTCGTGTTTCTTGTCGCTGTCGGCTTGCGGCACCATGTCGCAGTGCGCTTGCAGCACGACGGGCGTGCGGTTCTCGTAGCCGGGGGTGGCAGGGACGCTGAAGAGCAGGTTGCCCGTCTCGTCTTGCACCACGTCGATTTTGTTCTCAGCCGCCCATTCCTTGTACCATTTCACCACGGCGGTTTCGTGCTTGGAAGGGTGCGGGGCGTCGCAAATGTGCCCGAAAATGTCCCATAATCCTTTGGGATACAGACTCAAAAGTTCTTGATTCATTGTTTTTTCCTTTTATGTTTGAAATTTAAGTTTTGTAATTCGATTAAGACCTGCAAAGATACATTTTTTTGGTACACGGTTATAGGGTTAAAGGGTTACAATTCTAAGGGTAAGGGATTCCGTGTTTTGTAGGGGCGAATAATTATTCGCCCCTACATACCGCACAATGAAGATATCAATGATTGTCTTGTATCATTTTTCTCACAAAAAGTTGGGCGTTTTCGAACCGGGTGACCTTGATTTTGTCGCCGGGTTCCGCAAAACCGTGCTCCACGGTGGCGTCTAAAATCTCGCCGTCGATGTTGATTTTGCCGGAAGGACGAAGGATGGTCTGTGCCGTGCCTTCCTTGCCGACGTACTGCTCGTTGCGCATGTCCTGCGAGGTGAAGCCTTTGTCGCTCTCCAGCTCGGTGCGCAAGGCCAAGGAACCGAAGCGCGTCTCCGCCAAAATCAGCTTCTTGCCGAGCCATAGCGACAGGAAGAATCCCGCCAAACTGCTCACCAATACCAATATCGTCATCTTGCTGACGTAAGCCGAGGCGTTGAATTCGGGGTTGAAGTTGAATTTGAACCCCACATTAAATACTAAGGTAAGCACCAACGAGACAAGGATGAGCACGATGCCGGAGATGCCCGTGACGCCGAAACCCGGCACAACGAAAAACTCCAACATCAACAGCACGATTCCGGCGAGGAAAATGAGGATTTCCCAGTGCGCGGCGAGACCTTCGAGGTAGTGGGGCGCGAAGAAGAGTAGGGCAGCGGTGATGGCGATGACGCTCGGAAACCCTATTCCCGGGGCCTGCAGTTCGAAATAGAGTCCGCCGACGATGCACATGATGAGGATGCCGCTCACGACCGGGTTAACCAAGAAATTGATGATCTTGTCGATGGTGGTGAGTTCCTGTTCGGTGATCTCGGCCGGGGTCTCGCTGACCAGGGAAAGAGCCTCCTCGCGACTGCTGACCACGCTCTCGCAGAAGCCGTTCCGCACCGCCTCTTCGGAGGTGAAAGTCAGCACTTTACCGGAATCGCTGATGCCGGGGATTTTCACATCGGGATCGACCATGGCCTGCGCGATGTTGGGGTTGCGGCCGTTGTGCTCGGCGGTGGTGCGCATGAGCGACCGCATGTACGACTGGTACTTGTCGGGCATGATCTCGCCCTGCTCGTTGACCACCGAAGCCGCCCCGATGGAGGCGCCGGGCATCATATAGATGCTGTCGCAGGCGATGCTGATGAGCGCGCCCGCCGACGCCGCGTTGTTGTTGATGAAGACGAGGGTCGGCACCTTGGTGTTGAGCAGCAGGGTGCGGATCTTGTCAGCGGCATCCAACTCCCCGCCGAAGGTGTTCAGCTCCAGCATCAGGTAGTCGAACTTGCCCGCCTCGGCCTCCTTCACGGCCTTCTCCGTGAGCCGGAGCGCCGGTTTGGAGATGTTGTCGTCGATTTTGTAGTAATAGACCTTCGGCTGCTGGGCGGAGACACGGAGGCTCATCGACAGCAAGGTCAAAACAATGGCCGAAAGAAATATATGTGCCTTTTTCATACTGTTTCGGGTTCTAAATGAGGCGGCAAATGTACATAAATTACGAATACACGAAGCGAATACCTTGACGTGGCCTTAGCCGATTATTTCCAAGCGTTGCGAAATCTACTCTGCAACTCCAGCATCCTTATCATTAATTCATCAAACCCCATTGTTTCACCGAAGATAAAGTGATGTTGCATCTCAGCATAGTCCTCCCGCCAATGTTCTAACTCTCCTCCGGGTGGCAAAAACTCAATCCTATGCGGAGCTAATTGGTCATAGTCCACATACTTTAGGCCATAATATGTGCGCCGATGTTCTACTATAGTTTCGTATAATGCTTTGTTTTCCAGCGCTTCCCGCGCAAATTCCGTATCCATAAGTCGTTCCAAATCATACAGATGACGGCTCATTCTCCTGTACCTTGGTCTTGTCCTTTGAAATTCCTCGCTCAGCAGAAAAACCTTTTCCAAGAATGTGCGCGTAGGCACAACGGTTCTGACACAGCAACCCATCTCATTGTCTTCGTTTGGATAATACTTGGAAATCAGTGTGTTAAGTTCTCGTCCCTGAGTTGGTTCATCCATTGCAAGGCAACCGATTTCTACCTTGACGCGAGGATGAATATATTCGGCCTCTTCGTCTAATACGCTCTTGTAGTGCACAATTAGCACTGTCGGATCTGTATTGCTGTTGATGTGTATAGCCCCGTCTTTCGTCATACGTTCTGTCACTGCCTCAATGCTATAGATTGCAGGATTGCCCTTCGGTTATCTGCATTTAAGTCAATCCATTTAGACATGATTATATCAATGGTTTAATGATTCTCTTCATCCAAATCGGCATCTGTTGTACATCGGCGCGAAACTTCTCTTTCTCCTCATTCAAGTCTATGGCCCTTTTCAGAGCCGACACTTCTTCCTCACCCACATTCTCCTCACCAGTGGCCTTCAGTGCTTGAACAATCAACGCGGCCAGACGAGTCTTAAAGGCAAAATTACGAGGCACAGCGCGTTTAAGTGTAACCACTGTTCCATCAACGGTCAGCACTCTCGAAGAACCAGATGTGATAAACGTGTACTTCAAAGTGACTTGCACCGAGATACCCAGCATATTCGCTGCAGTAGCACCAGATGGTAGCACTTGAGCATGGTCGCGTTGGGCCACCGCTTCTACAATCTTGGAGATTGGAGGGTACAATGGACCGAAACTTGTTACCCTGGGCTTACAGTAGATACCCTTGGCCAGACGCTTGATTACTTCTTGTACCTCCAGTTCCGATAACATCTTGCTCACCTCTTTGTCAGAAGTTATATCAAGGAAATCCGACACAAAGAATATGCTTTCTGCATCCATTTCCTCGATTCTTAATTTCAGGTCTTTACGTTTCATAGCGATGAATTTTCGGCGGCAAATATACAAAAATAATGGAGAAAACTTTGTAAAAATTTTCTCCATTATTTTATATCCCACCCCCCGCCCTGTGATTCTGTTATTAAAAAAAAGATTCGGATAATGTTAGTTTCACGTCATTATTTGTTGTTTTTATCGTGTCTTTTGAAATAAATACATCAAAATGCTATCTTTAGTATGTTGATTTAAGTTGTTTGCTTTCATATTTTAGCAGCATGAAAAAAAGCATCACATATGCATTCGGAATTAAGGTCGCTGAACTGCGAAAGAAACAAGGTTTATCGCAGGAAGAACTTGCCGACAAGTGCGGTCTTCATCGTACTTACATAGGTTTCATCGAACGTGGTGAAAAGTCACCTACGCTAAACACTGTTGAAAAAATTCTCAACGGATTAAACATTAATATCAATGAATTATGGGAAGTGATGCAAATAGACTAAGAAGAAAATGGCAAGATTATGGTGGATTCCATGCTACTTCAGCGGAACATTCCTTTATAGAGGTCTTTGATAAAGTTTTTAAAGATACTGAGTATAGAGTTGTCAGTCAACCAACATGTTTCAAAGAACTCTATGTAAATGTCCATTTATCAAAAAAGGAGTTGTCGGAGATATATACTCCGAATGAGATAATCAAAAAACATGGAATTCAACCAGACGGAGCCATCGTAAATACAAGAACAAACAAAACGATTTTTGTTGAAATAAAAAGACAAGATGGATGGGTAGAAGGCAAACCACGCTCTGCTGGTCGTGGAAATGCCCATGAACGATTGTGCAAATATTTTACACCTGGCTTGTTGAAAACGTTAAGAAAAAAAAGCGGCATGTCTGAACCAAATTTGCCTTTTTGGATCGTTTTTCAAGGAGACATAACACGAGATCCTTGTCGAGTGCGTGAAATCAGATATTGGTTTGACGGTAATGATACTAATGTGTTCTTTTGGAGAGATACATCAGATGCCGATTATCCCACACAAAAGCTACTGTGCGATATTCGAATCCCCACGCTTCTCCTAATTGAATCCCTTGTGCTAAATGAGGATTTGTCACCCACATAAACAAGAGACAATTATCGGAACAGATTTTACCCAATGGTATTTTCATTAAGTCCTTAGTCTTTACAGTAGGGTACTTAAAGTTGGCAGCACTAATGAAAATACCTCGTTTCCAATCTTTGTTTTGCGTTTTGATGGAACTTTTGTCAAACTGCATTTTTCCACCGTAATCCCAAGGCGGATCAGCGTATATTATATCGTACTTTTGATTTGGTAAGTCTGGATAAAATTCAGGTAGTTCGTTGTGCATAGTTCTTCTATTCTGTTCAGGTGCGTATATCTGATATCCAGATATTGCAGAACGATCTTCATAATTGAGGGTTTGTTCCAATGGGAACAAGGTTAAATCCTCTGACATTATTGCTTAATTCTAAGTTGCAAAAATACATTTTTTTAGGTTTGTTATTCTAAAGAAAGATTTAAAAATATCACAATCTCTAATGCTGTCATTTATTCTCCATTATTCATTATCAATTAAACCGATAATTTTGTATCTTTGCCGACTAATTTTTTGGACATGAAAAAGGAAAATGTAGATCAGATTTTTGAGGAATTCAAGAATGCTAAGATACTGGTTATCGGCGATGTAATGATCGACTGTTACCTCACCGGCAAGGTCACGCGCATTAGTCCGGAAGCGCCCGTGCCGATCGTGAATGTGCAAAACCGCAGCTACCGTCTCGGCGGCGCGGCCAACGTGGCCCTCAATCTCAAGAGCCTCGGCGCCGACCCGATTCTCTGTTCCGTCATCGGCAGCGACTCGAAAGCCAAGGTCTTCTACAACCTGATGGAGGACTGCGACCTCACCTCCGACGCCATCGTCCCGATGTACGGCCGCCGCACCACCATCAAATACCGCATCATCGGCAACAACTGCCATATCGTGCGTGTGGATGACGAGAAGGTGCAGTCGCTGAAGGAGCGTGAGAAACGGCAGTTCCTGACCACTGTGGAGCAGATCATCGACCACAACGAAATCGATGCCATTATCTTCGAGGATTACGATAAAGGTCTGTTCTCCAAGGATTTGATTTCCGAAATCATCACTTTTGCCCATAAGAAGAACATCTACGTGGCCGTTGACCCCAAGGAGAAGAACTTCAACAACTACGCGAACGTCAACCTCTTCAAGCCCAACATGAAGGAGCTGTCGAAGGGTCTCCACGTGGAGGAGAACGCCGAGCTCTCGCTGGAGGAGATTCACGAGCTGGCCAAGGATTTCGCCGAACGTCAGAACATCGACAAGGTGATGGTGACCATGTCGGCGAAGGGCATTGCCTTCTACGACCGTCAGAACGACACTTTCCAACATCAGCCTGCCTTCCAGCGCCGCGTGAGCGACGTTTCGGGCGCCGGCGACACGGTGATTTCCGTCTCCACGCTCTTCCTGCTGAAGGGCCACACGGTGGAGGAGACCTGTCTGGCTTCCAACCTGGCCGGCGGTATCGTGTGCGAATATGTCGGTGTGGTGCCCATCAACTGCGCGCAGCTCAAGGCCGAGATGGCGAAATACGCTCCCGGCCGCTAACTTTCTTTGCCGCAATATACTAAAACACTCAGAATCTCGTTACGGCAACTTTGATTTGGCAATATGAGACTTAAACGCTTACTCACCCTCGCAGTCGTGTTCCTCGGCCTCGCCACGCACGCCTACGCCCAGTTCGGGGTGCCCAACCTGCTCAAATACGACAAGCGCAGGTTCCACTTCGGCTTCACGTTAGGGTATAACAATTTCGACTATCGCATCGACTCCAAGCCGGATCTCGCGGAATACGACTCGCTGATGCTCATCCACACCCGCGCCATGAGCGGTTTCAGCCTCGGCATCGTCACCAACCTCAGTCTCGGCAAGTATTTCGACTTGCGGTTCATCCCCGGACTTTCGTTCGGCGACCGCTACATAGACTACACCATCCGCTATGCTGACGGATCCGAAATTGTGACCCCGAAGAACGTGGAATCCGTTTATCTCGACCTGCCCATCCTCTTCAAGTACAAGTCGTCGCGAATGCTCAACAACATCCGCGCCTACGTCATCGCCGGCGGCCAATACACCTTCGACATGATCTCCGCCAAGAAGAAGAAATCCCCCCCGAACGGCGATGTGGTGCTCAAACTCAACCCCCACGACGTGCAGGCGCAGGTCGGCGTCGGCTTCGATTTCTACTGCACCTACTTCAAATTCACCACCGAACTCAAGATGTCGTTCGGCTTCCTCAACATGCTCGTCCCGGAAGACAACATGTACGCCACCAGCGTCACCGGCCTCCACGCAAAGAACCTGCAGATCTCCTTCATTTTCGAATAATGTGAGACCTCCCCCCCCTAACCCATAAACCTTAAACCCTAAACCCTAAACCATATATGGCAAACAACGAAGACCTTTTCAAACAGATCATAGCCCATGCGAAAGAGTATGGGTTCATTTTCCCGTCGAGCGAGATTTACGACGGTCTCAGCGCGGTGTATGACTACGGTCAGAACGGCGTGGAGCTGAAGAACAACATCAAACAGTACTGGTGGAAGGCCATGGTGCAGTACCACGACAACATCGTGGGCCTTGACAGCGCCATCTTCATGCACCCCACCATCTGGAAGGCATCCGGCCACGTGGATGCGTTCAACGACCCGCTGATCGACAACAAAGATTCCAAGAAGCGTTATCGCGCCGACGTGCTCATCGAGGATCACATCCAGAAAATCGAGGACAAGATCGACAAGGAGATTGAGAAGGCGAAGAAACGTTTCAACAACTTCGACGAGGTGCTGTATCGCCAGACCAACACCCGCGTGGTGCAATATCAGGCGCAGGTCGATGACATCCGCACGCGTTTTGCCGAGCTGATGAACAACAACGACCTGGTCGGACTGAAGGCGCTGATTGAGGAATTGGGCATCGCTTGTCCGATTTCCGGTACGCGTAACTGGACGGATGTCAGACAGTTCAACCTGATGTTCGCCACCAAGTTGGGTTCCGTTGCCGATGGTGCCGACACGATTTACCTCCGTCCCGAGACGGCGCAGGGCATCTTCGTCAACTACCTGAACGTGCAGAAGACCGGTCGCATGAAACTGCCCTTCGGCATCGCGCAAATCGGCAAGGCTTTCCGTAACGAAATCGTGGCTCGCCAGTTCATCTTCCGTATGCGCGAGTTCGAGCAGATGGAGATGCAGTTCTTCGTGAAGCCCGGTGAGGAGCTCAAGTGGTTCGACTACTGGAGACAGACCCGTCTGCAGTGGCACACCGACCTCGGCATCGCCCCGGAAAACTACCGTTTCCACGACCACGAGAAATTGGCGCACTACGCCAACGCCGCCACCGACATCGAGTTCAAGTTCCCGTTCGGCTTCAAGGAGCTGGAGGGCATCCACTCGCGCACAAACTTCGACCTGTCGCAGCATGAGCAGTATTCCGGTAAGAAACTGCGCTATTTCGACCCCGAGACGAGCGAAAGCTACGTGCCCTACGTCATCGAGACCTCCATCGGTGTTGACCGTATGTTCCTCGCGGTCTTCAGCCACGCTTACACCGAGGAGACCTTGGAGGACGGCTCCACGCGTACGGTCCTTCGTATCCCCGCGAAACTCGCGCCCTACAAGGTGGCCGTGCTGCCGTTGGTGAAGAAAGACGGACTGCCGGAAATCGGCCAGGAGGTCTTCGACATGCTGAAGAAGGACTTCATGGTGCAGTATGAGGACAAGGACGCCATCGGTCGCCGCTACCGTCGTCAGGACGCCATCGGCACCCCGTTCTGCGTCACCATCGACAACCAGACCAAGGAGGACAACACGGTAACCGTTCGCGAACGCGACTCCATGCAGCAATACCGCCTGCCCATCGCCGATCTGACGGTGGAATTGATGAAGAAATTACGTTAATCCCCGTAGGGCTGTCGCATTGCGGCAGCCCTACATCGTGATATAATGCAGGGTTGTCGCATTACGGCAACCCTACATTATTTTAAACACCGTCATTATTATACCGAAAAATTGTATCTTTGCAGGTTCAAAATTAAAATGGAAAAATAGTAAGCAATGAGAAAATATACTCTTCTGATAATCATGCTGATGGCGGTGGCGAGCGGCTTTTCGCAAGGTTTGAAGGCTTTGATCAGCCACAAGGGCTACTGCACCAGCAACCTGCAGCCCTACATCGAGTTCACCTTCGTGGTGGGCGGCAACACCGTGCGCTATGTGCCCGACGGGAAGGGCGGTTTCGAGGCCGGTGTGGAGATCCGGGTCGAGATGCAGCAGAACGACACCGTGGTGAAGCAGCTGCACTACATTCTCGGCAGCGACCGTTTTGCCGATTCCACCCGCAGCGGGAAACCCGATTTCGCGGACATCCAGAATGTCCAGCTGCCGCAGGGCGAGTATTTCCTCTATTTCTACATGAAGGATGTCAACGCGCTGCCCGACAGCACAGGAAAGGTCGAAGAGCTCGCTTATATCGATAAGATCACCCTCGATTTCCCTGAGGACCGCATCTCCACATCGAAGATTTCGCTCTACAAGTCCGTTTCGGTGGCCCAAGCCGGCGGTCTTTTCGTGAAATACGGTTTCGACCTGCCGCCGTTGTACTCCAATTTCGTGCCGGAGTCGCAATACACGCTGCCGTTCGCGCTGGAGGTCTATAACACCCCGAAAATCCTCGGCAACCGCCCGCTGACGGCCAAGTGCTATGTCGAGCAGGCCGAGTCGCATCTCGCTGCCAACCCCTCCAACATCATCACGATGACCTATCCGCCGAAGGAAGTAGTGCTGGTTTTCAACGAGTTCAATGTCTTCAACCTCCCTTCCGGCAACTATTTTGCCGTGGTGCAGCTGCTGGACGACAGAGACAGCTTGCTGCTGGTTGACAAGGTCTTCTTCCAGAAGAGCAATCCTTCCGTGCAGCTGAATCTTGAAGAATACAGCCAGTCAAGCATAGTGGGCACCTTCGTGGAATTCGACACCAACCGCAAAGAGCTGATTGACATGGTGAAATGTCTCTATCCCATCAGCAGTATCACAGAGCGCGACTTCTATGAAAACCGGCTGAAGACCACCCCGACGGAACAGTTGCAGCAGTTCTTCTACAACTTCTGGCTGCGCCGTAACCCTGCCAACCCCGAGGAAGCCTGGAACAATTACAAGAAACGGGTGGACGAGGTGCAGAAGATGTTCGGCAGCAAGCAGATCAAGGGTTACCTTACCGACCGCGGTCGCGTCTATCTGCAATACGGGCGCCCCGACGAAGTCAAGGACCAGCCTTCTGACCCCGTGACGCTGCCGTATCAGATCTGGCAATACTACTATTTGAACAACCAGACCAACGTGAAGTTTGTCTTTTACGACCCCGTGATGACGGGCAAGGACTACGAGCTGTTGCATTCCACCATGTATGGAGAGTTCCAGAACCCGAACTGGAAGATGCAGTTGGTGCGCAAAATCCAGACCCAGCAGGACCTCTACGACACGGAGCCGGTCAACTATTGGGGCAACGAAATGGACGACTACTGGAAATATCACTGATGCACCTGCGGTATGAAACGTCTCTTCGATATTCTGTTTTCGCTCATCGTGCTCACGATTGGTCTGCCGTTCGCGCTGATCATCGCGTTGTTGATTGTGGCGGATTCCAAGGGATGTGTTTTTTACCGGCAGAGCAGGGTAGGGCGCAACAATGTCGATTTCCAGCTCTATAAGTTCCGCACGATGTGCTCCGGCGCCGACAAGGGCAGCCTGATCACAGTGGGCGGCGACGACGCGCGAATCACGAAGGTGGGCCGTTTTCTGCGCAAGTTCAAGATCGACGAATTCCCGCAGTTCCTGAACATCCTGAAAGGCGAGATGAGCATCGTGGGACCGCGTCCTGAGGTGCGGAAATATGTCGATATGTACACCCCCGAGCAGATGCGCGTGCTCAGCGTCCGTCCCGGCCTCACCGACTACGCCTCCATCCGCTACGTGAACGAGAACGAACTGCTCGCCACCTCCAAAGACCCGGAAAAGACTTATATCGAAGAGATTATGCCCGACAAACTAAACCTTAACTTGAAGTATATCGACGAGCAATCGATATGGGTGGATATGAAGATTATTTTCAAAACTATGAAAGCGATAGTGATTAAGAATGAAGAATGTGTTGTGGTGGAGACGTAAAATTTTGCATAGTTACGAATTCCCTAACCGATAACCCATAACCCTTAAACCATAAACCTAAACCAATATGTATATAGAAGAACACGGACTTTACGTGGCGCACTGCGAAGAAGGGGCGCTTTCGATTCAGAGTAAAATGGCCAACAGGCACGGCTTGATCGCCGGCGCCACCGGCACAGGCAAGACGGTCAGCCTGCAAGTTTTGGCCGAGACTTTCAGTCAGATTGGCGTGCCCTGCTTCATGGCCGACATGAAGGGCGACCTTTCCGGCATCAGCCAGGTCGGCAAGATGAGCGGCTTTATCGAGAAGCGGCTGCCCGAGTTCGGATTGGAAAATCCGGAATTCCAGGCCTGTCCGGTGCGTTTTTACGACGTGTTCGGCGAGCAGGGACATCCGATCCGCGCCACCGTCTCCCAGATGGGTCCGCAATTGCTTTCCCGTCTGCTCGGTCTCAACGACACGCAGGACGGCGTGCTCAATATCGTCTTCCGCATTGCCGACGAGCGTGGACTGATGATCATTGACCTCAAGGACCTGCGGGCGATGCTGGAGTATGTCTCCAAACACGCCAAGGAATACACGATGAAGTACGGAAACGTCTCCACGGCCTCCATCGGGGCCATCCAGCGGGCGTTGTTGCAGCTCGAGGCGCAGGGTGCGGACAAGTTCCTCGGGGAACCGAGTTTCGACATCTACGACCTCATTCAGACCGAGAACGGCAAGGGCGTGATGAGCGTGCTGGCCGCCGACAAGCTGATGATGCAGCCGAAACTGTACAGCACCTTCCTGCTATGGCTGCTCTCCGAACTCTATTCCACGCTGCCGGAAGTCGGTGACCTCGACAAACCGAAGTTGGTCTTCTTCTTCGACGAGGCACACACGCTCTTCGAAGATACCTCCAAAGCGCTGATAGACAAGATCGAACAGGTGATTCGTCTGATTCGAAGCAAGGGCGTGGGCATCTACTTCATCACGCAGTACCCGACTGACATTCCCGACAACATCCTGGGTCAGCTCGGCAACCGCATCCAGCATGCGTTGCGTGCCTACACGCCCAAGGACCAGAAGGCTGTGCGCGCCGCCGCCGACACCTTCCGCACAAATCCGGCGTTCAAGACCGACGAGGCCATCATGAACCTGGAGACCGGCGAGGCATTGGTCAGCTTCCTCGACGAGAAGGGATCTCCCGGCATCGTGCAACGTGCCAAGATCCTCTTCCCGCTGTCGCAGATCGGTGCCATCACTGATGGTCAGCGGCTGGACATCATCAAGCAGAGCCGCGTCTATGGCAAATACGACACCCCAGTCGATAACGAGAGCGCATTCGAAATCCTGATCAAGGAGGCCGAGGATGCTCTTGCCGCCCAAGAAGCTGAGAAACAGGCCATTGAGGAGGCCAAGCAGGAGGAGAAGGAAGCAAAGTCGAGCTCCAAGAAAAAGGGTGTGCTCGGAAAGGTCCTCAAGGCGATTATCACGGCCATCACGGGCACCGTGGCCACCGCCGTGGGCACGGCTGTCAGTAACAAAGTGACCGGCAAGAAGTCCAAATCGAAAACCTCCACCGCCGAAAAGGTGATCAAGAACAGCACGTCGGCTGCGACGAGAACCATCACTCGCGAGATTTCACGTGACATTCTCGGAAATATTTTGAAATAATGTTTTTTGGTTTACATGGTTACACGGTTAGTCACTAACCACTAACCATGTAACCCTTTAACCCTTAATCCATCAAATGCGTAAAGTATTAGTCATATACACCGGCGGGACCATCGGCATGATGATGGACCCGGAAGACAAGGCCCTGAAGCCTTTCGAATTCAAGAACATCCGACAGCAGCTGCCCATGCTGGACCTCTTAGAGTGTGATATCACCTTCAAGAGTTTGCTTCCTCTCATCGACTCTTCGGACACCAACCCGCAGTTTTGGATCCGGCTGGTGGAGATGATCGAGTGCGAGTATCCGAACTATGACGGCTTTGTGGTGCTGCACGGCACCGACACGATGGCCTACACGACTTCGGCGCTCAGCTTCCTGTTAGAAAACTTGGACAAGCCCGTCATCGTCACCGGCTCGCAGCTGCCTCTTGGCGTGTTACGCACCGACGGCCGTCGTAACATTCTCAACGCCATCGGTTTTGCCGCCGATAGCAAAGACGGCAGGCCTATGCTGAACGAGGTGTGTCTCTTCTTCCAGACCGCCCTTTTCCGTGGCAACCGTATCTACAAAGACGATGCCGCCAGCTTCAATGCTTTTCATTCGCCCAACTATCCGCACTTGGCCAATGTGGGCACGGAAATATCCTACAACGAGCACTGTCTGCTCCCCAAGAGCGTCCCCGGCACGTTCATCGCCCATCACAAGATGGACACCAACGTGGGACTCATCAAGCTCTTCCCGGGCATCAATCTCGCCACCATGGAGGCTATGCTGCACACGGAAGGTTTGCACGCCGTTGTGCTGGAGACCTTCGGCGTGGGCAATGCGCCGACTTCGCCCGAGTTCCTGAAGGTGCTCAAGGACGCCATCGACCGTGACATCCTCCTCGTCAACATCTCCCAATGCAAGGGCGGTGGCGGCGTGGAGATGCAACGCTACGCCACGGGCAAGCACCTTGCCGACATCGGGGTCACTTCCGGCAGCGACATGACCACCGAGGCGGCCCTCACCAAGCTGATGTACCTCTTCGGCGAGGCTTATCCTTTGGATACCATCCGGAAATTGATGAAAATGTCCCTGCGCGGGGAGTTAACCGAGAATTACTAATGGAAATCGAAATCTGTTGCGGCTCCATCCAATCCGCCGCGAATGCGAAAGCCGGGGGTGCAGAACGAATAGAGCTCTGTCAAGGACTTGTGGAAGGCGGTACCACACCGTCGCCCGCCACCATCCGTTATGCCGTGAAGGAACTCGGACTGCGGGTCTTTGTACTCGTGCGTCCGCGTGGCGGCGACTTTTGTTACAACGAGCTGGAAATCAAAACGATGGAGGAAGACGTGAAGTTCTGCAAGGAGGTCGGTACCGCCGGTATCGTGGTCGGCTTCCTGCACCCGGACGGCAGCATCGACACCGAGTTGACCCGCCGTTTCGTGAAGTTGGCCTCGCCTCTGCCGGTTACTTTCCACCGTGCTTTCGATGAGTGTACCGAGCCCTTGGAAGCTTTGGAGCAGATCATCGACTGCGGTTGCGCCCGCATCTTGACTTCCGGTTGTCAGCCCACTGCTATGGAGGGATTGAAACTGCTGCAACAACTTGTGAAACAAGCGGATGGCAGAATCACCATTCTTGCCGGCAGCGGAATCACCCCCGAGAATGCCGCCGCGTTGAAGCAACAGACCGGCGTTCCGGAAATCCATGGTTCCTGCAAGATGACACGTGCCGACGGCGCGTGGGAGACGGATATGGAAGAGGTTCGGAAATTGTTGGAAGTGTTAGGGTAACCGTTGTTTGATGGTCGCCGCCACATTCTCCGCAATTGCTTGTCTGCCGACCTGGTCGTAGTGCTCGGTCGGGAAATCGCGGTCCAGGAAGCTGGCGTCGCGAACCGCGGTCAGGTTGTTAACCGTGATCACCCCCATCGCCTCGTATCGGTCAGTCACGTATTGCACGTTCCGTTTCAGAAGGTACATCAGGTTGGGATCGCATAAACTGTCCACCTGATCGACATTCTCGGCTAGGATATTGAACACGGGCTGCCAACCGCGCTTCCGGCACAGTTTCACAATATTGTCCAAGTCTTTGATTCTCGGATTTTTGTCGTCCAACGTATAGGCGAAGTGCTTGATATGGTGGCAGGCCAGGGCAATCGTGTCCAGGGCCGGGTGCGAACCGTCGAACATCACACAGTTGGTCCCGACCTCGTGATCCCAATCGTATGCATTGTGAAAGGGGAAGGGGTGGGGGAGCGTGAACGTCTGTTTCTTGAAACCTTCCGTCAGCATGGCGGAACGTTCCTCTTCCGTCCATGACGGGTACGCCTTGAACGCCAGCAGCATCCGTCTGAACAATGTCGGCGCCTTCTTCATCATGATCTGCTCTTTCCGCAGCGCCGGCTCCAGGTTGGAGTAAATCCATTCCGTGGTGAACGAGCGCATGTTGACCGTCACGATGGCGGTTTTCACCTCGTTTCTTTTGGGGATGTTGCGCAAAATGTCATAGTAAATGCCCGCATGGCACGCACTTTTGGACAAGTTGCCGACATTATGCTCCGGGAGCAGATCGTCGATCATCACGCAAATATAACGTTTGTCGGTATCGGTTTCGGCACTGCTGAAGTTTGACGATTCTCCCAAATAGACGATATCAACCCCTTTCTCCCCGCGCATGGAAATCTCCATCAGACTGCAGTTTTCCTCCAAATCTTTCGGATACAACGTGAAATAGTACAGAATGTCCAGCAACGCCAATACGATTAGCGCTATCAGCGACTTGTAGAGCAGCTTTCGGATTGTATGTTTTTCGTTCTCAGTCATTTAGAATTGGAAATAGATGAATGGGATTTGTTCAACGGACGATAAAGCGATGACAGCGAAAATCAGGAAGGCATAGACGCACCAGCGGATAAGCGGTTTTTGACTGCCGCACCACACGTCGAAGCGGCTTTTGCGTATCACAATGTCCGCTAACGCGAAGAGAATCAATGACATCCACGCGACGGGAGCCACCTGCAGCTGACTTTCAAGCGCACCGTTGTGAAGCAGTGCCGAGAACAGGTCGTGGAGATTCCCGAAGGAGGTCGCCCGGAAGACACTCCACAAAAGCGTCACGATCACGAAAGTTTTCGTCACATTGCCGATTTTGATGAGGATTCTGCCGGTTTTGCCTTCGATTTTGTCGAAAAGATGGATGTTGCGGAGACCTCGTTCGATAATCAGCAGCACCCCGTAGGCGAATCCCCAGATCATGAAGGTCCAGTTCGCGCCGTGCCAGATGCCGCATACCGTGAAGACTATCAGCGTGTTGAGTGCCCAGCGCGGAATGGAGACGCGGTTGCCGCCGAGGGGAATGTAGAGGTAATCGCGGAACCAGGTGGAGAGCGAGATGTGCCACCGCCGCCAAAATTCCTGCACGCTGTCGGAAAGGTAGGGCGTTTTGAAGTTGTCCATCAGCGAGAAGCCCATCGTCAGTGCGCAGCCAAGCGCGATGGTGGAATAACCGAAGAAGTCGCCGTAAATCTGGAACGAGTAGAACAGCATCCCCAACAGGATGTCGCCGCTGCTGTAATCGAACGGACTTTCGTAGATTTTGTCCACGTACATGCCCAGATTGTCGGCCACCACCATCTTCAGAAAGAGTCCGAACAGGATGAGTCTCAGACCGTTGGCAATGTTGTCGTACTGCAGTTCCTTGTGCTCATGCAACTGTCGGAGCAGGTTCTGCGGCCGCTCGATGGGGCCGGTGACCAGCTGCGGGTAGAACATCACGTAGAGGGCGTAATAGCCGAAATGATGCTCGGCTTTCTGGTTGCCGCGATAGACCTCGATGACGTAGCTCAAACTCTGGAACGTGTGGAAGGAGAGACCGATGGGCAGGGCGATGTTGAGGATCCTCTGCGGGTGCGACCACCCGAAATGCTGCGCGAGCGCGACCAGATTGGCACTGCAGAAGTTCAGGTATTTGAAGATGAACAACACCAGACAGGTGGAGATGATGCTGACCACCAGACAGGTTTTCTTTCGGGGAATGTCCTCTTTCCATTTCTCCATCAGGATGCCGGCGGAGTAGTCTATAAGTATGGTAATCAGTAAGATAAAGATGTATTTCGGGATGAACCACATATAGAAGAAGCAGCTGGCGGCCAGCAGGAGGAGCCAGCGCCACTTGTGCGGCATCAGATAGAACAGCAGCGTGACTATCGGGAAGAAAATCAGAAATTCGATCGAGTTGAAGAGCATTCTTTTGGGTTTGGATTCAGGCGGCAAAGATACGTTTTTTAGGGTTACACGGTTACAGGGTTACAGGGTTAGGGAGGTTGTAGAAACGCAAAATTTTGCGTCTTAACAATGTTGGTGCATTTGTATTTTATGTACATTTGCGGATTGAAAAATAAACCAAATTGTATAATATGAAACGTCATTTTTTACTGTTTATAGCCCTGCTTGGTTGGCTGTTTTGTGCTTTTACACCATCTGGCTTCGCGCAGGCCGATTATTGGAGTGCCGTGCGGGAGGATTTTCAGAATCGTCAGGACATTCCTGGAGAGGTTCGTGACAAAATCGGCATGTACAACCTCAAGACGGCCGCCGACCAAAGCCGCAACATGGCCAAATACCTGATGTTCCTCTACGCCTACATGCCGCAGAGCGACCTTGCCGACTACGATTTCGAGTTCTTCGAGGACCAAGTGAAGGTCGCAATGGAAGCACGGAAGACTTTCTCGTGGGGGGCTACCATTCCCGACGACATCTTCCGCCATTTCGTTGTCGTCTATCGCGTGAACAACGAGAATTTGGACACAGCGCGGGCGTACATCTTCCATCAGCTGAAGAAACGCATCCAGAATATGAGCATGTATGATGCGGCCTTGGAGGTGAACCACTGGTGCCACGAATACGTGGATTACCAGCCTGCTGATGTGCGAACTTCCGCACCGTTGGCCACGCTGAAGACCTCGCATGGACGTTGCGGCGAAGAGAGCACCCTCACGGTGACCGCGTTACGTGCTGTCGGCATTCCCGCCCGCCAGTGCTACACGCCGCGCTGGGCGCACTGCGACGACAACCATGCCTGGGTGGAGGTCTGGGTCGATGGCAAGTGGTGGTTCCTCGGTGCCTGCGAGCCCGCACCCGCCCTCAACATGGGCTGGTTCGCGAATGTCTCCACGCGCACGATGATGGTGCATACCAACGTCTTTGGCCGTTACGACGGTCCCGAGGAGGTCAACAAACGCACGCCGTACTATTCCTGCATCAACCTGCTTTCCAACTACGCCGACACCGCCACGGCATACGTCACCGTCTATGACAAGCGTCATCTGCCCGCCAAAGACGCCACCGTCTGCTTCAAACTTTACAACTATGCGGAGTATTACACGTTAGCGGAGGTGAAAACCGACGAGAACGGTCGTGCGAAACTCAACACTGGCCTCGGTGACCTGCTGATTTGGGCAAAGCAGGGCGATGATTACTCCTATGCCCAGCTGGACCTGCGCAAACAGGACCATTTGGTGCTGATTTTGAGCGACAAAGGTCCGAATCCATGGATGTCGCCTGCCGGCAATCTCATCCAACGGTTCGATATGGTTCCGCCGGTGGGAAAGCCGCTGAACAACAACGTAAGCGCTTCTGCGCAAATGGCTTGCGACAAACGGTTGGCCAAGGAGGACAAGATGCGCGAGGCTTACCGCGCCACGTTCCCGACCAAAGCACAAACCGACAAGTATCGCAACGATTATTTCAACTCCGATGAGTACTACGATGTGATTCACCGCAGCGAGGGCAACCACGCCGAAATCATCAAGTTCCTGCAAGCGCATCCCAAAAGGGTAGGGGGGCTCTATCTGAAAGAATTCGTCAATGCATTGGCGGACAAGGATTTGAGAGACACCAAAGCGGAGACGCTGGAGAAGCAGCTCACGGTGTACAAGGATGGAAAATATCCGATTTCAGCCTTTGTCAGAGGGATTCTGCCGGCGCGTATCTCCAACGAGCTGATTCGCGACTGGCGCGGACCTTTACGCGAAGCCATCGTGGGCGCAATCCCGAATACAGTCATTACCGCGGACAAGCTGTTGAACTGGACGAAACAAAACATCACCGTGGATCCGCTCTGCAACTACTACAACTGCCCGATCAGTCCGATGGGCGTGATGAAGACACGTCGCACTGACGCCCATTCCCGCGACATCTTCTTCGTGGCCGCCTGCCGCAGTCTGGATATTCCGTGTTACTTAGACAATGCCTCCAACCAGCTTTACGTGTGGGAAAAAGGGGATTGGCAGGAGGTTACCTTCGAGGAAGAGGAGGTTGTCCCGTTGGAGGAGATGGCCACGTTGACGCTGCATAACCCGAAAGGATATACCTACTATATCCATTATACGCTGCAACGTTTCGAGAACGGCGAGTATGTCTCTTACGACTTTGAGAACGACCCGCGTGTGGAAACTCGCGACATCGTTCTTGTCCTGCCTCCGGGCAAATATTGTCTGTCCACCGGCAACCGCTACAGCGACGGCGAGGTATTGTCGGAACTGCATTTCTTCACCTTGAACAAGAAGGATGAATACACCATCAAAATCCCCGAATTGGTGCAGCGAAACAACACGTACGGTCATTTGGATATGAACATTAACAAGCTGAATAACAAATCGTTATCAGACATGCTGAACGAGTCAGGCAAAGATAGGGTAGTGCTCTGTCTTGTCGCGCCCGGAACCGAACCGACCAACCATTTGGCCAAGGAACTGGCCGCGAAAAAGGCCGACTACGAAGCTTGGGGCGGCAAGGTGCTGCTGGTGGCCAACAACACGAACTGGAAAAAGGAGAAGAACCAGCCCGCCAACGTGGAGGTCTTTTCCGCGAAGGTCAACGACCTGACAGAGAGCGTTTTGGCGGCTCTGAAGAACGCGGTTCACGACGGTTCTTTGCCGCACACCACCGGCGAGCGTCCCGTATGCTTGATCCTCGACAAAGACGGTAATATTTTGTTCGTCTCCGAAGGATATCACATCGGTCTTGGAGATTTGCTTCTTGAGGGCGTTAAATAAGCTTTACTCCTAATAATATAATGATGTAGAGACGTAAAATTATGCGTCTCTACATTTGTTTACTGTGGTCAACGTTCGGGAAAAAAGTGTATTTTTGCACCCTCAAAACGATGCGGATGTGGCGTAATGGTAGCCGCGCCAGACTTAGGATCTGGTGGCGAAAGCCGTGGGGGTTCGAGTCCCCCCATCCGCACTTTCCAATGCAGAATTCAGAATGAAGAATGAAGAATTATCGCTGATGCGATGATCTTCTTTGTTTAATCAAACAGGGCAAAATCTTCGTACGGTTTTCGCTCTATGCTTGTCCGATAATTTATATTATGTTAAATAGGGTTATGCGGAGATGGTGTTCGGTGGATTTGTCTCACCCTATTTCGCTTATGACAAGACAATTATGAAAAATGCTATCTTTGCCGAAGATTGAATTTAATTTTGGATTTTTACGTATGATTGAGAATAACCCTTTGAAAGACAACAATTTGAAACTCGTTGAACGGAAATACCTGCTTCCGTTCATCCTCATCACTTCGCTGTTCGCGCTGTGGGGATTCGCCAACGACATCACCAACCCGATGGTGGCAGCTTTCCAGACATTGATGGAGCTCAGTGCGGCGAAGGCATCCCTCGTGCAGTTCGCTTTCTACGGCGGTTACGCGACGATGGCCATCCCTGCCGCTCTTTTCATCCGGAAATTCTCCTACAAAAAAGGCATCCTGCTCGGACTTGCCCTATACGCGGTCGGCGCGTTCCTGTTCATCCCCGCCGCGGCTTACCAGAAATTCTCCTACTTCTGCCTCTCGCTCTACATTCTCACCTTCGGACTTGCCTTCCTCGAAACCACCGCGAGCCCGTTCATCCTCTCCCTCGGTCGCAAGGAGAACGCCACCCGCCGCCTCAACCTTGCCCAGGCATTCAATCCGATGGGCTCGCTCTGTGGCATGGCCGTGGCTTCCCTTATCGTGCTGCCCAACCTTTGGTCCGACCGTCGTGACGCCGCCGGCAACATCATCTTCCCTACCCTTCCCGAGGCCGATAAAGCCGCCATCCGCCTTCACGACCTCGCCATCATCCGCGACCCTTACGTGGCTATCGGTTTGGTAGTACTTATCATGCTGATTGTCATTGCTTTAGTAAAGATGCCCGATACCACCGCAACCGGCGAAAAACAGAACAGTTTCCGCCAAACCCTCTCAAATTTGTGGCACAACAAGGTCTATCGCGAAGGCGTCTTCACGCAGATCTTCTACGTGGCCGCCCAAATCATGACCTGGACTTTCATTATTCAATATGCTGACAATTTGGGAATTAACAAGGCTACGGCACAGAACTACAACATCGTGGCCATGATTCTCTTCCTCTGCGGTCGTTTCATCTCCACATTCCTGATGAAATACGTGAACGGACGCAAACTGCTGGCCATTTTCGGTATCTGCGCTGGACTTTGCGCGTTAGGTGCAGTTTTGATTGTGGGTATGCCGGGGCTTTACTGTCTGGTTGGCATCAGCATCTTCATGAGCCTGATGTTCCCGACCATCTACGGCATCGCTTTGGAAAACGTCTCCCTTCAAGACTCCTCGCTCGGCGCGGCCTTCCTGGTGATGGCCATCGTGGGCGGCGCGCTTATGCCCCCGCTCCAAGGCACGATTATTGACTGCGGTACCATCCTCGGTCACCCCGCCGTCAACGTCAGCTACGCCCTGCCGTTGCTCTGTTTCGTAATCGTAAGCATCTACGGGATACGTTCCTACAGACGGGATTCCGCTAAAACAAGGCAATAAGTCTTTATCAATCAGTGAATGCGCTTTGTGCAGAAACCAACAGCTAATAGCCAAAAGCTAACAGCTAAAATTTCAATTTCCAGCGTCTGTGGCTCCAAATCCAGTATTCGGGTTTGCGGCGGATGGTCTGTTCCAGTAATTCGGTGTATTTCTGCGTGATGGCATAGGGTTCCTCCTCTTGCGGATGGTCTGTAATGAGGTGGACATCCACGCGGTACTTCCCTATTCTCTCCTTTATCACCTCGTAATAGAGCACCGGGATGTTGTATTTGCGTGCGAAATACTCGGGACCGTATATCACGCCGGTGGTTTGGTTGAGAAACTGCGTGACGTAGCATTTTTTCGGGTTGCTGGGCGATTGGTCGGCGAGCATCATGTAGGCCGCGGGGATATGGTTTTCCTCGTAATGCGCGAAAACCTCGCGGGCGGTGTCGGCGAAGCAGACCTCCGTGCCGTTGCGGGTGCGCGCACGGTTCACCCACTTCTCGAAGACTTTGTCGCTGTTGGCCTTCCCCACCCCGATACCGTGCTGCGGGAACATCTCGTCCAAGGCCACAATCATCCACTCCCAGTTGTTGTAGTGGCTCGACATCAGGATCACACTCCTACCCTCTTTGAAGAAATTTTCTGGCAGCGATTTGTCGTCGCAGTGGTAACGGTAGCGCAGGGCGAAACGCGGAATCAGCAACATCTTGATCATCTCAATAGCAATCTGTGACAAATGCCAGTAGTAGCGGTTGCGTATCCGTCTCCGTTCTTGAACCGTCAGTTCAGGAAACGACCGCAACAGATTGTCGTCCACCACTTTCCGTCTGTATCGAACCACGTGATTCACCACCCCATACACCACGGGCAACAACAGATATAGCACAGCTAACGGCAGCGCTGCGAGGGGGTAACAGATGAAGAAGATGAAGAAGAAGGTCATTTCAATTAAGAATTAAGAATGGAGAATGAAGAATGAAAACATTTCCTTGAACGGCCCCGCAGGGGAAAGAGCTTGGTAGAGCAGATGGATGGTTATACATAAAATGGGTAGTTCTTGGCGAAATCCAGCAGATTACGGTAGTGCAATGACGTGAGTTTCAGGATTTCCTCGTATTCGCCGGGGTGTTTCGCGCCGACGTGTACGGGCGTGATCCCCGCATTTACGGCGAATTGGATATCGGAGAGGCTGTCACCGACCATCAAGGAATCGGAGAAGTCGATGTCGGGGAAATCGGCTTTGGCCTGCAGTGCCATCCCGATGTCGGGCTTGCGGCAGCCGCAACCCTTCCCTGCCAAGTGCGGACAGCAATAGACTGCGTCCAACGGAGTCAGATTCTCCTCGAAGGTGACGCACATCTGCCGGTGAATCTCTTCGATGTCCTCCATCTTGCAGATGCGCTTCTCCACGCACTGCTGGTTCGTCACCACGATGATGTGGCGGAACTTCGGCCGCAGCCACTGCATGGCGGTCAGCACGCCGTTGACGAGGACGAACTCCTCCGGCTTGCGCACGTATCCGCCCACAATCTGCACGTTGATGATGCCGTCTCTATCTAGGAATAAAGTGTTTTTCATTTTCTATTTATATTACGTCCCCACACTGCGGCTATCTCCTTGTGTCCACCCCACACTGCGGCTGTCGCCTTGTGTGGGGTTATTAAAATGTTGTCCCTCCGGGACTGTTTAAGGAATAATTCTTCATTATACATTCTTCATTATGCATTGTCGCCATTCAGGTTCGTTTTGAACTTCCGTTCCATGGTGGCGAAGCGGTTCAGGTTGCGGCGCGACAGGACAATCAGGAAAATCACCGCAAACGCGATAAGCACAATCACCCATTTGGTGAACTTGAAGAAGTTGACCAGGATGGAGAAAACGAAGTAGAAGACAATCATGAAGCGGAAGAGGGTCCAGACGATGACGGCCAGCATGTTGGCGCGGTTCTCTTTCACCAAGTTGCGGTAGAGTTCGTGCACTTTCGGGCTGTTGCGGACGATGCCGAAGAGGAACGGCGAGATGATCAGCAGCGACCCGGTGGCGCACAATGTGTTGAAACCCCATTGAGGAATCATCTCCACAAATGGCAGCTTTTTGATGAAAGGTATCAGTTTCTCGAACAGAAGCCATAGTGTGGCAAACGAAAGCACCGAGAAAACCAGCACATTCGTGATGGTGCTTTTGATGATGCTGCTCCAATTTTTCTTACCCTCCTTGCTGGCCCCGAAAAGAGCGTACTCGTCCAACGTGGCTTTCGTTTTGGGAGAGAGCTTGCTGTCCAACAGATTGTACACCGGCGTGGCCAGTTTGATCCAGTAAGGCGTGGTGAAGGTGGTGATGACGGAAGAAGCGATGATCACCGGATAGATGTACGACGGCATCACGCGCTGCGCCACGGCCACGGAGGCGATGATGAACGCAAATTCGCCAATCTGCGACAAGGTGAAGCCCGACTTGATCGAATCCTCCAAGTTGGCGCCCGCGATAACCGCCGAGGCAGAACAAACAAACGCCTTGACAACCAGCGTAATAATAACCAATGCGAGAATCAGTTTCCAATACTGCGTTAAAATCTGCGGATCAATCATCATACCCACAGAGACGAAGAAGATGGCTGAAAAAAGATTCTTGATACTTTCGGTGAGATGTTCAATGCGCTCATTCTCGTCCGTTTCCGCGAGAATAGAACCGATGACGAACGCGCCCAAGGCGGAGGAGAACCCCACATTATTGGCAATAATCACCATGGCGAAACAGAGACCGATGGAGATGATGAGCAGGTTTTCATCATTGATGTATTTCTTGAACTTCCGCAAAAGCGTGGGTATCAAATAGATGCCGACCACAAACCAAAGAATCAGGAAGAAGACCAACTTCACGATGCTCATCAACATCTCCTTGCCCGGCATCGAATTCTTACTCGCCGCGACGGTGGAAATCAACACCATCATCACCACGGCCACGATGTCCTGGATGATCAGTACCACCGTGGTAAGGCTTGCGAACGATTCTCCCTTGAGGTTCATGTCCTCGAAAGCCTTGACGATGATGGCCGTGGAGGACATCGACAGCATACCGCCGAGAAAGATACTCTCCATCACGCCCCACCCCATCACAAAGCCGAGCAAAGCGCCCACGCCAATCATGCCGATGATGCCGACAAATGCGGTGATGAAGGCCTTGCTGCCCACCGACATCAGTTTCTTGAAGCTGAATTCCAGTCCGACCCCGAACATCATGAAGATGATACCGATTTCGGACCATGCCTCCACATCGGCCATATCGGCCACGGTGGGGAAAATATGCAGGTGCGGCCCGACCAGGAATCCGGCCACGAGATAGCCCAGCACAAGAGGCTGTTTCAGCAGTTTGAAAATCACGGTCACGACCCCCGCCGACGTCAATATCAGCGCCAAATCCGCAACCAACCGTAAGTCTTCTGACATTTATATTTGTATATTAGTGAATAGTGAACAGTGATCAGTAATCAGGTAAAAGATAGCACGTTGTATACTACGAAAGAAATATTCTTCATTATGCATTCTTCATTCTTCATTCTGGATTGTCAGCACTCCGAAACATTTCCCCCTGTTCGTCATCTGACAGATGCGGGTGTTACCGACAACTTTCGGCGGGTTCAGTTCCTCGTGCGAGTGGCCGCCGATAATCACATCTATTTCAGGGACTTGACGAGCGGTTTCGAAATCATTATCCTTGACTGTGGTATCGACCCCGACATGCGAGAGACAGACGATCAGGTCGCAATTTTGGGCTTTCAGTTCAGCCACCATCTTGCGGGCGGTCTCCACGGGATCAAGGTAAGTGACCTCGCGGGCGATCTGCGGTGCAACAAAGCCGTCGAGATTCACGCCGAGACCGAAGATGCCGATGCGATGTCCGCCGCGTTCAATGATGACGTAGGGTTTGACGACCTTGGCCAACTTCTTGTTGGCAAACTGATAGTTGGCGCATACCACAGGAAAATCGGCCGTCTTGAGGCGGGCGGCAAGGGCTGAACAGCCATTGTCGAACTCGTGGTTGCCCAGCGTGGCGGCATCATAACCCATTGCGTTCATCAGCCGCACCTCCACATAGCCCTTGAAGAAGTTGAAGTACGGGGTTCCCTGCGAGAAGTCGCCGGCATCAAGCAGCAACGAGTAGGGATTTTCGGCCCGCACCTCGCGGATGGCCGCCTCCCGCCGCAGGAATCCACCCACATTGATGTCGTCCTTGTACGAATAGGGGTCGATCTGGCTGTGCGTGTCGTTGGTGTGCATAATCACCAGCGGCTGAGCCTGCACCCAACCAAGCGATAAAACGCTGAGAACGAATATGATTAGTCCAGTTTTTCGCATTCTTAACTCTTAATTCTAAACTCTAAACCCTAAACTCTAAACTAACTTATTTATACAGGAACCTCCGTATCGACCGTTTCGGGGTCTTCGCGAACTCCTGCTCCACGGTCTCGATGGCTGAGATGTGCTCGTATTTGGCCACCATCCCATTGATGGTCTCCAAGTTCTGCTGCATCTGCTCCTCCACGGTGATTTTCGACCAATCGAAGGCGGGGTCAGGATAGACAAGTGCCACGACCTTGCCTTTGCGACCTACCACCACGGTCTCCCCCACCCCGGGCAGCGTGCTCAGTTTGGATTCCAGCTCCTCGGGGTAGATATTCTGCCCGCCGGAGGTGAGGATCATCGCCTTGCTGCGCCCCTTGATGTAAAGGTTGCCGTGTTTGTCCATAAGACCGAGGTCGCCGGTGTGCAGCCAGCCCTCGCTATCGATGGCGGCCTGCGTTGCCTCCTCATTCTTGTAATATCCCTTCATCACGTGCTCGCCACGGAAAAGGATTTCACCGACCTCGCTTCTCGGGTTGGGTGAATTGACCATTATCTCGTTGCGAGTCACCACCTTGCCACAGGAACCTACTGGTTGCTTGTACCAGTGTTCGTAACTCACCAGCGGACCGGCCTCAGTCATGCCGTAGCCCACCACTAACGGGAATTTGATGCGCCGCAGCACTTTCTCCACGCTGGTGTTCAACGCGGCGCCGCCCGTAATCAGCCAAATCAAGTTGCCACCGAAGGCGTTCATCAGCTGGCTGTAAATCTTCTTTTCCACAATTTTGCAGAGAATCGGCGTGTTCCACAACGTCTTGACACCCGGTTTTCTCAACGCCGGGAATATCTTTGAATGGAAGATTTTCTCAATCACCAACGGCACGGTGAGAATCATGTAGGGTTTCGTCTCGGCGTAGCACTTCAGCAGTGTGGACGGAGTGGGTGTCTTGCCGAGGAAATAGACATGGCAACCGCCCGCCACTTGGTACAGGAACTCGATGGTCATGCCGAACATGTGGGCCAGCGGCAACATACAGACCTCCGTCCAGCCGGCGTGGTTGGGAATCTCCTCCTGACTGTACTGCACGTTAGCGGAGATGTTGCGGTAAGTCAGCATCGCACCACGGGGAGCACCCGTGGTGCCGGAGGTGTAGTTGATAATCATCAGATCATCGAGGTTGTCGGTCGGCAGGTTGATATCCTCGCGCTGCAATCCCCTCGGATAACGCTCGCGGTAGAGATTTCCGTATTGTTCGTATGCCTTTTCCTGCTGCTCCGTGCGGGCGTACAGCAGCTGGAAGCCGTCGGTGTCGAGCACCAAGTTGACATTCTCAAGATGCTGGACGTCAATGTTTTTCCAAACGTTTTGACTCACAAACATCGCCTTGGCATCGGAGTGGTTGGTGAGACTTTCGATGTCGGCGGGCGCGAAAGCGTCCATGATGGAGACGATGACGCCCCGGTTGGCGGCGATGGCCAGCAGCGACACCGCCCAGTTGGCGCAGTTGCGGCTGCATATCACCACCTTGTCGCCACGCCCTACCCCAGCCTGCTCCAGCAGGATTTGAAGTTTGAACATCTGCGCGGCCATCTCGCCGTAGGTATAACTTGTGGTGCCGTTATAGTCGGTCAATGCCGGAGCATTCCAGTTTTCGGGAATCGTCCGGTTATAATAGGTGAAAAAGTGTTGTGTGGGTTTTCCTTCTCGTTTCATATTTTAAGGTTTATAGTTTATGGGTTAGGGTTTATGTGTGAATGTGTTTTATAAGATTGCTGTCAGCCAGAACAGGTATGCGGGGATAGTGGCAACCAGGATGGAATCGACCCGGTCGAGGACGCCGCCGTGGCCGGGGATGATGTTTCCGCTGTCCTTCACGCCAGCCATGCGTTTGAACAGTGACTCGACAAGGTCACCCATCAGTCCAAAGACCTGAATGATGAGCGCAAACACAATCCACCAAGATATGGGCATTCCCATCATTCGGAAAAACGGAATATACGAAAGCCCTACAGCAAGCCCAATCGTAAACACACAGCTGCAGAGGAATCCTTCCCATGTTTTGCCCGGAGAGATGTTTGGCGCGAGTTTGTGCTTTCCAAAGAGAGAGCCGAAGACGTATGCAGCAGTGTCAGACATCCAAATCAAGACAAAAAAGGCCAGTACCGACACTGAATTTTGGGGAATCCAGAGTAAGAAAAGCACACACAAGGGCACTACAATCCACATCTGACCAAAAAAGCCTAATCCAACACGACTCATGGACAACTCGCTCTTCGCTATCAGTTCGGGAATAAAAAGGCATACGTATGCAATGCAAAGACCTGCTATCCAAGAAATTGGCGGCAAATTCGGAAAGGAAACAAACAAAGCATAGAAACTCTCAAAAAGACATAATGCCGCGATAAACCAAAAGGAAAAGTTTTGACGAAGTGTAGGGTCATTGCATAGTTTATAGAATTCGTAAAGGCCTACAATAACGAAAAACAATGCCAGCGGCACGGCCACCCATGGGGTGAACACCGCCGTCACCATCAGGGCGACATAGACGATGCCGGAAGCGGTTCTGATGAGCAGATTACGCATTTTTCGGCGGGTTTTCGTCCAACAGAAGCAGAATGTATCTCGGATTCTGCGGGGTGCGCACCTCCTTGCCGTTCTCCTTGGGCAGCACGGTCGGGGTGACGAACTCCACGCCGGCCTCCTTGGCGAACTTCTCGTTGCGAACCAGCGCACTTTCGAAGTCGGGCACGATGTCGCTCATGCGCGAAATCACGATCACGTCTTTGGCGATGTTGCGCATGGAGACGAACCGCGCCACGGGCTGCGTGAAGCCGATGCTCCCCGTGCGGGCCACCAACAATGTGGAAAGCACCACCACCGCGTCGATGGGCATGTTCACGGAGATGGCGTTGACATAGTTCATCTGGGCTTGCTCCAAATCCGGACAGAGGTTGTTGTGGGTGTTCAGCACCACGTTGTACTGCTGGTCTTCGGCCAGCATCTTCAGGAATTTGAGGCGGTCCTGACGGTTGTGGCAGCGCAGGATCTTGCCGCCGTTGGCCTGGAAATTCTGCCAGAACTCGACCTGCACGTTAGTCATGGGTGCGAGGAACTGCAACGAAGGCTGTCCCTCCTCCTTGTGCTCATGCGAGAGCGTGCTCTTGCGGATGACGCCCCGGATGTATTCTTTATCGGTGATAAAACTGGATTCGTTATTGCTCATTTTCTTCTGTGTTCGTGGGGGTGGAGACCTCTTCTGTGGAAGCGGGTTCGCTCACAGAGGGGGTGTCGGGGTTGGATTCCGTTTTGAAAGGACGGTCACCGAGAATGCGCTGCACGTCTTCGGTGAAAATCACCTCACGTTCAAGCAGCAGCTTGGCTAATGTTTCCACCTTCTCGTAGTTGTCCGTCAGAATCTGCTTGGCGCAGGCGTAGGCCTTCTCAATGAGATCATGCACCCGTTTGTCAATCTCCTCGGCCGTCTTCTCACTATAGGGTTTGGTCATGTTGTACTCCTGCTGGCCCGTTGAGTCGTAATAACTCACATTGCCGATTTTCTCGTCCAGACCGTAATAGACTACCATGGCGTAAGCCTGCTTGCTCACCCGTTCGAGGTCGTTAAGGGCACCCGTGGAGAGTTGGCCGAAGAAAACCTCCTCGGCGGCGCGACCGCCTAACGTGGCCGCCATCTCGTCAAAGAGCTGCTCGTAGGTGGTGAGCTGCCGTTCCTCGGGGAGATACCAAGCCGCGCCGAGGGCCTTGCCACGCGGCACGATAGTGACCTTCACCAACGGGGAGGCATAGCGTAGCATCCAGCTCACGCAGGCGTGACCGGACTCGTGGTACGCGATGGTTTTCTTCTCTTCGGGGGAAATCACGCTGCCTCTGCGCTCCAAACCGCCGATGATACGATCCACAGCAGCCAAGAAGTCCTCTTTCTCGATCTGCGTCTTACTTTGGCGGGCGGCGATCAACGCGGCCTCGTTACAGACATTGGCAATGTCGGCGCCGGAGAAACCCGGAGTCTGCTTCGCGAAGAAGTCCAAATCGACATCGGGACCGAGTTTGAGGTTGCGCACGTGGACGCCGAAGATGCCCTTACGTTCGTTCAAATTGGGCAGCTCGACCTGGATTTGGCGGTCGAAACGGCCGGCACGGAGCAAGGCTCTGTCGAGGATGTCGGCGCGGTTGGTGGCTGCCATGATGATGACACCGGCGTTGGTGCCGAAGCCATCCATCTCTGTAAGTAACTGGTTCAGAGTGCTTTCGCGCTCATCATTGGCATTCGAGAACGCCCCTTTGCCACGGGCGCGTCCGATGGCGTCAATCTCGTCAATGAAAATGATGCAGGGGGCTTTCTCCTTGGCGTTGCGGAAGAGGTCGCGCACACGCGAGGCACCCACGCCCACGAACATCTCCACGAAATCGGAGCCCGACATGGAGAAGAACGGGACTTTCGCTTCGCCGGCCACAGCCTTGGCCAACAGGGTTTTACCCGTGCCTGGAGGACCGACCAGCAGCACGCCTTTGGGGATCTTACCGCCCAAAACGGTGTATTTTTGGGGATTTTTCAGGAAATCGACCACCTCCTCAATCTCAAACTTCGCGCCTTCCAGACCGGCCACATCCTTGAACGTGACCAACTGTCCGGTCTTCTCATCGAACTCTTGCGCCCGCGACTTGCCAATGTTGAAAATGTTGCTGCCGCCGCCAGCGCCACCGAAGGGGCCTCCGCCGTTGCGCATCGAACGCATCCAAAAGAAATAGAGGAGAAGAATCAGCAAGAAGGGGAACATCCAAATCAGGAGCTCGAAGCCCCAGCTTTGGGTGTTGTCCTGCTTCATCGGGAAGTCATACTCCTTAGCTATGTCGCTGGCCACCAGCGTGCTGTCCTGCGCCAAACGCTCTTGAACGCATTGCTGTTTGACATCCCTGAGATTTTCGTTGTAAACCTGCAAGTCCGTGACGACCAAATAGTACTGCGGACCTTCGGTGTTTTTGCGGACCTCTTCGTGCACCGCGTTGTGCTCCAAAGCATCGCGTTTCAGAAAGACGTTGATGTGCGAGTTTTTCTTCACATACTCCACATGCTCGATGTCCTGATTCTTCACCATCTGGTAGAACTCCATGTCGTTCACCTCCTTGATGGGCTCGTTGCCGGAGAAGAAATAGATTCCGATCAGCCCTAAGGTGATGGCAAGGTACAGGAACGACCAGTTGAATTTCTTCTTGCCGCCGTTTTTGCTGTCCGCGTTTTTCATCCCGCCGAAGAAATCCGGCCTGTTTCCGGGCTTTCTGTTGTTATTGTTTGGGTTATTATTATTGTCTGGCATCTGTTTTTACTTTTTATGTCCCCTCACTTTCTATATGCCCCACACTGCGGCTTTCGCCTTGTGTGGGGTTAATTGCACTCCGTGCGTTTTGCCTCTTCGAGGCTGCTTAAGGAATTACATTTTTGAAATGGGGTATCATTCTCTTAACCTTGAACTTTGAACCTTGAACTTAGAACTTCTGAATCTCAGCATCGCCCCAGAGGGATTCGAGCTGGTAGTGCTCGCGGGCTTCGGGGAGGAAGATGTGGACCAGAATGTTGAAGTAGTCGAGCAGCACCCACTCCTTGTTTTCGAGCCCCTCGACATGCAGCGGCTTGACACCGGCAACGCGCTGGGTCTGCTCCTGCACGAAGTCGCAGAGCGTCTCCACATGGGGTTTGGAATTGCCTGTGCAGACGATGAAGTAGTCGAAATAGACGTGGTTTATCTTCTTCAGGTTGACGCAATGGATATCCACCCCTTGCTTCTCGATCAGGGCTTGTATAATCAACTCTTCCAGGTTCCCTTCGTAGGGAACACCCTCAAATTTCACTTTTCTCTTTACTGTCATTATGCTCAATTTAAAACGGTTGCAAAAATACGATTTTTTTTATACTTTTGCGGCCTTGAATTATATCTATTAAAAGTATGAGAAAATATTTCATCCTGACGGCGGTTTTCGCCTTGTTAACCAGCATGTTATTCGCCCAAGCAGAGAATGGCGAATTCCCCTATTCTTTCAACAAGAAGGGTATTTCACAGTCGGTGGATGTCATTCTGACCCCAAAAACGGACGTGGACAAGCTCTTGCGCGAAGATGCAGCCATCGTGGAAAAGTCCCGCCCGCTTCGCACCGGCATCGGCTATTCCGAGAACAAGACGTTTGAGAACTCCGGCCGCAAAGACATCACCGAAGACGGCGGCATGCTCTGGCGCGCCCAATTCGTGTCGGAAGGTGCGGTCATGACCTACCTGGTTTTCGATAAATTCAACATTCCGGAAGAGGGTAAATTGTTCATCTACAGTCCCGACCGGGAACAGGTCTTCGGCCCCTACACCAACGCCGACATGCAGGAGGTGGGCAAGTTTGAAACCGACAACATCATCGGCGACGAACTGATCGTGGAATACTATGAACCGGCCGACGTCGCCTTCAAGGGCGAAATCAACATCGCCGCGGTGATGCATATTTACAAAGATTTCCTCCATGTGAGAAAGGACGACAAAGGCCCCATCGGCAACGCAGAAGGCAACTGCCATATCGATGTGGTCTGTCCCGACGCACAGGGTTGGGGAAATCCCATAAAGTCGGTGGTTTGCATCGGCATCACCGCCTATTATTACGATGAAGACACACATCAATGGGGATGGGGCAGCTTCCTCTGTTCCGGCGCCATGGTCAACAACGTGCGCATGGACAAGACCCCGTATGTGCTTTCCGCCGACCACTGTGTCGCGGCCGATGACGAGACCCACAAGTTCTATTTCAATTACCAGACCACCACATGCGGAGGAACCTCGGGCAGTTACAAAGTGGCCAACGGCGGCACTATCGTCGCTCGCTCCAACACCACAAGCACGATGCAAGCTTCCGATTTCCTGCTGCTGAAAATCACCGGCAGCCTGAGTGTCACTTTCCGTGACAGCATCGTCTTCGCAGGTTGGGACCGTAGCGGAGCGGCATCCATCGGCGCCGGCATCCATCACCCCGGCGGCGACTGGAAGAAAATCAGCTTCCCGCAGACTATTACGGCACCGACATCGGGCTCTTACGCAGACAAATACTTCGTTGTTCGTTGGCGCACCAACCCCAACAAGGGCGTCACGGAGCAAGGGTCTTCCGGCTCACCGTTGTTCAACTTCAAACAGCAGATTATCGGCACACTGACCAGCGGTATGAGTTACTGTAATTATCCGCAAGGCACTGACAACTACGGCAGAATGTCCTACCACTGGACGAACAACAACAACACCAATGCCGACAGAAAGCTGCAACCGTGGCTCGATCCTGACAACACCGGCGTAACCACGCTTCCGAGCATGAAGTACGACGGCACCGTGGTGACAGGAATAGAAGACTACGAACTCAAGACATACACGTTCGACATCTACCCCAACCCGGCGCAGGACGGTCTCGTCACCATCCAAGGTGAATTCCTCCCCGAAACGGCTGTTTGCAATATCTATAACACAATGGGACAGCTGGTTATGAGCACTTCCGTCACTACCGACGCCACCTTCACGCTGAATGTGAACGGTCTCCAAGACGGGGTCTATTTCATTGAGCTGGTCGGCTCGGAGCGCAACTATAAATCCAAACTGGTCATCGCCCGTTAACAGTGGACAATGTCCTGCTTTCCACCGCCTACCTCCCGCCGGTAGAATATTTTGCGCTGCTGCTGTCCGAAAACGCCGCTATCGAGCGCGAGGAGCGGTATCAGAAGCAGTCCTACCGCAACAGGACGGTCATCATGAACGGCAACGGGGCGCTGAATCTCATCATCCCCACGGTTCATGACGGCAGGATGGGCATTGTCAAGGATGTCCGCATCGAATATGTCACGCCCTGGCAGCGCGCACATTGGCGTTCCATCGAGTCGGCTTACAACAACACCCCCTACTACCTCTACTACAAGGATGCGCTGAAACCCTTCTATGAGCGGGAGTTCGAGTTTCTTTTCGACTTCAACCTGCAACTTACGCAAACGCTGATGAAGCTCCTGCGCCTCGATTGCGAAATTAGGACCACCACGGAGTTCTCTCCTTACATCAACAACGATCCACGTCTGCTCATCCACCCGAAACAGGCCCGCAGAGAGGACTACCCTTTCCGACTGAAAACCCCTTACTATCAAGTTTTTGAGGACAAGTTCGGATTCGTGCCCAATCTTTCCGTCATCGACCTGCTCTTCAACGAGGGACCGCAGGCCGCGACCTACCTCCGACAACTTCTGACCCAATCTGAGACTCGCTAAATATGTCCAAAGAGACCACCAATATATGGGAACGCATCTTCATCCGCATCAAGAATGTTGTGGACAAGTTCCTCTATTACGACAATCTCTTTGACGACAACGTCTGGCAAGTCCGTTTTTCGAAGGTCAACAAGGAGAAAATCAAGTATCAGATTGAGAAAAAACAGTTCTCGTTCTCGCTGAGAAGCAGTGACGACGTCTTCAAATATTTGTGGATGCTGCTGCTTGCGGTGGCGTTGGTATGGATGTTGGTGCTGTGCCAGCGAATCGGCATCTCCGACCGCGAAGTGGCGCAGAACGAATATTCAGAGCTGCTTTACAACCACTTCCATCACATCGGCGATCCGGATGCGTATAAAGCGCACCCCTACGCGCATACGCAGGCGCAAACCATCGACCTGCTGATTTATTCTCTCGCCAAATCGCTGAATTTCAGTGATGTCTATAGATTCAGACACATCCTGAGCAGTATTTTCGGCTGGCTGATTGTGGTTTATCTGTCGTTTATCTTGCTGCGAGCGTTCAGTTGGCGGGCGGCGTTTTTCACGGCCTTCTTCCTCTTCCTTTCTCCGAGATTTTTCGGCTATTCGTTGAGCAACATTGTCGATGTGACATTTGCCTACTTCTTCATATACAGCATTATGCAGATGTACTATTTCAGCCGGGAGCTTCCGGTGATCCGGATCTCGCGGCTCATCCGCATCGCCATCGGCATTCTGCTCACGCTTTCGGTCCACAACGCCGGATCCTCGCTCCTGCACTTCTTCCTCGTCTTCACGCTGCTCAACTTTTTCCTCTACAACCCCATCAAGAAGATGTTCACCCGCGAATACCTCAGGGCTCTCGGGCTCGTCTCCTTGTCCGTGGTCGCCATGTGGGTCGCCGTGGGAATCATACACACCGCCTGCACCTGGTACTTGGAGACCTCCTTCATCACCCCCAACAACGCGTTTGCCTCCTTGGTCACCAACATCCCGTTCGACCAGAACCAGATTTTCGAAGGACATCTTATCGGGCCGGACAACTTTCCGAAAAGGTATCTATCTAAATATCTGTATGTTACCACCCCAACGGTCGTGCTTATCAGCTTCCTGCTTTTCTTCATTTTCTTCAAGAATGCCATTAAGTCGCTGAAGCCGTTTTCGATATTCATATTTATATATACGTTCCTCTTCTGCATCAACCGCGTGAAGACGCACTACATGAACCCCGACACGCTCTGGGCCATCCACTACTGTATCTATCCGCTCTTCATGCTGATGGCAGCCAGCGGTGTGGAATGCACGCTACGGCAGATCAACGACCGTTACACCAATTTCGTGATTCTGGCGCTCATGGGGTTTCTCTCTTTCATGCCGATCCGCCACATCCTGATAAACAGCCCTTTCACCACGCTCTACTTCAACGAGATTTCCGGCGGCATCCATAATGCTTACGAGAAATATGCTTTGGACAGCAACTTCGAGGCCAACAAGGAGGTCAACGAGTGGATGCGGGACTACATCTACACGCACGACATCGGGAAACACTATACCGAACGACCGGTAGTGGTGGCGACCAACGGCAACGCCGCCTGCGGGCTTTTCTACGACAAAGACCCGAATATCAACCTCATTTTCAAGCCTTACGACCGGTTGGACACCGTTTGGGACTATTATGTGGCCTACTGCAACCAGATTCCGGTCACGCAGCTGCGCAACGGAACTTGGCCGCCTGACAGCACTTTCCACTTGATGACCTACGAGCAGAAACCCATGGTGGCCTTCTACCGCAACGAGGCCGGTTTCCGCCAATGGGCTGCCGAAGACACCATGGCCATGGCCGCTGACTCCATGCTTCTATTGATAACGAATAATAACTGAACCTTGAATCCCTCATCGCGGGCTTGACCCGCGACCCCCAACAAAACGGAAGGGATGCCGGCTCAAGACCGGCATGAGGAATGGCACGAACTTTGAACTAAAATTCCCAGCTGTACATCACGAAAAAAATTGTATCTTTGCCGCCTAAATTTGAAGATATGGAAAACCCCACGTTAGAACAGAAGGTCATCTCGATCATCGACCAAATCCGCCCCTATTTGGAACAGGACGGCGGCAACATCGAGTTTGTGGAGCTCACCCCCGACAATGTCGTGAAGGTTCGCCTGCAAGGCGCGTGCGGCACCTGTCCCCACGCCAAGATGACCCTCAAGAACGGCGTGGAACAAACGATCAAACACTATCTCCCCGAGATCGACCACGTGGAGGACGTGGTGCTCGGATTTTGATTAGTTAGCAGTTAGTAGTTAGTAGTTAAGACAAACAATATGGGTTTGAAATGCGGCATAGTAGGATTGACGAACTCGGGTAAGACGACGATGTTCAACTGCATCTCCAACACGAAGGCGGAGGTGACAGATTTCGCGTACAGCACCAACAAGTCGAACATTGGCGTATGTGCAGTGCCTGACGAGCGTCTGGCCCACATCAACACCTTCATCCATGCCGACAAGTTGGTCTATGCCAACTTGGATCTCGTCGATATTCCCGGTTTGGCCAAGGGTGCCAGCACCGGCGCGGGCATCGGCAACAGCTTCCTCGCGGACGTGCGTCTGTGCGACGCGCTCATCCACGTGCTGCGCTGCTTCGACAACCCTGCCCTACCCCATGAGGAAGGTTCTGTGGATCCCGTCCGCGACATCGAGATTGTGGATTTCGAGTTACAGTGCAAGGACCTGGAGCAGATCGAGCGCAAAATCTCAAAGGTGGAGAAAGCCGCCAAGGTGGGCGACAAAACCGCCAAGCACGACTACGAAATTCTGAAGAAATACAAGGAACATCTCGAAGGTTTCCAGAATGTGCGCACCTTGGAAGTCACCGCTGATGAAAAAGCCGTGGTGGCCGACATGATGCTGCTCACCGAGAAGCCCGTGATGTTCGTATGCAACGTGAACGACGACGACGCGGCCACCGGGAACGCTTATTCCGAGGCCGTGAAGAAATATGTGGAAGAGAACGGCGGGGAAATGTTGGTTATCGCCGCCAAGATCGAATCCGAAATTGCCGAATTGGAAAGCGAGGAGGACCGCAAAGCCTTCTTGGAGGATGTTGGTCTGACCGAGCCGGGCGTGAACAAGGTGATCCGTGCGGCCTACAAGATGCTGGATCTCATCTCCTTCTTCACCGTTGGCGGCAAGGAGAACAGAGCCTGGACCATCAAGCGGGGCATGTTGGCACCGCAGGCGGCGGGCGTGATCCACAGCGACCTGGAACGCGGCTTCATCCGCGCCGAGGTCATCAAATACAACGATCTGGTGCAATACGGATCGGAACTCAAGTGCAAGGAGGCCGGCAAGTTGGCGGTCGAAGGCAAGAACTACGAAGTGCAGGACGGCGATATCCTTCACATAAGGTTTAATGTTTAGGGTTTAATGTTTAAGGTTTAAAGAATAACCCCTAAACCTTAAACTCTAAACCCTAAACCAAAAATGCGGTAGTAGCTCAGTTGGCAGAGCGGCGGCTTCCCAAGCCGCAGGTCGCGGGTTCGAACCCCGTCTACCGCTCAAAAATCTAACAATTTAAAACAAAATCAGCAATTTACGAGAGTAGATTGCTGATTTTGTTTTATAAGGATGGAAATTCCCGAAAAACAGTCGAGTTTATCTTGAAATATGAAAGAACATCAAATCGCAAAACCTATTCGACGGTCACCGATTTCGCCAGGTTGCGAGGCTGGTCCACGTTGCATCCGCGCATGACGGCGATGTAGTAGGCCAAAATCTGCAACGGCACTGTGGCCAACAGCGGCGAATAGAGGCACTCCGTCTCGGGAATCTCTATCACGTAGTCGGCCATCTTTCTGGCCAAGACATCCTTCTGGCTGATGATGGCGATGATTTTGCCGTCGCGGGCCTTCACCTCCTGGATGTTGCTGAGCACCTTCTCGTAGGTGCTATGGTTGGTGGCGATGAACACCACCGGCATATCCTTGTCAATCAGGGCAATGGGGCCATGCTTCATCTCGGCGGCAGGATAGCCTTCTGCATGGATATAGGAAATCTCCTTCAGTTTCAAAGCGCCTTCCAAGGCCACGGGATAGTTCTGCAAACGCCCTAAATACAACATGTTGCGCACGTCTTTGTACTTGGCGGCAATGTCCTTCACGTGACCGCTGTGGTCGAGGGTCCATTGAATCTTCTCGGGAATGGTGTCCAATTCCCGGATGAACGCGGCCCGCTCTTCGTCTTTCATCGATCCTTTCAACTCGGCCAGACGTAAAGCTAACATGGCCATCACGGTGACCTGTGAGGTGAACGCCTTGGTGGAGGCCACGCCGATTTCCGGACCGGCATGGGTATAGATGCCCGCATCGGTGACTCTGGATATGGACGATCCGATGACGTTGCAGATGCCTAACACCACAGCCCCTTTCTCCTTGGCTAAATTGATGGCCGCCAGGGTGTCGGCAGTCTCACCCGATTGCGACACGGCAATCACCACGTCGTGCGGGGTGACCACGGGATTGCGGTAGCGGAATTCGGATGCATATTCCACTTTGACCGGGATCTTGGCCAGGTTTTCAATCATATAACTGCCCACCAGACTGGCATGCCAAGAGGTACCGCAGGCCACAAAGATTATGTTGTCGGCATAAAGCAGCTGTTTCTCATATTGGATGATACCGCCGAGACTCACCGTGTTGCTCTCCGGATGGAGACGTCCGCGCATAGTGTCGCGCACGATGGTGGGTTGTTCGTAAATCTCCTTCATCATGAAGTGGTCAAAACCCGCCTTCTCGATGCTGTCGAGGTTCATCTTCAGCTCCTGCACGTAAGGGATGGCTTCCACATCCTGGATGGTCTTGATGCGAAGCTCCTCGCCCAATTTGATGCGCACCACCTGCTCGTCCTCGATGTAAACCACCTTTTGGGTACGGCCCACGATCGGTGTGGCATCGGATGCGACGAAATATTCCCCGTCGCCAATGCCAATGACCATCGGACTGCCTTTACGGGCGGCGATCAATTCGTCGGGATGACCTTTCTCCAGAATAGCAATGGCGTAGGCGCCAATCACGTGGTTCAAAGCAATGCGGACCGCCTCAAAAAGATCAACCTGCTCGCTCTGCTGCACATCCTCAATGAGGTTGGTGAGCACCTCCGTGTCGGTGGAGGATTGAAAGACGTAACCGCGTTTTTCCAACTCCTTGCGAAGACTCAGATAGTTCTCGATGATGCCGTTGTGAATCAAGGCGATGTTACCCGACTTGGAGAGATGCGGGTGGGCGTTGGCCTCGTTCGGCTCGCCGTGAGTGGCCCATCGGGTGTGGGCGATGCCGATGTGACCGCTGACATCCTTGTCGGCCGCTTTGGCTTCCAAATCGGAAACCTTGCCCTTGGCCTTATAGACATTCAACTGGTTCTCGTCGTTCAGGAGCGCCGCGCCGGCACTGTCATAACCACGGTATTCAAGACGTTTCAATCCCTCTATCAGAATGGGATAGGCCTCTTGATGGCCCACATATGCTACGATTCCACACATATCGTTTTAGCTTTAATCCTTATTACTTTTTTAGCAGCGCAAAGATATAAAAAATATCTTACACGCTCTCCATATAATTTACAAACGCCTGATTCACGAGTCTCGTGCCGCCAGGGGTGGGATAACAGCCCGTGAAATACCAGTCGCCGGGATGGTCTGGACAAGCGTGATGAAGCCCCTCGATGCTTTGGAATACGAGTTCGACGGGCGCCTGCATGCCCTTCGGACGAAGCATTTCGACAATCTTGTTGTTGATTTCCTCAACGGTGAAGGGTTCGTAAAGGGCGCGGACGCAATTCTGCATCTCCTCTTTCGGCTTCCGCAGCTCCTGCTTGCAAGCCTGATAGGTGTCGGAAACCAGCTGCTTCATGCCCCGCTCCTCAATCAGCGCCATCATGGCGCGGAAGGCGCAGAACTCCTCCAAGTGGGCCATGTCGATACCGTAGTAATCCGGGTAACGGATTTGGGGCGAACTCGACACCATGACGATTTTCTTGGGGTGCAGACGGTCGAGAATCTTGAAAATGCTCTCGTGAAGGGTGGTGCCGCGCACAATGGAGTCGTCGATGATCACAAGATTATCCTCGTAAGGTCTTATCGAACCGTAGCTGATATCATAGACGTGGGCGGCAAGGTCGTTGCGTTCGGAATTGTCGGCGATGAACGTGCGCAATTTGATGTCCTTCCAAACCACCTTCTCCGTCCGCACATTGTATCCCTGCTGACGGAAACCGTCGGTCATCCCATAGTAGGCCACCTCGGCCGTGTTGGGAATATAGGAGAAGACGGTATTATCCACATCGCCGTCAATGGCTTTCAGAATGGCCGGCGTAAGCTGCTCGCCCAAACGTTTGCGTTCCTGATAGATGTCGCAGTCGGAGCCACGGCTGAAATAGATGCGCTCGAAAGAGCACGCGCCCAGTTTCTGGGCCGGCATAATCTGCTCCAGGTGACTCTCGCCATTGCGACGCACAATGAGTGCCTGACCGGGCTTCAACTCGCAGATATCCTCGGCAGAGAGGTCGAAGGTGGTCTGCAGAACCGGACGTTCGCTGGCCAAAACCACCATTTCGTCGTTGCGATAATAAAAGGCGGGACGGATGCCCCAAGGGTCCCGGACAGAGAACATCTCTCCGCTTCCCGTCAACCCGCACATCACATAACCACCGTCGTAGTGGCTCATCGTGGTTTTCAGCACGTTGGCCATCTCCACGTGGTCATCGATGTATCGCGTGATGTCAAGGCCTTCCAATCCCTTCGCCTTGGCCTCCTCAAAGAGCCGCTCCACCTCGCGGTCCAAACGGTGTCCCATCAGTTCGAGCGTGATGTACGAGTCGCCATAAATACGCGGCGACTGACCCTGAGCGGTCAGGAACTGAAACACCTCTTCGACGTTGGTCATGTTGAAGTTACCGCACAGGCAGAGGTTTTTGGCGCGCCAGTTGTTACGGCGCAGGAAAGGGTGTACAAACGTCAACCCGCTCTTGCCGGTGGTGGAATAGCGCAGATGCCCCATCAGCAACTCTCCGGCCACCTTTTTCGTCACCCTCGAGAAAATCTCCGTGATGGCGTCCTTGCCTTCGGCTTTCTCGCGGAACATATACTCGGTGCCGGGTTCGTTGGTCAGACTCACCGACGCGATTCCCGCCCCCTCCTGACCACGGTTGTGCTGTTTTTCCATCATCAGGTAGAGCTTGTTGAACCCGTAAGCCCATGTACCGTACTTTTTCTCGTAGTAATCCAGCGGCTTCAGCAGGCGTATCATCGCCACGCCGCATTCGTGTTTCAGCGGTTCCATTGTGATCAGTGATTTGTGGTGCAAGCTTTGATAAAACTCATGAACAGCGGATGCGGATGAAGCACCGTCGAGGAATATTCAGGATGGAACTGCGTGCCGATGTACCAGCGATTCTCAGGTATCTCGACGATCTCCACCAGATTAGCGGCGGGATTGATGCCCACACACTTCATGCCTTTCGCTTCATACTCCTCCGTATAGGCATTGTTGAATTCGTAGCGATGCCGATGCCGCTCTTTGATCAGCGTCTCTTCGCCGTATGCCTCGTAAACGCGGCTGCCCTTCACCAGCTCGCACTCGTAAGCGCCCAACCGCATGGTGCCGCCCATCTGCGTGATACTTTTCTGTTCCTCCATGATGTCGATGACGTTGTGCGGCGTCTGCCCGTCCATTTCGGCGCTGTTAGCGTCTTTGTAGCCCAACACATTGCGGGCGAATTCGATGACCATCATCTGCATACCCAAGCAGATGCCGAACGTGGGAATGTCGTGGGTCCGGGTATATTCGGCGGCCAGAATCTTGCCTTCTATGCCACGCTGTCCGAAACCGGGACAGATGACGATTCCCGCCAGTCCTTCAAGCTTCCCGGCTACATTCTCTTTCGTGATCTCTTCGCTGTTGACAAAATGGAGCTTCGCTTTCACATCATTATATATACCGGCCAGATTCAGACTCTCGCGGATGCTCTTGTAGGCATCCTGCAGGTCATACTTGCCCACGAGACCGATATGGACCTCACGTTTGGCGTTGCGCTGCTTGTCGAGGAAGTCGTGCCAGGGCTTCATGGCAGGGCTCTCCCCTACCGGGATGCCTATCTTCCGCAGGATGGCCGCATCCAGTCCCTGGTGCTGCATGCTCACGGGCACTTCATAGATGCTGGGCATGTCCTCGCTCTGCACCACGCACTCTAAATCGACGTTACAGAACGAGGCCACCTTCATGCGCACGTGGTCGTCCAAATGACGCTCTGTACGCAGCACGAGAATGTCGGGCTGGATTCCCAATCCCTGCAACTCTTTCACGCTGTGCTGTGTCGGTTTCGTCTTCAGTTCGTCGGCGGCCTTCAGGTAAGGCACGAAAGTCAAATGCACGCAGACAGAATTGCGGCCTAATTGCCAGCGCAACTGACGGATGGCCTCCATAAACGGAGCACTCTCAATGTCGCCGATGGTGCCGCCCACCTCGGTGATGACGAAATCGAGTTCTTCCCCTTTCTCGTCTTCCCGCAGCATTCTGCGCTTAATCTCATCCGTGATATGGGGCACCACCTGGATGGTCTTGCCTAAATAGTCGCCGTGACGTTCACGGTCGATGACAGTCTTGTAGATGCGGCCCGTCGTGACCGAATTGTTGCGCGTGGTGTGTATGCCCGTGAACCTCTCGTAATGTCCCAAGTCGAGGTCGGTTTCCATCCCATCCACCGTCACATAGCACTCCCCGTGCTCGTAGGGGTTCAGCGTTCCCGGGTCGATGTTGATATACGGATCGAATTTCTGAATGGTGACTTTGTAGCCGCGTGCCTGCAGCAGTTTGCCGATGCTGGCGGATATGATGCCCTTCCCCAGGGAAGAGACTACACCGCCTGTGACGAAAATGTACTTTGTGTCCATAAAAAATATCCTTTTTTATGGGCTGCAAAAATACAAAAATTCTGCAATCAGAAGAATGCCGTGGAAAACAAAGGATATCGGCAACGATATAAAAATGCTAATACCCGAAAAAAATCGTACTTTTGCCGCCGATATGAACTTCTGGCGACATAAGAAAAATGAAGAACGTGCGGTCTCCCTTTCCGCGCTCACGTGGCAGCGTTTCAAGAAAGAGCGCCAGGCTATCGTGTCGCTGGCCTACATCGCGCTGGTGGTCTTCGTCGCCATTCTCGGCTATCTCATCACCCCCGATTCCACCCCGTTCTGCAACCACCAACAGCTCGAAATCGCCTTGCAGAAGCCCGGTTTCACCGTGAAGATGCTTGAAATCAAACCCGAGCAGGAAGTCCCGCACGTCAACATCCTTCACAAGATGTTGTTCGGACAACCCGCTGAATATAAGACTGTTCCGATTGAATCACTCCAAGACAACGGCGATTCCGTGACGGTGAAGCTTTTCCAACAGGAGTATTACGAATCCTACGCCAAAAGTGACCTTTCGCAGCGGATGGTCAGGAAGCAGCGGTTTTTGCTCGGCACCGACCGCTACGGTCGCGACGTGCTCAGCCAGCTGATGATCGGCGCTCGCGTGAGTCTCTCCGTCGGCTTCCTCTCCATCTTCATCGCCCTCTTCATCGGCACGCTCGTGGGCGCGACGGCCGGCTACTACCGCGGCAAGGTCGATGACGTGCTCACCTTCTTCATCAATGTGGTGTGGTCGATCCCTACCCTACTGCTTGTCATCGCCATCAGTTTCGCCCTCGGCAAGGGTTTCTGGAAGATCTTCATCGCCATCGGCCTGACCATGTGGGTGGATATCGCCCGTGTGGTGCGCGGACAGTTCCTGAGTCTGCGCGAGCAGGACTTTGTAGAATCCGCTAAAGCTTTAGGTTACAGCAATTTGCGAATCATATTTAAACACATACTTCCGAACATCACCGGCACGCTCATCGTGATTGCCGCCTCCAATTTCTCGTCTGCCATTCTGATGGAAGCGGGTTTGAGCTTCCTCGGTTTGGGAGTGCAGCCCCCCACCCCATCCTGGGGCATGATGATGAAGGAGAACTACGCCTGTATCGTACTCAACAATGCTTACTTGGCTATCATCCCCGGTCTGGCCATCATGCTGTTGGTACTCTCGTTTATGCTGATTGGCAACGCGTTGCGAGACGCGATGGACGTGAGGAGTTAGGAGTTAGGAGTTAGCAGTTGAAAAGCCACGCCTCCAGTTCCGCAACCCGTGCGCGGTATTTCGCGATTTGTCCTTCGATGAAGTCGTCGCTGTATTTGCGGTCGCAGAAGCCGTTGCCCCGCGCCACGTATTCGTCGTCCTCCAACGAGCCGTACAAGTCCAGATAGTTGTCCAGATACTCCTGGTTCTCGCGCAACAGACGTTTCAAATCCTCCGTATCGGCCTCAATCGTCTCGCCGGTGGAATAGCGGTATTGTTTCTTTTTGGGCATGATCTATTTCTTATAATACAATTGATTTCTTTTGTTTTTACGACAACTGGGACAACTTAGACAACAGTCAAGCATCGAAATGCGAACTCATACTGTTCTTTTGTTATCTTGCTCATAATTCTGGATGATTACTGGATCTATTGTTTTGACGACAATTAGGACAACTCAGACAACATTAATTCGGGGTGCTTCTAAAATGCGCTGGTGGATAACTACCGAGATTTTGTGGTGGAAAGTCAAAATGGATTACTTTCACCGTAGTGCCTTCTATGTCGATGAGACCACCCTCGAGACTTCCGTATTTGGCATTAAAAATCAGCAGGCAACATTCGGGCTTCATGTTCTGCTGATTGAACGTGCTGATTTGAAGTGCGGATGGATCGATTTCGAAATGTTGCCCGAGATCCACCACTGGGGTAAGACGACTGTTGTCCAAGCGCGCGATAAACGTTTTGAGAGGAGCGCTCACGACCAAATAGATACGATTATCCACAGAGAATGCCCCGTCAAAAACGGTGTCTCCGTGACCATATCCGTCAACATAGTAGTTGCTGTAGCGATAAGTTGATTTTCCATTGGTCACGTCATAAAGTATGGAATCTTTGTCGATATAATCTTCTGTATAATAACCATCATAATAATAATTGATCGCATCCATCAGAATCGGATCGTTAATCATGGTGTTCCGGCGGATTCTCCCTCCTGGCGGCAAATCATCACGACGTGATCTTACTTGACAACGATGCACAAAATAGTACCGACCATTGGTGTGCAAGATGCGAGTCGGCTTTCCAAACCTATCATATTGTCTGTTAACGGGTTCCATCTGCAACCAACCGTTAGCGGTGTTGGTTTCCCAAGTCGTTTGCTTCTCTATGAACCGAACGTATTGTTGCCCAAATACCCGATAACGGTCATCTTCGAATGCCAGATCTGAAACCTCTTGCTCGTATTTCCACGCCCAATTGGCTTCATCAAAATAATAACCCGAATGATTTTCTGATTTTCGGTACGATAAGGACGACTTCAACCATAGCGTGTCGTTTCTGACAAAAAGGTCTGCAGTGTGCGACATAGAACCGTTGAATTCATCGGGCAAGGCCACTTTTCGCGATGTCTTTTCTTTTTCAGACATTGCCACTAATATGGATTCGCCCCACCATTGTGTCGGATTTTCTTCTAAATAGTGCACGTTCAGTTTTAGAAAATAGTATCCATGGTATTTCACGGCATGAGATAGAGGTGTCATATCATACCGCATTGTGATTCCGCTGTCGGGGGTGATTTGTACCGGAACATGCTCCCAATCTACAGTGAACTGCTGAGCACGCACGCCTTGCGCTACACCACAAAGTAGAAGCAGTAACGCCAATGTCATAAAGCGGTTATATCTACACCTTTTTTCCATACGGCAAAGATATAAAAGTTTCACATATAGGACGCGAGAAATGCAAAAGGTTGCCGTTTAACCTCATAACCCTTTAACCTCCTAACCTTTTAACCTCTTAAACCATAAACCTTAAACCCTAAACCATTTTGCCTTTTCCCTATTGCCTGTTGCCTGAAATTGTGTATCTTTGCCGCCACAAAAAAACCGACGATTATGCAATTGGAATTCACATTTGAAGATAAAGATTTTATGAAACAGCGTGGGAGCGACCCCGCACAAGTGGAACAACAGTTCGCCAATTTCGAGAAGGGATTCCCCTTCGCCGATATCGACCGTCCCGCTACGATTGACGACGGAATCCTGCGACTCGACGAGGATCAGGTGGCTGAACTGGAGGCCGAATACCCCTACGCCATCGAAGGCAAGAAAATCGAGAAGTTCGTGCCCGCGTCCGGTGCCGCGTCCCGTATGTTCAAGGACCTCTACGCCCTGCTGAACGAAAATCTGGACGACAAGCAGAAAGAGCTGGCGCAGACCTTCCTCTCTACCCTGCCCCGCTATCCGTTCTACGAGGCGCTCAAGCAGGTGATGGCCGACAAACAGCTCGACCTCGACACAGAAATCCAAAAGGGCAACTTCCGCCTGATAATCCAATACCTTCTTGAAAAAGAGGGACTTAACTATGGGAACCTGCCCAAGGGTCTGCTGCTCTTCCACCGATACAACGACGAAATCCGTACCGCCATAGAGGAGCATTTTGTGGAAGCCGCCCTCTATGCCACCTCCGGCATCGACGCCTACCTGCACTTCACCGTCTCTGAGCATCATCTGGAGCTTTTCAAGGCGAAAGTGGCCGAGTTGCTGCCGAAATACGAGCAGAAGTTCGGAATCACCTACCATGTCTCTTTCTCCATGCAGGCGGCTTCGACCGACACGCTGGCTGCCACCGAAGACAACCAGCCTTTCCGCGACGAGAACGGCAAGCTGCTGTTCCGTCCCGGCGGACACGGCGCGCTCATCTACAACGTGGATGGCCGCGATGCTGACATCCTCTTCGTGAAAAACATCGACAACGTCACCAAAGACCAGAACATCGCCCCCACGGTCATCTACAAGAAGGTATTGGCGGCGTATCTGTCGCAGCTGCAAAGTATTCAGTTCCAGTATCTTAAAATCTTAGAAGCCGGCGAGGTGGATCCAATGACACTGTGCGAGATCATGGACTTCGCCGAGAGCAAGCTGATGATTTCCCTTGATGAACAACCCACTGCCGAGGAACTCTACGAGCTGATGAACCGTCCGGTGCGTCTCTGCGGCATGGTGAAAAACGAGGGCGAGCCTGGCGGTGGTCCCTTCTGGGTGCGCGACACCGAGGGCGACTGCTCGCTGCAGATCGTGGAGTCGTCGCAGATCGACAAGAACGACCCCGAAAAGCTGTCCATCATGGCGAAAGCCACCCACTTCAACCCCGTCGATATGGTCTGCGCCATCAAGAACTACAAGGGCGAGAAGTTCGACCTGCTGCAGTACGTTGACCCGAACACGGGCTTTATCTCCTCCAAGTCCTATAACGGCAGAACGCTGAAAGCCATGGAGTTACCCGGACTCTGGAACGGTGCCATGGCCAACTGGATTACCATCTTCGTCGAGGTGCCGTTAGCCACGTTCAACCCGGTGAAGACCGTGTTTGATCTGCTGAAACGCAACTAAACGGCGAATTGGGCGGATTTTGCAAATTATACGTGTTAGGGGCGAATCATTATTCGCCCCTACGGTTACACCTTCTAACCTCTAACCATGTAACCGTGTAACCCTTTAACCAATAACCCCATAAACCATAAACCTTAAACCAAAATGCCCACCAACGAAGTCAAAAAATTAGCCGGACAGACGGCCATATACGGCGGCACGACCGTGATCAGCAGACTGCTCAACTACCTGCTCGTGCCGCTCCACACCTACCTTTTCCGCAATGCCGCGGACTACGGCGTTGTGGGCGAGCTTTACGCTTGGACAAGCCTCTTCATCGTGATTCTCACCTACGGCATGGAGACCGCCTTTTTCAAGTTCTCGCAGGACGACAGCATCAAAGACCGCGTTTACACCACCGTGGTGGGATCGCTGCTCTGCACCTCCACCCTCTTCATCGTGCTCTGTTCGTGGTTTGCGCAGCCCATCGCCGACTGGCTGCAATATCCCAACCATCCTGAATATGTGCGCTGGTTTGCCGTCATCATCGGCGTGGATGCGCTCACCTCCATCTTCTTCGCGCAATTGCGTTTCCTGAACCGGCCCATCCGCTTCGCCGCCGTCAAAATCACCAACATCCTCGTCAACGTACTGCTCAACCTCTTCTTCCTGCTGCTCTGTCCGTGGCTGCTGCAGAAGAGCCCCGATTCGGCCTTCGTCAATGCCATCTACAATCCTGAAATCGGGGTCGGCTACATCTTCATCGCCAATCTCGTGGCCAGCGTCGTCACCATGCTGATGCTGTTGCCCGGTATCTTCCGCCAGAAGTTCGTCTTTGACTGGAGTTTGTGGAAGAAGATGTTCCGCTACGCCTTCCCGCTGCTGATTTTCGGTCTGGCCGGCATCGTCAACGAGACCATGGACCGCGTGCTCATCAAGCGGTTGTCGCCCGCCGCCGAACCGCAGGCCTCCGTGGGCATCTACAGCGCCTGTTACAAGATTTCCATCATGATGACCATCTTCATCCAGGCCTTCAAATACGCCGCCGAGCCCTTTTTCTTCCGCAAGGCGAAGGACAAGGACGCGAAAGAGACCTACGCCGAGGTGATGACCGCCTTCGTGCTGGTCTGCTCCGTCATCTTCGTCGGCATCATGCTCTACATCGACATCGTGCAATATTTCGTGGGCGAGACATATCGTGTGGGATTGCCCATCGTTCCTATCTTGCTGATGGCCAATCTTTTCCTCGGCATTTTCTACAACCTTTCGATTTGGTACAAGCTCACCGGACAGACCAAGTTCGGAGCCTACATCGCCCTCTTCGGCGCGGCCATCACGCTGGGCCTCAACTGGTTGCTGATCCCGCGTTTCGACTACATGGGCGCGGCCTGGACCACCTTCGCCTGCTACCTCTCCATGATGGTCGTTTCCTACCTCCTCGGTCAGAAGTACTACCACGTCAACTACGACCTCAAGCGCATCCTCTTTTATCTCGTCTTCGCGGTCGCCGTTTACGGTCTGAGCTGCGGCGTCATCCGTCTCTTCGGCATCGAAAGCATGGCACTCCGCTTGGTGGTCAACACGGTGATTTTGATTGGATATTTGGGAGTTTTAGGGTTGATGAACAAGGAGATGGTGCGAGGGATAATGAGACGAGGGTGATGTTTAATTCAGAATTCAGAATTAAGAATTAAAAATTGTTTGAACGCGAACGCAGGCAGGCTGTTAGGCCTGCGGGCAGAAAGCGGGTATTATACCAGGCAAACCATGCGCAACTCTTCGGAGAAGCGTGTTATTCCCTCCTGGATGCGCTGAACCGTTTTGGACGACGGGCGGCTTTTCCCAGTGGCGTAATGACTGAGCTGATGGCGGTTAACACCCGTAATATTTTGTAAATCAGCGAGATTCAATCTCCCGTTAATGTATTGCAGGAAGCTGGCCGTATCGAATTTGTACACAAAATCCATTTCGGGCAATGACGGAAGCATCTCTTTGGCCTCTGCATAGGAATTCCTTAAATCATCCATCGCCTCTCCTACGGTCTTTCCCATTCCGATAAAACCGATTTTATGCTTATGCTGCGGCACTGCCGTATAACTGCCGTCATTGTTTCGCTCTATGATTACCGTGATGTTTTCCATTTCAGTTTCTTCTTAAGTTCTGATATTTTCATAGTTGACTAATTAAATGCAAAAATACACAAATGTTGATTATCTTCAATACACAAACGAATATTTTTATTAACAGGATTATGAACAGCCATATCCTGTTCTATTTCCATAGTATGCTTTTTATAGGAAATGTTACACCCCGAACGAAAATTTTCTTTCTGTTACCTCTTGCCTCAAAAAAATGTATCTTTGCGGCAATATCGAAACTACCAAATATGATGAAAAGAAATCTACTGCTTGCGGCCATGTTCGCAATGGCCACGTTCGCTGGGCATAACGTGAAAGCCCAGAATCCCGTGTTCAGCTATGACTATCAGGGCAAAACACTTTATTACGTTATCGACAGCAACTTGCATGCACAGGTTGTATCGCCAGACTATCCCGACCTGCATTTTACTGTTGACAGCTCGGATTGCAATCCTTGGTACGGCCACACCCAGCCCCAAGGAGCCATTGTGGTACCCGATTCGGTGATGTTCAACGGTGAATATTATCCTGTCACTGCTCTTGCAGACCGTGTTTTTTATTATTGTAGCAACATCCAGTCATTGGTACTCCCGCAGAGCCTGACAATCATTGGAAAACTCTCAATATGCGAATGTTTGGGGCTCCAATCGGTGACTTTTGAGGGAAATCAGACTCCTGGCGCAGGATCCAGAATCAAAGTGATTGATCGTCATGCATTTCGGGGATGCATCGCTCTCCAGTCGGTAATCCTCCCGGATAGCCTGACCACCCTTGCGTATGCAGCTTTCTATCACTGCACCAGCCTCCAATCGGTAACATTTCCCGATGCTCTGACCACCATTGAAAATTTCGCTTTTGGGGAATGCGACGCGCTTCAATCAGCGACACTCCCAAACAGCTTGACAACTCTTGGCGATTGTGTGTTTATCCGATGCCCGGGACTCCAGTCGGTGACACTTCCGCCAAGCCTGACCAACACTGGCACTTACGCGTTCGATGAATGCACAGGACTCCAGTCGGTATCATTGTCTGAGGGATTGATGACCATTGGGGAAAAAGCATTCCGGAGATGCTCGAGTCTCCAGTCGATAGACATCCCTGCCAGCGTGAATACGATCGGTTTGAGTGCATTTCAAGAATGTGGATCACTTCTCACCGTCACCCTGCACGAAGGCATTGATACGATAGGTGTAAATGCTTTCTGGAGTTGCAGCAGTCTGACCACCATCAACTATCCCTCCACGCTGAAGGTGATAGGCGATAACGCTTTTGAGTTCGACAACATGCTCGCCACTCCCGTCGTACTCCCTGAAGGTTTTATCACCCTTGGAAATGTCGCTTTCGGCGATTGCTCCAGCATCCCATTTGCTGACCTTCCTGGCAGTCTGAGTTCAATCGGGGACTGGACCTTCTACCAGTGCATAAGTCTCACCAGTGTCACCTTGCATGAGGGCACAGAGAGAATTGGAACCCGCGCATTTCTGGGATGCACAAACCTGACAACCATCAACTACCCCTCCACGTTGAATGAGATTGATGAAGTAGCGTTCGGACTCTGCACTGCACTTGACGAGACTCTTATTCTTCCCAATGGGCTCACCAATTTGGGACTTGCGGCCTACGCATTTTGCAGCAACATCGTTTCCGCAAGTCTGCCTGGGACGATAGGAGAAATCCAGTCGGAAATGTTCTACGGCTGCACCTCGCTTTCCAAAGTCACGATTGGGGAGGGTATCACGAACATCGGCATGGGTACTTTCAATGTTTGCCCCAATATCGATACCCTCTTTGTGAACTGCGCCGTGCCGCCCACGGTTGAATCGCCCATCGACAGTACTTTCTTCACGTTTAATTCCACCGTGGTTGTTCCCTGCGGCTCCGAAGAGGTTTACCGTCAACATGCGGTTTGGGGACTCTTTTCCGACATTGTGGAAGACTGCGGCGTGGGCATCCCTGATGTGGATATTCCCGACGTCACTATCCGTGTCACAAACAGCCGCATAGAGGTTGAGGGTGCCGAGGGCGAAAACGTGCGCGTGTTCGACATCACAGGCCGCATCGTACGCAACGAAGCATTGTCCGCAGGCGTCTATCTGGTGCAGATCGGCAACCGTCCGGCAGAGAAAGTAGTGGTACACCCGAATATGTAACGTAAATCCTTTTCGTTTCTAAACCGAAAGCGGCAGGCCCAATGGTCTGCCGCTTTCGGTTTATACGCTAACCTTCTCCTTTTTTTGCGAAAATCAAACCATTAACACTTAATCATAATTGATTATCAATGATTTATATTTCCTAAAAAATGTTAATTTTGCCGCCGTTGTTTTTAGATAGCGATATATGAAAATTTTGTTTGTAGTTAACAACATCTACTGTCTAGGAAATGGTCTTGATGCATCGGCAAGACGCACTGTACAGACACTGCGTGATGCAGGACAGGACGTGCGGGTACTCTCCTGCGAGAATTTGGAAGAGCCTGACGGGCCGCAACCCGAATACAGACAAAAGGAATTCCATTTCCCCATATTTCAGCCACTTATCAAGGCGCAAGGATATTCGTTTTCCAAATGGGACGGTCAAAATATTGAAGCTGCCGTCCGATGGGCGGATGTGGTCCATATTGAGGAGCCTTACTTCATCGAACACGTAGCGATGAATTGGGCGAAAAAACTTGGCAAGCCCCTCACGGCGACATATCATCTGCATCCCGAAAACGTTTTCTACTCACTCGGCATGGGCAGTTGGTCGCTTCCGAATAACACCTTGTTGCGCTATTGGGCGCGCGTTTTCTTGGACAATTGTGTCTATGTGCAATGTCCGACAGAAAACGTCCGTGAGCGACTGAGTCGTTTTCACGTCAAAGCCAATTGTATAACGATTTCTAACGGATTGGTACCAGACAAATGCATTCGTCCGCAAACGCCGCCAACGGATTATTTTGACGAGAATCGGCCGCTCGAAGTGATCTATATCGGTCGTCTTTCGGGCGAAAAAGACCAGCCCACGCTGCTGAAAGCCATGCGCTATAGCAAATTCGCGAGCAGAATCCGTCTTCGTTTCGCCGGACAAGGACCCAATCAGAAAAAGTATCAGCGACTGGCAGAGAAACTTTACGAAGAGGGAATCCTGAAATACAAACCCTCCTTCGAGTTCCTCAATCGCGACCAATTGCGTGAATTGGCTGCCCACGCGGATTTGGCTGTGCATTGCGCCATCATCGAAGTGGAAGGTCTTAGCATCATGGAAGCCATGCAGCAGGCTGTGGTACCTGTGATTGCCGTCGGAAGCTGCTCCGGCACTTCGCAGTTCGCGCTGGACGATCGCTGCAAATTTCCCGCGAAAGACGCCAAAGCACTCGCCGCCCGTATCGACTACTGGCTCGAACACCCGCAGGAGCGTTGGGAGATGGGCTTCAAATATGCCGAATCGATGGAAAAGTATGACATCGCCAACAGCGTGAAACAACTCATCGATATGTTTGGCAAAGCAATTGAAAAAAAACACAACCAAATAATAAACCAAAATACCGTACAATGAAAATTCTGTTTGTAGTAAACAACTTTTTCTGTCAGGGCAATGGTCTTGACGAGTCAGCAAGAAGGACAGTAAAGGCACTGAGTGACGCAGGACAGGATGTGCGTGTGCTCTCAGGCAAAAACTTGGAAGATCCCAATGGCCCGCATGCGGATTATGAGATGGAGAATTTCGATTTCCCTCTTGTGCAACCCATGCTTTCCTCCTTTGGCTACCATTTTGCCAAGTGGAAGGGGCCGCAAATTGAGGCCGCGGTTCGTTGGGCGGATGTTATCCACATGGAAGAGACCTTCTTTCTCCACCACGCCGCCATGAATTGGGCGAAAAAGCTGGGCAAACCCATGGTGGGAACCTATCATGTCCATCCGGAGAACATCATTTTCAACACCCTGGGCTTCCGGGGCGGTTTTCTGACGTGCCAAATCCTTTATCGTTACTGGTGCCGCGTTTTCTATGACAATTACAAATATCTGCAATGCCCTACGGAGAATGTGCGCGAGCGTTTGATTCGCCATCGGGTCAAAGCGAACTGTTTCACCCTCTCCAACGGCGTGATTCCCGACAAATGCATCCGTCCGCTCACACCGCCGGAGAACTACTTTGATGAGAATCGTCCGCTCGACCTGATCTATATCGGTCGCACGGCCATTGAGAAGGACCAACCGACGCTCTACAAGGCGATCCGTCTCAGCAAGTACGCGAAACGTATCCGACTGCACATTGCCGGCCGCGGTCCGAAGTTGGAACCCTACACCCGCATGGCCGAGAAACTCTATGAAGACGGTGTGGTGGGTTATAAACCGACTGTAGGTTTCTACAACCGCGACGAATTGCGAGAACTGGCTGCCAAAGCCGACTTGGCTGTCCATTGCGCCTTTGTGGAGGTGGAAGGAATGAGCATTACGGAGGCCATGCAGCAGGCCGTCGTGCCTGTGATTGCCACCGCACGTTACTCCGGCACATCCGCATACGCCTTGGATGATCGCAGCAAATTCCCCACAAAAAACGCGAAAGCGCTTGCCGAACGCATCGACTATTGGTTCGATCACCCTCAGGAACGGTGGGAGATGGGCTTCAAATACGCCGATTCGATGAACGATTACGACATCAACACCGTGGTGGCGAAACGGCTCATCGAAACCTATGAGGCAGCGATACGGGAAATGAAGAATTAAGAATTAAGAATGAAGAATTAAGAATATTGATTCCAAAGCGGCAGGCCAAACGGTCTGCCGTTTTTGCCTATTGCCTTTTGCCTATAAAAAATGTATCTTTGCAGGCTCAAAAGCGATTACAATATGAAGATAAGAAATCTACTGTTTGCGGCCGTTTTCGCGATGGCCACGTTCGCCGGACTTGACGTGAAAGCCCAGGATTCCGTGTTCAGCTACGCCTATCAGGGCACGAC
>JAGCVQ010000005.1 GCA_017962275.1 Bacteroidales bacterium
ACCAAGCATTTCAGCGCCGTTATCAAACAAGAGACAGGGCACACCGCTGCCTATTGGATTCGCCACCAAGTCGTGGTCGAGGCGAAGATGCTGCTGCACGTCCGTTGCGACCTCTCGGTGCAGGCCATCGCCGACATGTTAGGTTTCAGTGAGCAAGCATCCTTCAGCCGATATTTCCGCCGCGAAACGGGCCTGAGCCCCACGGAATTCCGTAACAGCCAATAAAAGATTTCCTTGGATTTTGTCTGATTTCGACCAATTATTTCTTTGGATTTTATAAAATTCCGATGATTTATTTCCTTGGATGGGATTTCTTTGTGCTTTTTTATTGGCAAATTTTCTACTTTTGCATTCCAATACCAATAAGCATTTCAAGTAATCACAAGTTAAATATAATCCATTATGAAACAACCGATTAAAACAACCGAAGCCATTTTCCCGATGCCCGTTCTGCTCGTCGCCACCTACAACGAGGACGGTACCGTTGACGTGATGAACGCCGCCTGGGGCACGATGCTCGACCGCGACCGCGTGGCCCTCAACCTCACCGAAACCCACAAGACGGTGGAGAACATCAAAAAACGCAAGGGCTTTGTGGTCCACATCGCTGACGCCGCCCACGTGGTGGAGGCCGACTATTTCGGTGTGGTGTCGGGCCACAAGGAGAAAGACAAGTTCGCCAAGAGCGGTCTCACCGCCACCAAATCCTCATTGGTGGATGCTCCCGTCATCAACGAGCTGCCCATCGCGATGGAGTGCGAATTTATTGAATACCAAGGCGATGACACTGGCCTGGGTGTTATCGGCAAGGTGCTGCAAACCTCCGTGGAGGCCGACAAGATGAAGGAGGGCAAAGTGGATATCGACGCCCTGAAGGCCATCGCCTTCGACCCCTACACGCACGGCTACTACCTTGTCTCCCAGCGCGTTGGCGAAGCCTTCAAGGACGGGATGAAGCTGAAATAATTTACCCCTAAAAATATGACAACCACCAACATCAATACCGACCGCGTTTTCAACATCCGTCCGGCGAGACCCAAAGAGGCGGGTCTCGTCCTGGAATTCATCAAAAAGTTGGCCGTCTATGAGAAATGCGCCGACGAGGTGGTGGCCTACGAAACCACGGTCTATCACTCCCTGTTTGTGGAGCGTTCCGCCGAGGTGGTCTTCGCGGAGGAAGACGGCGCAGTGGTCGGCTTCGCCCTCTTCTTCCACAACTTCTCCACTTTCGTGGGGCGCAAGGGGCTCTATCTCGAAGACCTCTTCATCCTTCCCGAGAAGCGCGGCCGCGGCTACGGCAAAGCCCTGCTGAAGCACCTCGCCAAGATCGCCGTGGAGCGCCATTGCGGCCGTATGGAGTGGATCTGCCTCGACTGGAACGAGCCCGCCCTGAAAGTCTATCGCAGCATCGGGGCCGTCCCGATGGACGAATGGACGGTGCAGCGACTGGACGAGGGGGCGTTGAAGCGGTTCGCGGGGAAAGATAGGTAATCTCTTACACTGATGTGGGCACAGAAAGCTACTGCTACAGTTTCCTTAGCAGTAGCGACCGGCTCAAATGGCAAAGATATAAAATTTGTATTTTTGCAGATAATAGAAAATTAGCAATAAACAAGCCTGTTGTACGGCACGAAAAAAAACTATGGACAGACGGGAATTTCTGAAGAAAGCGGCCTTCGGGGTGGCGGCTGTGGCGGCGACCAGCCTGCTGGAGCATCCCGCTGTCGTCGCGGCAAACGATATGATTCACAATAAAATACCGAATAATATGAAGAAAATAATGATTATCGACGGCGGTCCGCGCCGTAACATGAACACCGCCGCCATGTTGGAATCCTTCGCCAACGGCGCCAAGGAGAGTGGAGCAGAAGTGAAACTTGTGCGCCTCTACGACTTGGACTACAAAGGCTGCATGTCGTGCATGGCCTGCAAACTCAAAGGCAAGGCCTCGAACATATGCAAGTTCAAGGATGCCTTGACCCCAGTTTTAGAGGAAATCGCCGAAGCCGACGGACTCGTGCTCGGCTCCCCGATTTATTTCGGCGACGTGACCGGCCAGATGCGCACCTTCCTGGAGCGGCTGGCTTTCCCGTGGCTCTCTTACAACGACTACAGTATGACAGCTCCCAAGAAGATGCCCGTGGTACTGTTGGAGACCATGAACGGCACGCCCGCCCGCAACAACAGCAAGGGCTACGGCTCGATGGAGCACTGCATCTCCGCCGCGCTCGGCGACCCCGAACGGCTGGTCGCCTACAACACCTACCAGGTGAAGAACTACGACCGCTACGAACTCGCCGGATTCTCCGAAGAGGCCAAACGGAAATACCGCGAGGAACATTGGGAAGAGGACCTGCAGAAGGCCTTCGACGCTGGGAAGCGGATGGCGGGGAAATAAACGCGTCCAAACGTCAAGATTGCGCAAGGGTCTTCGGGGCTCTTGCTTTTTTTTTCAAAAAAAAATAAAAACATCGTTCGCGATATAAATATTTTTTGTATTTTTGCATCGTGAACGATATAAACATGCAAGTAATGGAGTACGAGCAACTTAAGTTAAAAAACCAACTCTGTTTTCGTCTTTATACGGCGGCGAGGCTCACCGTGGGGGCGTATCACCCTCACCTCGACCCGTTAGGCATCACCTATCCGCAGTACCTTGTGCTGCTCGTTTTGTGGGAGCAGGACAACCTGCCGGTATGTGACATCGCCAAGCGGCTGATGCTGGACACCAACACCGTCACCCCGTTGCTCCAGCGCATGGAGAAATCGGGATTGCTCAAGCGGGCGAAGGGCAAAACGGACACGCGCCAGCGCATCGTCTCTCTGACCGGAAAGGGCAGGGAGATGCGCGAGCAGGCGAAACACATTCCCGAATGCCTGAGCGCGAGCATCTTAGAGAAAATGGGGTCGGTGGAAGAATTGGCGACATTGGTCCCCGCACTCGACAAACTCATCGAAGGACTGAGTGAACGATAAAAACTCCCCAATCACAGATAATTCAAACAAAAAAAATATCACTTAAAAATTCAAAACAATGGCTACTATTTATGATTTCAAGGCCCAGAGCAACAAGGGCGAAGAGGTGGACATGGCGCAATACCGCGGCAACGTCCTCATGATTGTCAACACCGCTTCCAAATGCGGTTTCACCCCTCAATACGACGGCCTGGAGGCACTGTACAAAAAGTACAAGGACCAAGGTCTCGTGATTCTCGGTTTCCCGTGCGACCAGTTCGCCAACCAGGAGCCTGGCTCCGACGCGGAGATTGCGGAGTTCTGCCGTCTCAACCACGGCGTCACTTTCCCGCTGATGAAAAAGATCGATGTCAACGGCAAGGAAGCACACCCGATCTATGAATACCTGAAGTCGATGGCCCCGACTGAGGAGTACAAAGGATTGAAGGCTAAAGCATCAGCAGCTCTGTTCAAAACCATCAGCAAGAGCGTGGAGAAAAACAGCGACATCAAGTGGAATTTCACCAAATTCCTCGTTTCAAAAGATGGTGCCGTCATCAAGCGTTTCCCGCCCACCACAACGCCCGAGGAGATGGAGGCGGACATTGAGTCCATGTTGAAATAAAACGATTATGATCCTCTACTTCTCAGGCACGGGCAACAGCTTAGCCATCAGCCGCCACATCGCGGAGAAACTCAACGAAACGGTGATGCCGCTCAGTCAGGCGGTGCATCAGGATTTGTCGCGGGAGCGGCGCATCGGGCTGGTCTTTCCCAGTTACTGGTTCAATGCGCCGCGGGGGGTGACGGAGTTGCTGCCAAGGCTGCAACTACCTAAAGAAGCCTACGTCTTCATTGTCATCCCTTGCGGCGCACAGGCCGGCAACTCCATCCATACGGTTCGGAAACTGCTGGCCGACAAAGGATTGCCGTTGGCGTACAGCCAGAAAATCCGCGTGCCCGACAACAGCGCCGTCGGTTTCGGGCGCAACCCCAACCAACAGGTCTGGAAGTTCGAGAAGTACGCAGAGCGGCTCGATCGTATCGCCGATGAGATTGCCGCCGGAACGCATCGTCTGCACTATGCGTGGTGGGGTCCGATAGGTGCCTTGTGCGCCCTTCCCGGTATGCAGCGCCGCACGCTGCCGATGCTCACGCCTGCCGTCAACCCCGACCTGTGCGTGGGTTGCGGCATCTGCGCTGACGTGTGCCCGCAAGGCAACATCGCCCTCACGGACGGCAAAGCCCATTGCGGCGATAACTGCACGCAATGCCTCGCCTGCGTCCACTTCTGCCCGAAGCAGGCCGTCGAGCTCAACCGCAAGCCCACGCCCAAGGAACACCAGTACCACCACCCGAAGGTAACAGTGGGGGATCTGAAAATGAATACATCTTTACAATCTTGAAACATTAAGAATTAATTATAGAATATGACTTTACAAGAAGCTATCGTTGCCCGCCACAGCGTGCGGCAATATATGGAAAAGCCCATCGAGGCGGAAAAAATCGAAGAGTTGAAAGCCCTCATCGAGGAGTGCAACCGGGAGGGCGGCACCCACCTGCAATTGGTGACCGACGAGCCCAATGCCTTTGCCGGCGGCATGGCCAAGTACGGCAAGTTCAGCGGCATCAGCAACTACATCGCGGTCGTCGGTAAGAAGGGCGATGACACCCTGCTCGGCTACTACGGCGAGAAGGTGGTCATCCGCGCCCAGATGCTCGGACTGAATACCTGCTGGGTGGGCCTCATGTTCAGCAAACAGCCCGACTCCTATCAGGTGCTGGATGGCGAGAAATTGTTCTGTGTCATCTCGTTAGGCTATGGCGCCAACCAAGGGGTGCAGCACAAAAACAAGCCTTTTGAGAATTTCGCAGAGGCAGGCGGCACCATGCCTGGTTGGTTCCGTCAGGGCGTGGAAGCGGCCATCCT
>JAGCVQ010000061.1 GCA_017962275.1 Bacteroidales bacterium
CACGGCAACGAGCCCAGTCACCACATCCCGTACCTCTACATGTGGACCTCCCAGCCGTGGAAGACGCAGCTGCGCGTGCGCGAGGTGATGAACAAGATGTACCGCAACCACCTCGACGGGCTGTGCGGCAATGACGACTGCGGACAGATGTCTGCGTGGTACATCTTCAGCGCGATGGGCTTCTATCCCGTCTGTCCCGCCAGCGGCCAGTACGTCTTCGGCGCGCCTTACCTGCCCGAGAATGTCCTCCATCTGCAAAACGGCAACACCTTGACCATCAAGGCTCCCAACGTCAGCGACCAGAACTGCTACATCCAGTCGGTGACGCTTAACGGTAAACCCTTGCACACCGCCTACATCACCTACGAGCAAATCATGGCCGGTGGGGAATTAGTCTTCACGATGGGCAGCAAACCGAATAAGAAGTGGTTCACGGAAAAACCGTATTCTTTAGAATAGGCATTAGGCAATAGGCAAAAGCTTTATTCAAGTAGCCGGATATCTTACAGTCGCCGCCCATCTTTTCCCCCTTTTGACCCAAAACGCTGAGCACCATTCCGCGAGGCGCGAAGCGCCGCAGCGGAACCTCCTCCGTTTAACAACAACCTTCCGGAAAAGTACATGAACTGAGTTTGCAAAACTTCAGTCAGTTTTTTTTCTTCAGCTCGCGCTGAAAGAAAACGGCAAGAGGTTATTGCATAAGCCGCAGTCTATCAGTGTCTTAGTTTCCGTTCGATCCACAAGCACCAATTAATTCCGAAAAAAATGAAAGATTGATTGTAACATTTCCCGTTTTTCCATACTTATGGATAAAAAGTCGAACGAAACCTATAAGAGCAATGAACAAGGAACGCTTATACCAACCCCTGATGCGCAGACTGCCGAACCACGGGCACGACAACCACTTTATTGTTGATGGCCACAGTCAAGAATTACTGCTGAAAATCAGAGACTTGCTGGATGTTTTTGCGCCTATTGGAGACGACCACAGGCATGGACTTTGGATAGAGGTGCCGCGTGGGCAGCCTTCCGACTGGGCAAGTTTCAAAGAGGTGAAGGATTGGGAGGAGGATGTGAAAACCCGCAAGGACTATCTTGAGTACTGGAGGTCGGAGTTCCCTTGCGAGACGTACTGGTATTTCATTTCGGTGAGCCAGTACAAGGGTCATACCTATCTGCATATTACTGACCGCGACCACCATTGGTGCAGCATACATAATGATGCAAAATGGAATGGACATAACTTCGGTCCGTTGGATTGGTATTTGGAACCGCTGCTGGCGTTTCTACAGGATTGCATCGCAGAAGTCGCACAAGATACGGAAGCCTACAACCGTTATGTGAACGAGCATCTTCCCAAGCGGCAACGCACAGGCAGTATTCCCCGCAAGGAGATGAACCGCATTGTCCCTTGGCAACGGCCGGTACCAAAACAGCTGGAGAAAGGTCTGCAGGTACTGCGCGAATGCATTGCTAACGAGGCCATCTACAAGAAGATAAAAGATGGCGAAGGCCCTTGGCCTTTACCGGCATTTTATCGCGAGCCGCTGGACACGATGAGCATCCGAATCTACAGCAAGTATTTCCGGATGGCGCACGAGGTCTTTGATTCGCAGCACGAACCTTGGTCGGAAAGAGATAAGAAGGAACGGGAGCAAAGACGCCGTAAAAATGCCAAGTTGGACGATATCGGATATTATCGCCGTTATCAGCTTGGTCGTCACGGGGATATATCAGACGAGACCGATTTCGACAGCGTCAAAGCATTCGAGGACATGGCCTTCGACCACTATGGCGAGCTTGGACTGTCGCGCATGGACGTCCACGCCACAGACTACTATACCCCTGGCCACTGGCTCATCACTTTCGGTTTCAGTTATTCTGCCTACTTGGACGATGCGGTGGATATCGCTGTGGCCCTGTACGAAACTGGGTGTCCACTCATTATCCACGATGCGCAGAAGATACTGGATGTGCTGGAGGAGAAGGATAATGTCTTGCTCACCCCGCACTACTTCCACGACTACTTCTGCCATCACGACGAGGGTAGCGTTTTTCCGCTTCCATACGAGTGCTACTTGGGAGAAAACGACGGGCTTACTCGTGAGCAGTACGATGAGATTGTTTCGCTGGCGAAATGGGAGCCCGAAGAACATATCGTTTTAGACACTCTCGTGCCTTTAGACGATTCTGTCTATGATTTAATTCGCGATGAAGTTTCCGAGCCGTTGACGCTATGCGGAATCCTTTCCGTGCTGGAACGCAAGTACGATGTTGTTCTCGGCATATCAAATTATTCCGACCATCAGCATTGCTGCTTGTTTGAGCACGGCCCCGGCCAACTCCGAATCGAAGAGAACAAGAAGCAGTTTGAAACAGTCAATGCGGCGATGTATTATATCATAGGACGATTTATTGAGGAGAAGAAAAAATCAAAGACTAAATAATCATTAACACAGAGGAACAATGAGCTTAGATTTGTACATCACATCAAAAACACCTATCCGCAAGCGTGGAACGGGTGTCTATGTCCGAGAGAACGGACAGACAGTTGAACTAAAGACAATGGAAGAAGTGCGCTCGCATTTTCCAGACGCAGACCTTTCGCATATTTCGGTTCATGAATATGAAGACGGGGATTTTTGGCACGGGAACATCACGCATAACATGAACGAGATGGCCTCAGAGGTCCCTATCGAGGGTGTGGAACTGACGCTCTATGATTTACTGTGGCGACCAGACGAGCACGGTTTTGCAACGGCGGGCTCGCCTGGCTATCGGGAATTCGTGCTGAAGGGATATCTATATTTGCGAGCTCACAAAGAAGAACTACTGCCGCTGAATCCAGACAATGGCTGGGGCAATTACGATCAGTTGCGCGCATTCACACTGGATTTCCTACAACACTTGATTTCGGCAGACGATGATTTCGAAATATATGCATCAAGATAGCAGAAGTACGGAACATAATAACATCAAAACTGTGCAAAATTTTAAAATGAGTTGGAGAACTTCTTCCATGCCCTCGGCATCCCTTACGAGAACATCTTCACCGAAGAAGCACTCGATGGCATAAACAGTTTCGGTCAGCATTATTATGAGTACTACGAGGAGCACGAGAAGTTCCTCAAGCAGTTCAATAAGAGATTAAGTAACAACAAGTAATTATGGAACAACGAACAAACATCAACGATACCGGCTTCACCCGCCAAAAGTGGGTGAATGAAGGTGGGATCTACTTTCCAATCAGCGGCGATACCGTATTATTAAAAACACCTGGTAATGGTATCTTCAACGTGGTGAAATCACCCAACCCAATGGATGCAAGACTGGGACTTCAAAGGATTGCCGACACCTTCGAGTTCAACTTCAAGATTTACGAACTGGGTTGCGATGAGATGCTGAAGACAATCAAAAAGACATGGAAATCAGACGTATTCGTCAAGGGCGAGAAAAACTTAGGCGTTATCTTCAATGGTCTGAAAGGAACAGGCAAAACGTTGTCAGCGAAACTGCTCTGCAATGCACTCGATCTGCCTGTAGTCATCGTGCAATATCCGTACGAGGGCCTAGTCAACTTCCTACAGTCGCTTTGTTTCGAGTGCATCGTGTTCATTGACGAGGCAGAAAAGACCTTCAAGAAAGGCGAAGACGACGATGTTCTCTTACGCTTGATTGATGGTGTCTATAACCAAACTCGAAAACTCTACATCTTAACCACCAATCAGTTAACGCTCAACGACAATCTGTTGGGCCGTCCCGGTCGCATCCGCTATCATTTTGAGTTTGGCAACCTGCTCCCAAAGGCCATCAACGACTATCTCGACGATAACCTCCTACCCCAATTTGCCAACCAGCGCAGAAACATCCTCAATCAGGTCGATCTCCTTGAAATCTCCACCATTGACATTCTCAAGGCTTTGGTCGATGAAGTAAACATCCACGGCCAGTTGCCTGAGAACATGTGCTTGAACATTCCTGCAGCCAAGCACGCCTTCGAGATTCTGGAATTCTACAATATCACAGAACTCGACCGTTATAAGGAGATTAAGGTGTTCATCAGCAGACAGATGAATGAAAGCGAAGCCTCAACCATCAGCGAGTGGATCCACAAACCACAGAAGATTAATAAGAAGAAAACCAACGAAGATTTGTTGGAGGATAAGTTTGATTCGGTCTATATCACGACCATCACTACCCATTCAAATACCCTTACCCGAGAGACTTCCACCTCTCGTGGCACTATCGTCACAACTCCTAACAACGATGGTTACTTCTTGATGAACAACCGCTACGAAGACAGTGCTCACCTCTGCCTCCTGTTACGCAAAAAGAACAGCCCTTCGCTCTATCGGGGGCAGTTATAAAGCCCAAGTATCCGTGAATTGCTTGCATACGGAAAACAATAAAATACCACAAGCACAATAATTTTTCAACACCTGACGTTCATATCAAAAAAAAGAGTATTTTTGCAGACCGATTAAAAGTGTATTTTAACGTTAAAAACATAAAGTTATGATCGCAAAGAAAACAGACAAAGGAAATTTGGAAAACAAGCGCGGCTTGTTCCTCCTTGTCGGATTTGCCGTGGTTTTAGCCCTCATCTACGCCGGCTTCGAGCTTTTTGCCAACGAGGACAAGGCTCCCGCCATGGAGCTGCCGGATGATGATTTCATCACTGTCGTCGATGACGATGTCATCGCCACCGACCAGACTCCCCCGCCCCCAGTGGAGCAACCCCAGCAACAGCAAGAGGTGGTGCTCAACATCGTGGAGGACAACATCAAGGTCAACACGGATCTTGACTTCTCCGTTGAGTTTGACGCCGAGGAGGCTATTGCCGATTTCAGTGATGAAGAAATCGAAGTGGTCGAAGAGGCTGGTGAAGATGAACCGCCCGTGCAATGGACGGAAGAGATGCCGGAATATCCCGGCGGCCCCGAGGCCCTCAACGCCTTCCTGACCCGCGAGATCCAATACCCCGAAGTGGCTCGTAACAACGGTATCACCGGTACCGTGCTGATCGAGTTCGTCGTCGAGAAAGACGGCCGCGTGAGTAACGCCAAGGTCAAAGTGCCGCTCTTCCCCGAATGCGACAAGGAAGCTATCCGCGGCGTCATGGCGATGCCGAAATGGAAACCCGGTAAGAACATGGGCAAGCCTGTCCGCTGCTTCTACCAGGTGCCTGTTACCTTCAGACAATAGTTCCGTCTAAGGTATTGCGAAACAAAAAAGGGAATCCGTTGCGGTTCCCTTTTTTTGTTAGTATGACGTGAAACGTGTGACGTGTGACGTGTGACGTATGACGTGTGACGTAAGATTTATGACTTATGATTTAAGATTTATGATTTATGACTTAAGACTTATGACGCTGAGGTTTACGAAAATCACAATTCACAATTCACAATTCACAAGTCTTAATACTTCCGTTTCAAAATCTCCGACCAAACAATCCCTTTGAATACCTCCTCCTCATCCATGTTGAGGTGGATGGCAGGGTGCGGGGTAGCGGCAGCGATGTGCTCGTTTTCTTCCACGTTATTGGAAAAGGCCTGCTCGAAGTCGCGGTCGCTCATGGTCTCGTAGGAGAAGTATTCGTCCTGCTTCGGTGTCTGCGGTGCAGAATAACGCGGGGACTCTTTCTTTGGGGTGAAATCCTCGTCATTGTCGGATGTCTCCACCACAATCGGACGCTGCCTGTTCTTATGCGCAGTCCTATCAGCCTCGTCTTTCTTCAGGTTTTTGAAAATGGTGAACCCAAGCCACCCGATCATCAACAATATATATAGTATTGTATCGAAATCCATAACTGTTATTTTTTAAAGTGTATTATCTTATTGCAATTCAGTTGCTTCTTCTTCTAAATGCTCGCTCAGCCGCTTGTTCTCGCTTTTGGCTTTCGCGATGCTGACATTCAGGTCGAAACACATCAGGAAAATCGTGGAGCTCCAGTTAATCCACAGCAGAATGGCGAACAGGGCGCCCAAGGAACCATAGATGAGGTTGTAGTTGGAAAAATTGGAGAAATAGACGTTCATAATCCAAAGCAAAATCACCAGCAGCAGGGTGCAGATGGAGGAACCGGCGGAGAAGAAGCGGTAGTCGCCGCGCTTCACAGGCGCCAAGTAGTAGAAAATGCTGATCAGGAAATAGACCGCGGTGAAAATCAGGATCCATTTCAGGAAGTTTACGAAGAATGCATAGAGATCGGGGTTATTGATGAAGTTGGTTTCGACGTAGTCCACCGCCAAGGATGCTAAAATGAAAAAGCTGGCCACGAAGACGATGATGATGAAGGTCAAAATCATCAACATGGCACTTAACTTAATCTGTTGTATGAAGTTACGTTTGCCTTCGTTGAAGTAGGAGGTGGTCATGGCGGCCAAGATACCCATGATGCAGACGATGGTGAAATAGACGCCGGTGACGAACATGAGGGACGACAAAGTTCCATTCTGCCGCATCACCACGTCGGTGATCACCCCCTCGACCGCGGGCCAGGCGTATGGTGGCACTACGGACTGCAGGAGCGAGATCAGGGTGTTGCGGAAGTCCTCCCCCAAGAAAGCGATGGCGGAGAAGAGAGCGATGATCATCGGGATTACGGCCACGAACACGCGGTAGGTGATGGCTGCCGCCCGCTGGAACACCACGCCTTTGCTCATCGACTGTCCGAAGAACAGCATCACGTCGTAAAGCGGCACTTTCTGCAAGCCGGGCAGCGAAATCGTCTTCGATTTGGCCACAAGCTTCCCGAAACCCGGAATGCGTTCCAGGTCATTGCCCCATTGCTGAAATTTCAGCTTCCAATATCGGAAAAACCGCTTCATCGTCAAGAGTCAAGGTTCAAAGTGCTTTGAGGCTCATGTCCAAGCTTTTGATTTGGTGGGTGAAGGCACCGACGGAGATGAAATCGACACCGGTAACAGCATAGTCGTGGAGGGTTTCCTTCACGATGCCGCCGGAAGCTTCGGTTTCCATACGATGATCCACCATTTTCACGCCCTCGCGGATCTGGTCCGGGGTGAAGTTGTCGAACATGATACGCTGCACACCACCGTGCTCAAGTACGCGCCGCACGTCGTCCAGACTGCGCGTCTCAATCTCGATATTGAGCTGCATATTGTTGTCTTTCAGATATTTGTTCGCCGCGTCAATGGCCTTTTCGATGCCACCCGCAAAGTCAATGTGGTTGTCTTTGAGCATCATCATGTCGTAGAGCCCGAAACGGTGGTTTTGCGCCCCGCCGACGGTCACGGCATACTTCTCGAAGATGCGCATGTTGGGGGTCGTCTTGCGGGTATCGAGCAACGTGACGTTCGTATCGCGCACCAAATCAACGTATTCGTGCGTGGTGGTGGCGATACCGCTCATGCGCTGCATAAAGTTGAGCAGGGTTCGCTCAGCCGTCAGCATGTTGCGGGAAGAACCGTGCAGGGTAAACGCGATGTCGCCCTTGTGTACTAAAGTACCGTCGGGCAGCAGCAGGTCCATCCGGATATTCTCATCCACTTGACGCAGCACCTCGCGGGCCACATCCACACCGGCCAGCACGCCGTCCTGCTTGATGAGCAATTTCATATCGCCCTGCGCCTCCGCGGGAATGCAGCAGAGCGAAGAGTGGTCTCCGTTGCCGATATCCTCGCGCAACGTCAACGCTATCAATTCTTTAACTTGTTCTGTGATTTTCATTTTTTCACTATGATTTCGGGTGTGGTGATGGTGTCGCTGTGATGCAGGGCCCGATCCACAAGCCAGCAGGTAAGCCGCACCGTGTCATACGTAGAAAAAGGGTTATTGATGTAGGTGACAATGGAAAGCTTCCCTTCGATGGATTCGGGCACATCGTCGCTGAGGTGCGGCACGCGCGCATGAAGCGGCGTGGGTAGCTCCATCAGCACCCACTCGCCGCCCTGCTTTTCGTACAAATTGATGAAAAAGTTGTAGTAGTAGGGTGAATCCACACTGAAAACCGGATTCCGGTCGGTCTCGTCCAAGCCGATGTCGCCGTCGCCATCCTGGAAATGGATGGTCAGCTCGGCCTGGTTGTCGTGACCGGAACCGTCATCGATCTTCTCCAACGAGACAAACTCGATATGCGGCACAATGGAGTATTTCGGCTCGTGCCGGCAACCTGCCGCAACCAGCGCGAAAATGAGAACCATACAGGTAATGAACCTTTTCATCCTTATTATTTTCGTTTGTGTTATCTGGTAGAAACGCAAAATTTTGCGTCTCTACACAGAAAAAACATCAGTTTACATTACCACACGCACGCCGTTGATGAAATCGATGGATTTCTGAATCAGCTCGTGCATGTAGGTGTCATTCTCCACGAACGGCACATATTCGCGGTAGATTTTCACGAAGGTCTCGATGAATTCGGAACTCTTCAGCGGTTTGCGGAAATCCAATGCCTGGGCGGCGTTGAACAGCTCGATGCCGAGAATCTTCTCCACATTGTTGACCACCAAGTAGCACTTCGTGGCGGCGTTGGCACCCATGCTCACATGGTCCTCCTGACCTTGCGACGACTCGATGGAGTCCGTAGAACAAGGCATCGTGAAAGCTTTGTTCTGGTTCACGATGGAAGCCGCTGCGTATTGCGGAATCATGAAACCGGAGTTCAGGCCTGGGTTCTTCACGAGGAAGGACGGCAGACCGCGTTTGCCGCTAATCAGTTGATAGATACGGCGTTCGGAGATGTTACCAAGTTCCGCCATGGCGATGGAGAGGAAGTCCAAAACCAACGCCAACGGCTGACCATGGAAGTTACCGGCGCTGACGATGATATCCTCATCGGGGAAGACCGTCGGGTTGTCGGTGACGGAGTTGATCTCGGTTTCCACCACGCCCTGCACATACTCGATGGCGTCTTTGGAGGCACCGTGCACCTGCGGCATGCAGCGGAAAGAATAGGGATCCTGCACGTGCTCTTTGTGCTGGGCGATAATCTCCGATCCTTCAAGCAGTTGCGTGACATGGGCGGCGGTGATGATTTGTCCGGCATGCGGACGAACCATGTGCACCAGCATGTTGAACGGCTCGATACGGCCGTCGAAAGCCTCCAAGGAAATGGTGCCGATAATGTCGGCGAGCCAGCTCAGTTTGCGGGCCTTCATCAGCAACCAAACGGCGTAGGAGCTCATGAACTGCGTGCCGTTGAGCAGCGCGAGACCCTCTTTGGATTTCAGCGTGATGGGCTTCCAACCGAATTTCTCGTTGATTTCGGCGGCGGTGTATTTCTTGTTGCGGTAATAGACCTCACCCATGCCGATAATGGGCAGTGAAAGGTGTGCCAACGGGGCCAGGTCGCCCGAAGCACCCAGAGAACCTTGCTGATACACAACAGGATAGACCCCCTTGTTGTAGAAATCCACCAGACGTTGGATGGTATCTACTTGCACGCCGGAGTGACCGTATGACAGCGATTGAATCTTCATGAGCAGCATGAGTTGCACGATCTCTTGCGGCACCTCCTCGCCCACGCCGCACGCGTGCGAAATGACGAGGTTGCGCTGGAGGGTGGAAAGATCCTTGGCGGAAATGTGCTTGTTGCAGAGGGAGCCGAAACCAGTGGTCACGCCGTAAATCGGTTCCGCGCTCTTGGCCGCCTTGGTGTCCAAGAAGTCGCGGCACTTCTTCACCGCCGCAATGGCCTCCTCAGACAGCTCAATCTTTTGCTTGCGCTCAATGATTTTGGTTACTTTCTCAATGCTGAGAAACTTGGTCGAAATCTGATGTTTTTTCATTATTTTGGGTTTTATTGTTTTTTTGATAGTGATCAGTGAACAGTGATTGGTGATTTGATGGCATGTAGAGACGCAAAATTTTGCGTCTCTACGTATCGCCTTTATCCTCATTAGTTCTGAATAACATTATACCTCCCCATCAACCGGTACGTCCGCATTCCGCCGATGAGGTTATAGACCTCGTCAAATCCGTTCTGCATCAGGATACGGGAGGCGACATAGCCACGGAGACCGACCTCGCAGAAGACCACGATCTTCTTCCCTTCGGGGATTTCCTCTAAGAACTCGCGCAACTCATCCACGGAGTAGCGAGTGGCTCCTTCGATGGTACCGTTCTTATACTCAGGAAGTTCGCGGACATCCAACAAGAAGAAGTCCTCTTTGTTGTCGATCATCTCATCCAACTGGCGCACGTGAATCGGATTCATCAGGTGAGCGAAAATGTTTTCCGCCACCATGCCTGCGAACATCACAGGACTCTTTGCCGATCCGAACGGCGGCGCGTAAGTGTGCTCGCTGTTCACCAAATCGAAGATGGTGCCGTGGTGTTTCAGCAACAACGAGATGGTATCAATCTGCTTGTCAACGTTTTGCGTGCCGATAGCCTGTGCCCCGAAGATGCGGCCGTCCTCCAACGAGAAGTTCAGCTTCAGCGAAATCGGACTGCTCCCGGGATAGTAGGTGGCGTGCGCAGCGGGATGTACGATGACGGTTTCGTAGTCGAGACCGGCCCGTTGCAAAGCGGCCTCGTTGAGACCCGTGGAAGCCACAGCCAAGTCGAAAATCTTCGCGATGGCGGTGGCCACAGAACCCTGATAGACAACGCTTTCGGGATAGACCATATTCATGGCGGCGATGCGGGCCTGTGCGTTGGCGGGACCCGCCAGGAAGTTGCAGAAAGGTTTTCCCGTAACAGGGTGCGGGAATTCGATAGCGTCACCCACAGCGAAAATACGCTCGTCGGAGGTCTGCAAGTACTCGTTAACCTTGATGCCCTTGGCCTCGCCAATTTCTAATCCGGCAGCTTTGGCTAACGTCGTGTTCGGACGCACGCCGATGCTCAGCACGGCGAGGTCGCACGACAGCTTCTGCCCGTCTTCCAAGCAGACCGTCAGTTGCTCGCCGTTCTCCTCAAAACCGGCAATCCCGTTGCCCGTAATCAGTTCCACTCCCTTGTCTCTCAAGTGTTTCTGCGCGATGGCGGCAATGGGTTCATCCACGGGCGTGAGCACATGGTCGGCTTTCTCCACCACGGTGATGTGGTAGCCAATCTTGTGCAGATTCTCGGCCATCTCCAACCCGATAAAACCGCCGCCGATGATGACGGCCTTGGCGTTATCGTGCAGGGATTCAACGGCTTGCAGCTTGATTTTATCGCAGTCGGTGACGTTGCGCAGGGTGAAGATTCTCGGACTTTGGATGCCGGGAAGTTCCGGCACTACCGGTTCCGCACCTGGAGACAGCAGCAGGATGTCGTAATCCTCCGTGTAGGTCTTGCCGTTACGCAGGTTCTTCACCTCCACCGTGTGCTCCTCGCGGTTGATGGCCGTAACCTCCTGCAACACACGCACATCCACGTCGTAGCGGTTGCCAAAGGAGACCGGCGTCTGCACAAACAGCCGCTTGCGCTCCTCAATCGTGTTGCCGATATAGTACGGCAGTCCGCAGTTAGCGTATGAGATGTATTCGCCTTTCTCGAACACGATGATCTCCGCGTCTTCATTCAATCTTCTGAGCCTTGCAGCTGCTGACGCTCCGCCTGCCACGCCGCCGATGATAAGGTATTTCATTTTGGTTATGGGTTATGGGTTATGGGTTATTGAAGCGAGTTAGCAGTTAGTAGTTAGCAGTTATGTTGTAAGTACTTACTTTTCATCTTCTTGTCTTTTCATCGCTGCACCATTCCGCCGCCGACGATAGGAGGTGGCGGAATCTCCGTCTCGCAAGGGAATGCGTTATCTATTCAGCCAGTTCATCACATTTTCGTAAATCCGCTGCTCCACGTTTTCGGACGGGGCGGGGACGAACTTCTCGCCGGTGATGTTCTCGTAGAGCTCGATGTAACGTTGGGTGATGCCGTTGACCACCTCTTCGGTCATTTCGGGCACTTGCTGTCCCTCTTGACCTTGGAAACCGTTGGCCATTAGCCACTCGCGGACGAACTCTTTCGACAACTGCTTCTGCGGCAGCCCTTTGGCGAATTGTTCTTCGTAGCCCTGGGCGTAGAAGTAGCGGGAGGAGTCGGGGGTGTGAATCTCGTCGATGAGGTAGATGGTGTCATCTGCCTTGCCGAATTCGTATTTGGTATCGACGAGGATGAGTCCCTTCTTGGCCGCGATTTCCGTGCCGCGGAGGAAGAGCTTCATCGTGTAATCCTCCAAAACGGCGTAATCCTCAGGCGAGACGAGTCCCTTGGCGAGGATTTCCTCTTTGGAGATGTCGGCATCGTGTTCGCCCTGCTCGGCCTTGGTGGTCGGGGTGATGAGCGGCACCGGGAACTTCTGGTTCTCCTTCATGCCGTCGGGCAGGATGTTGCCGCAGAGGTTGCGACCGCCGTTCTTGTAGAAACGCCATGCGCTGCCGCAGAGGTAGCCGCGCACGATCATCTCCACCGGGAAGCCTTTGCAGGTGCGGCCCACCGTGACCATCGGGTCGGGGGAGGCCATCTTCCAGTTCGGACAAATGTCGCTGGTGGCATCCAAAAACTTGGATGCTATCTGATTGAGGATCTGACCTTTGTAAGGAATGCCCTTCGGAAGAATGACATCGAAGGCGCTGATGCGGTCGCTGGCGACCATCACTAACACGTCGTCCAAGAAATAGACGTCGCGAACTTTTCCGTGATACACCGATTTTTGGTTCGGGAATTGGTAATTGGTTTTCGTTAATGCGTTCATATTTGGTTTAGGGTTTATAGTTTGGGGTTTATTGACCCCACACTGCGGCTTCGCCTTGTGTGGGGTTATTGAGCTCTTCGAGCACTTGTCCCTTCGGGACTGCTCAAGGAATATGTTTTAATAATATCATTTCTGTTCGTTACACTCATCACTTTTGCCTATTGCCTATTGCCTTATCACTATTTCACAAACTTAAACGTGGCAGTCCGATTTCCTCCCATCGTGGCCGTGCCGACGTAAAAACCTTGCGGCAAGGAGGTCACGTTGATTTCGATGAGGGGATTATTGCAGACGGTATGTTGCAAGACGAGTTGGCCGGAGGCGTTGTAGATGTTGATGGTTTGGAGCTCGCCGTCGTGGTTGGTGAGGTAGAGTTTGTCGGTGGCAGGGTTCGGATAGACGCTGAGCCGCAGCGGGTTGTAGTCGTTGATGCCGACGTGGGTGGTGTAGGCTTTGTAGAAATCAGGGATGCCGTAACCGTACTCCATGTTGGGATTGTTGTAAAGGTGAGCGCTCTCGCGGATGATCTGCATCATCTCCGTGGAGGTGTACTGGGGCATGGCCTGCCACAAGCAGGCGCACATGCCGGTGGCGACAGGCGTGGCCAGACTGGTGCCGTTGGCGGTGGAAAGCCAGTTGCCGGGGTAGTAGCAGGCCGTCTCCACCCCTTGGGAGGTGATGTCGGGCTTCACACGACCGTCGTAGGAGGGACCGTGCGACGAAAATCCGGCGATAATGCTGTCCGACGTGCAGGCACCCACGCACAGGATGTCGAAGGCATCGCCGGGACGACTTACATAGTAATACTCATTATTTCCGTCGTTACCCCCTGCGATACAGACGATTACGCCCTTCTGTCCGAGGATGGTGGCGCAGCGAGAAGCGATGCTGTTCACCCCGTCCATATCTACATACGAGACATTGGCCTGTGGGAAATCCGGAAATGCACGATAGCCCAAAGAGGAGTTGATAACGTCCGCGCCGATACTGTCGGCAATTTCCGCGCCATTGGCCCAGAAGTCCTCCTCCACAAGCTCCTCGGTACCCACCCATTCGGTGTGGATGAGCGCGTACGAGGCATCAGGAGCCGTGCCCACAAACTCCCCGTTGGTGTTGGCGGCGATGGCGGAGGTCACAATTGTGCCGTGCACTTCCGACCAGCCGCTCTCCAACGTATCCACGAAGTTGGGCATCAGCGAATAGCTGCCGAAAAAACGCCCCGAATTGACCAGATCCTGGAAAAAGGAGATGGTTTCGATGCCGTAAAATCCGCCGTCGAGCACCGCGATGAGCATTCCTTCGCCACGGAAGCCCTCCTCATGCAACGGAATCCCGTTGAGCAGGGCGATTTGGGCCAATCCCTCGCCGTAATCGATGCTCTTCTCCTTGGATGAGGAAAACGTGTTGTGCGTCATGGGAACCGGATTCTCAGGTATCTGATACACAGGAAGATCGTTCAATATATAGCTCCCCACCGCCTTGACGGAATCCACAAACGGCAGATTCAGAATCTGCGGCACCACGATGCTGTCGGGACAATAAACCGTGACGGTGTTCATCCACTTGGAGACAGACAGAAGCTGCATATCCGCATCCAACGCGAGAATCTGCTGCTTGTACTGCGGGTTCACCGGAAAATCCTGCTCCGTGATCGGGATGTTGAAACGGGTGCGCTTGTCAATGGCCCGTTGCGACAAATATGCCGACGGATTGTCAATCGTATAAGGCGTGTTGTTTTTGTCACTCAGATAGATACGGTAGCAAGTCGGGGCTTGCGCAAACACCGAAAAGGTGACGTAAAGCACGAAAAGAATAAGAATTATACGTTTCATAAGCATTCGTTTTTTTAAACCTGCAAATGTACATAAATTTCAAATATATACAAATTGAAATGTTGCTATGTACAAAAGCGAACAGCCAGCAGCCAATAGGCAATAGCCAACAACAGATTTTTTAAGAATTTTAAACAGGGTCTCGGTTTGAAAAAAAACATATTTTTGCGCCGCAATTCAAATAAGTAAGAACAAACTAAAAACCGAAAAAATGAAGAAACTTTTCATTATGATGGCAGCTGCGTGCTGTCTGATGTTCACCGCCTGCAACAACAACAAGCAAGCTGAACAACCGGCTGAGAACACCGAAATGCAAGCCGAGGATCATCCTTGCTGCAAGGAAATGACCGAGGAGCAGAAGGCCGAGATGGAAGCCTGCAAGAAGGCTGCCGAGGATTGGCAGAACTGGGAGAACCTCTCCGAGGACCGCAAGGTGGAACTGCTCAACGACCGCAAGGCCAAATACGACGAGATGCAGGAGATGAAGAAAGCCCAGGAGGAGAAGAAAGCCGCTTTCGAGGCTGCCATGAACAACTGGGACAAGCTCACCACCGAAGAGAAGAAGGCCGCTTTCGACGCTGCGGGTTGCTGCGGCGGTTGCAAGGGCGGTGACAAACCCGGTTGCCACGGCGACAAGCCCGGCTGCAAAGGCGACAAACCCGGCTGCAAAGGCGAAGGCCACGGTTGCAAGAAAGAAGGCGGTTGTCCTAACAAACACTAATCCATGAAGAAGATTGCCGTATTCGCCAGCGGCTTCGGTTCCAATTTTCAGGCTATTATCGAGGCTGTGGAGAGCCGCAAGCTGAACGCGGAGATAGCGTTGCTGGTATCCGACAAACCTTCATGCAAAGCAGTAGAACGCGCCAGTGCCCACGGCATTGACGCGTTCACTTTTTGTGCGAAGGACTACGACGGAAAGGCCGCTTACGAGCAGGCCGTATTGACTGAACTGAAAAACCGGCAGGTCGATTACATCGTGCTGGCCGGCTATATGCGCATTATCGGCCCCACGCTTTTGGAGGCCTACCCCATGCGCATCATCAACCTCCACCCCGCCCTGCTGCCCTCGTTCCCAGGCGCGCACGGCATCGCCGATGCCTACAATTACGGGGTGAAAGTCTTCGGTATCACCATCCATTTTGTCGATGCGGGGGTCGATACCGGCAAGATCATCAACCAGTTCGCCTTCCACGCCGACCCCGACGACACGTTAGAGACCGTCGAAACGAAAATCCACCAACTGGAGCATACCTATTTTCCGGTGGTGATTGATTCGGTGGTGAATGGGTTTGAGGGTTAAAGGGTTACATGGTTAGAGGGTTAGAGGATTAGAGGATTAGGGGGTTACACGGTTAGAGGGTTAGGGGGTTAGAACAGCAGTGGAAGTACCAGTTCCACGGCGATGGCGACCAGCACCGCGACGATGGCCACCGCGACGAGACCCCGTTTGCGCCACGACATGATGATGGCCACGGCCGTGGCGATGACGGCCGAAAGGGTGATGTGTGGTTCCGTACCTGCGGTGCTTGTCGAATAAAGCACGTCGGGGAAGGTCATTGCCGACAACACACAGAACGGGATGTAGTAAAGGAAATCCTGAATCCACAGATTTTCCATCTTCTTCCGGACAAACCCGATGGGGATCACCCGGATGAGGTAGGTGGTCAGGAACATCAGGAACATGCAAATCGCGACATAGCTCATGCTTCCCTCCCTTCTGCCGCCACAACAGCGGCTTTACGACGGCGTTTCACCTCCTTGATGGTAGCGCAGATGGCCGCGCCAAGGATAGCTGCGGTAATGATGGCCCAGCCACCGCCGCCCACTTTCGAGAGCGTGTTGATGCCGGGCACGTATTTGAAAATGCATGAAAGCACAGCGGCCACCACCACGGCCAACGCAACCTTGCGGCTTTTGCGCGCCGGCGGGATGATGATGGCGATGAACATACAATAGAGCGCGATGCCCATGCAACCCTGCATCATCGGGGAGAGCAGATTGGACGCAATGGCACCTAACAAAGTACCTGATGTCCAGCCTAATATGGGAGTCAGCATCAATCCGCCGAAGAACGGGAAATTCACCTCCTCGGGCTCCATCGCCGCCAAAGCAAATACCTCATCCGTAATGCAGTAAGCCATTACAGCACGTTTGTAGAACGGCATCTCCGGATTCACCTTCTGCGACAGGGAAAGCGACATCAGGAAGTAACGCAGATTGATGACGAAAGTCGTGATAATCAGTTCAATGTAGGCGGCACCGCCCTCAATCAGCCGGATGCCCGCAAACTGCCCGGCAGAAGCCATGTTGGTCAAGGAGATGAGCGTGGCCTGCGCCGGCGTGAATCCCATCTTAACCGCCACCAACCCGAAGGTGAAAGACACGGGAATGTAACCCAAACAGATGGGAAACCCGCGTTTTATACCTCTAATAAATTCATTCATAAGCAGTTAAGATTTTAATTTAACCGCTGCAAATGTACACAAAATTTTATAACAACCCGTCCCGTTCCAGCAATGCGTCGATCTTCGGTTCCCTCCCCCGGAAATTCACAAACATCTCCATCGCATCCACGGAACCGCCCTTGGACAGAATCGTCTCCAAATAGCGTTGCGCCACTTCGTGGTTCATCACGCCGTTCTCCTTGAAGAGCGCAAAGGCGTCAGCCTCAAGCATTTCCGCCCATTTATAGCCGTAATAGCCCGCAGCGTAACCACCCGAGAAGAGATGACTGAAGGTGGGGCTCATGCAGGTGCCCGGCACGACGGGAAGAACCTCCACCGTGTCAAATACCGAACGCTCCAACCGACGAATGTCATCGACATCTGCGGCAGGCATGGTGTGCCACATCATGTCGAGATAGCCGAAGGAGAGCTGGCGCACACACAGGTATCCAGCCATGAAACGGTTGAGGTTTTTCAGCTGCTCGACGTAGGTTTCGGGAATGAGCTCCCCGGTCTGGTAGTGGCGGGCGAATAGCTGCAGGAACTCCGGCTCCGTAAGCCAGTTCTCGTTCAATTGCGAGGGAAGCTCCACAAAGTCGCGGGGCGAGTGCGTTCCCGACAGCGTGGCGTATTTCACCTCCGACAACATGCCGTTCAACGCGTGCCCGAACTCGTGCAGGAAGGTGTTTACCTCATCGACGGTCAGCAACGAGGGCTGCTCCGGGGTCGGGGGCGTGAAGTTCATCACGAGGCTCACCCACGGACGCACATCCTGCCCGTCGGCGGCCATACACTGGTCACGGAATTCTGTCATCCACGCGCCACTGCGTTTCGTGCTGCGCGGATGGAAATCCAAATAGAGCACCGCCATGAACTGTTCGCCACGATAGACCTCAAAAACTTGGACATCTGGATGATACGGCTGAATCTCGTCCGATTTCTCGAAGCGTAGGTCATAGAGACGGGAAGCCAATCCAAACACGCCGTCAATCACCTGGTTCAGCGGGAAATAAACCTTCAATTTCTCCCGATCGAGGCTGAACTTTTCCTGACGAAGTTTCTCCATGTAGTAGCTCAGATCCCAACGTTGGAAAGTATCGTTAAAGCCCAGCTTTTGGGCAAATTGCTTCAGCTCTTCGATTTCGCGTTTCGCGGCGGGCAGGGCGGCAGCCTTCAAATCGTCTAACAGCTGATAGACGTGCGGCAGGTCCTTGGCCATGCGGTTACGCAACGCATAGTCGGCATAATGCTGATAACCAAGCAAATGCGCAATCTCCTCACGACATTTCAAAATGGCTTTGATATTCTCGCAGTTGTCAAATTCGCCACCGTAGGCCTTGGTGCTGGAATGCATATAGACCTCCTCACGCAACGTGCGGTCGTCGGCATACGTCAGTACGGTGTTCACGTCGGGGGCGGAAAGGTCGAAGACAAAACCGTCCAAACCCTTGTCGGCAGCCTTCCCCGCGGCAACGGTGCGTGCACTTTCGGGAATACCGGCCAGACGGGGCGAATCCTTTTCGAGATGCACGTACCAGGCGTTGGTGGCCTTCAAAGCCCGCTGTCCGAAATCCAACTGCCGGTTGGCTAATTCCATGCTCAGCTCGCGGTAACACTCCTTCTCCTTCTCGCTCAAATCGGCACCGCCCGACACAAAAGCATCATACGTCTTGTCCAACAGAATCTTCTCCGCACCTTGCAACGCATTGTCCTGCTGCTGTTTCTCATAGACGGCCTTCACCCGCGCAAACAGTCCCGGATGCTGATAGACCTCGTTCTCGTACTGCACCAGCAACGGCTGCACCTTCTCGGCCATCGCCTGCATCTCGTCGTCGCCATCGCATTCGAGAATGTTGAAAAAGAGGTCCGCAACGGTACTGAGTTGCTCCCCTGCCCTATCAAGGGCAACCACCGTATTCTCGAAATCAGGCGCATCTTTCTGATTGACAATGTTTTCTATATCTTGTTTGGCCGCAATTATCGCTTGCTCAAACGCCGGCAGGTAATGTTCGGTTTTTATCTCGTTGAAGGGCGGGGTAGCGCGTCGAGTGTTCCAATTTTTCAGTAAAGGGTTCATTGTTAGGAGGTTAAAAGGTTAAAGGGTTAAAAGGATAGAGGGTTATATAAAAGGTAGAGACGCACGGCCGTGCGTCTCTACGAATACAATATTATATATACGTACTGTTATTTGATTCCCAATTCGGTGCGGACGGCTGAGGTAAGGTCGTCGGCGTCGTTGTGGAAAGCGCACATCGTGATGTCAAACACGTAGGTGTATTTCTCCTTCTCGGCAACCGTTTTGATGGCCGCCAGAAGTCTTTCCTGGAACGGTTTGAGCAATTCGACCTGCTTCTGCTGCAAATCCATCTCGCTGGAGGAGACGAAATCCTGCAGACGTTGGTAGAGTTTCATCAGTTCGTCCTCTTTCACCTTGAGGATGGCGGAAGAGGTGGTCTTGTTGGTCAGTTCGACATATTCAGCCTGCTTGGCCTTGAATTCGTCGGCCATCTGCTGCCCCACAGCCTCCAGCTCCTGCTGATACTCCATCAGGGCCTGCTGCGCGGTGTCAATGCCGGGCATTTCCTTCATAACGGCACCGTAGTCCACATGACCGAATTTCGCCTTCTGGGCGTAACCCGTTGTGGCACAAAGCAGTGCAGCGACAATGATAATCCAAAACTTTTTCATGGCCGTCCTTATTTAATACCCAACTCTTTCTTAACCAACGGCGTGATGTCGTCGGAACTGCCGTAATACAGCAGGGTCTTCGTGTCGAAAATGTAGGAGTAGCCGTTGGCCTTGGCCACCTTGTTAATCGCCTCCTGGATGGCATCCTGGAACGGTTTGGCCAACTCATACTGTTTGTCTTCCAGATCTTCCTGCGCACTGGCTTGGAACTCCTGGATGCGGTTGCCGAGGTCCATCAGCTCTTTCTCGCGCACTTGACGCACGGCGGAAGACATCGTGCCCACCTCGCGGTCGAATTTGTCCTTTTTCGTCTGGTATTCCGTCATCATGCTCTCATACATGGACTGCAAATCCTGCTGGAAGGCCTGCAACTTGATCTGCAGGGAGTCGATACCGGGCATCACTTCGAGGATTTCGCTTGAGTTCACGTGCCCGTACTTCTGTGCTTGCGCGGCCTGGACGGAGAAAAGTCCGGCGATGGCCAGAATCAAAACAATCTTTTTCATTGACTTTCTTTACTTTATGTTCAAACTAATTATTAATCGTCGTCTCTGCTGGCGGAGATGCCCATTTTCTGGAGCACCTGCTCGTTGATGTCCCATTTCGGGTCGGCGTAGATGATGGTGAGATCGCCGGCGGTGTCGAACACGAAGGCATATCCTCTCTCCTTGGCGTAGTCGTTCACGGCGTTAATCACGCGGTCTTGGATGGGCTTCACCAACTCCTCGCGCTTCTTGAACAGGTCGCCGTTCTGACCGAAACGCTTCTTCTGCAACTCTTTAGCTGCCTTCTCCTGGGCGATAATGGCCTCCTCACGACTCTTCTTGATCTGCTCAGGCAAGGTGATGGACTCCACTTGGTAACGTTTGTACATGGAGTCGATGGTGGAGAATTTGGCTTCGATTTCCTTCTGCCACTGGACAGCCACGCGGTCCAACTCGGCTTGGGCTTCCTTATATTCAGGAATCTGGGAAAGGATATATTCGGAATTGATGTACGCATACTTCTGCGCAAATCCGAAGAACATCATCAAGGTGAATAATCCGGTTAGTAGGAGTTGTTTTTTCATTTTGCTATATTTTTAAATGACGTAGGTTTGACTTCTGTTAGGCGATAAGTTTAATCGATGGATTGGTTGATGGAGATATGGAAGTGGCTGCCTGAAGCGGTGGCCGAAAGACCCGGCACGGGGTCGAAACCGTAACCCCAGTCGAAGCCGAGCAGACCGAACATCGGCAGATAGACACGCACACCCACACCGAGCGACTTGTAGAGGTCGAACGGATTGTACTGCCGCTTGTCAATCCAGCCCTTACCGGCTTCCGCAAAGGCCAACACATAGACGGTGGCCGACGGATTCAAAGTGATCGGGTAGCGCAATTCTGCCGTGAACTTGTGATAGATGGACGCACCCACCACTTGCCCGTTCACGTTGGGCGACAACACCTCGTCCTCATAACCGCGCATACCGATAATCTCACGGCCGTCATAGGACCAGTTGGTCATGCCGTCGCCGCCGAGGTAGAAACGTCCGAACGGCGCAATGCCGATGGTCTGGTTGTAACAACCCATGAAGCCCATCTTCAGACGCACATTGAGCACCAAATTATCGACAATGCGCGTGAACCACGACACATTGAACTTCCATTTGTGGAACTCCAGGAATTTGTACTTCTCCTGGTCGGTGGCGCCGGTGTAATCTTTGTGCCCGATGATGGAATACGGCGGCGTAAGTTGCACGGAGAAAGAGATGTCGGAACCTTCGCGCGGGTAAATCGGCGCATTGATGGAGTTTCTCGACAGCGTGAAGATGTAGCTGAGACTGTGTGCATAACCGTTGCTGAAGATGAATCCGCTCCAGTTCTTCACTTTGTAGTATTCGTAGGAGAAGGTGTGCGACATGTGGAAGTAATCGTCAGGCCAACGGAGCTTGTTGGCGATAGAGAGGGAAGTTCCGGCAATGCTGGTGAAGGCGTAGAGACTGTCGCGTCTGGAGTAGGCGTTGTTCTGCCGCTGGTAGTAGGCACCGAGGGTCAAGGAGTTGGGCCGCTTGCCGCCGAGCCAAGGTTCGGTGAAGGAGAAGCTGTAGTATTGGTAGTACTTGGTACTGACAGAAGCCTGGAGGGAGATACGCTGGCCGTCGCCGCCCGGAATCGGAGCCCAGGAATCTTTCTTGAAAAGTTTTCTCGTCGAGAAATTGTTGAAGGTGATACCGGCGGTGAGCATGAAGCCCGTGGCACCGTAACCAGCTGATAATGAAAGCTGGTCGGAAGAGGTCTCCTCCACCACATAGTTGATGTCCACTGTGCCGTCGGTCTCGTTCGGCTTCGGCTGCACGTCCATCTTCTCCTGGTTGAAGTAGCCCATCGACATCAGCACCTGCTGCGAACGGATGATGTCGGCACGGTTGAACAGCTGTCCCGGAATGGTCGTCAGCTCACGAATAATCACATTGTCGTGGGTTTTGGTGTTGCCCGCCACGGTAATCTTGTTGTACCGGGCCTGCTTGCCCTCGCGGATACGGATCTCAATGTCGATGGAGTCGCCGTCGATGGCCACCTCCACCGGGTTCGCGCTGAAGAACAGGTAACCGTTGTTCATGTACAGCGATGCGATGTCCTCGCCGTCCTCCTTCATCGTCAGATTCTTGTTGAGCAACGTCTGGTTATAGACATCGCCTTTGTTGATGCCCAACAGCTGCCGCAGCAGCGAGGTCGGATAAATGGTGTTGCCGACAAAGTTGATGTTGCGGAAATAGTACTGCTTCCCCTCGTTGACATCGATGTCAATGTACATCTTGTTGTTTTGCACGTAGAACGTGTCGTAGGTAATCACAGCATCGCGGTAACCAAGCTCGTTGTAGCGGTTGATCAGGTTCACTTTGTCCTTTTCGTAGTTGGCCTTGATGAACTTCGACGGCTTGAAGATGCGAAGTTTCACGCGATCGGCAAAATAGTTGTCCAAATGGTCCTTGATGTCTTTCGACTGGTAGTAACCTGGGTGCTTGAAGAGGTAGGCGATGGCCGTATCGGCCTTGTAGAACGGCATGAAACGGAAACGCTCTTTCGTCTCCTTCATGGATCGGAGCAGCACAGCATCGGTGACCCCACTGTTGCCGTTGATGGTGATTTTGTCGATTTTGACCTTCTTCGACTTGTGAATGTCGAACAGCAAGTTGACAGCATTCTTCACTTTCTCGTCGGGAATCTCCTGCACATCCACCTGACAGCTGTAGAAACCTTTGTCGATGTAGTATTTGCGGATGATGTTCTGGCAGGTGATTTTCATGTTGTCGTTGACGATATTGCCCTGCGAGATGCCCATTTTCTCACGCAGGTCGTTCTCTTCGCTCTTGGTGGTCCCTTTGAAACCGAACGCGACCAAACGGGCCCGGTCTTCGAGACGGATGTCGAGGAAAATGAGGTTGCCTTGCACGCGAGTGGCGGAAATTTCCACATCTTCGTACAATCCCGTGTTCCAAAGGCTCTTGACCGCTTTGGAGATTTTGTCACCGGGGACCTCGATGATATCGCCTACGTGGAAGGGCAGCAACCGCTGGTCAAGCGGGGCCGTTCCGGAAGAAGTGATACCGCCGATTTCGTAGGTTTTTGGGGAAGAATAGTCGATTTTGACGGGTCCATCGGGGGTGTCCCCGCCCACAATAATCTGGGCGCGGCATACCATCATGCCGAGGCATAACACCACCAACAGGACCAAATTTCGTATCAACTGCATTCTCTCAAAAAAAGTCGGCAAAGATAGTGAAAATATCAATGTGCGCGGACCTGCTCTCCCGTTTTTCCGAAACGGCGCTCACGGGTGGAGAATTGGGTGACGATTTCGCGGAGATGATCCTTGCGGAAATCGGGCCAAAGCACGGGTGTGAAGAAGAGCTCTGCGTAGGCGATTTCCCATAGCAAGAAGTTGCTGACGCGCACATCGCCGCCGGTGCGGATCATCAGATCGACATCGGGAATCTCCGGGTGATAGAGGTGCTGTCGCACGGTGTTTTCGTCAATATCGTCAGGATTGAGGTCGCCGGCGACCGCTTTCCGGGCGATGGCCTTGGCCATGTCGGCGATTTCGGAGCGACCGCTGTAGCTGAGGGCCAGCACAAGGTTGAGGCGCGTGTTGCCGGCGGTCTTCTCCATGGCTTTCTGCAACGCCACCTGACAGTCTTCCGGCAGATTTTCCATCCGGCCGGTAGTCAGCAGACGCACCCCGTTGGCATGGAGCTTGTCCACCTCCTCGGCGATGGCCTTGCCCAGCAAACCCATCAGCAGGTCGATTTCCTCCTTCGGACGGTTCCAATTCTCCGTGGAGAAGGCATAGAGGGTGAGGTACGGGATGCCGAGCTCGCAAGCGCCTTCCACGACGCTGCGGACGGACTCCACGCCGTTTTCGTGTCCGAAACCGCGCTGATGTCCCTGCTGTTGGGCCCAGCGTCCATTACCATCCATGATGATGGCCACATGTTTGATCTTATTTTCAATTTCCATTTTTGGCTTTTGGCTGTTAGCTGTTGGCTTAACTATCTTAATTCTAAAATCTTAAATCAATCTCACGTCTCACATCCCACGTCCCACGTCTCACGTCTCACGTCCCACGTCTATCTCCGTTTCCGGGATTTCTTCAAATCGCAAGTTCTATCCTGGTTGCCGAATTTCACGGTCACCGTGGCGCCGGCAAAGGAGTAAATGTCGTGGGTGGTGGAATTGCCGCGCTGCTCGCCCGCCTGATGCAAAGGAAGCGGAACGCCTTCTGAATTGACAAGTTCCGGGGTCCTGTCGGCCATGTCGGCAATAATGTCGCCGCGCATCTCACGCAGCAGGTCGTTGTCGTAGTAACGTCCGCCCACATCGTCGAGATAGTCGGTGAAGGTGTAGCGAAGACCCCACTCCGCGCCGATACAGACGTACCGGCCGATGTTGACGCGCAGACCGATGCCGAAGGGGATGGCAACACTGGTCAGGGAGTACTTCTTGGGCATCCCTTCCAGTCCCTGCCCCTCAGTGCCAAGGCTTTGCAGCTCGTAGATGGTGCCGTCTTTGTACTGTGCCATCGGGTCGAAGGAGAAGACGGTGAGACCGGCGAAGATGTAGGGGGCGAAGTGGTTCTGTCCCACAGTGTTGTAAAGTTTGAGGAAGTTGAGTTCGGCCACGGCGGAAAACTCCGTGATGGGGGAATAGAAGCTGAGGTTGCGTTCGTAGCCGTGGTTGGTCGTGGCATCGCTGCCGGAGACCTTGCCGAACAGGAAATCGGCCTTCAAGGCCCAGCGCGGCGAGAGGTTGTAGCGATAGACGATTCCCGTCGCCAATCCGGGCTGCGCAAAGAGTTTCGAGGGGTTCAGCTCGCCGAGGTAGAAGGTGGTGCCCACGCATGCGCCGATTTCTGAATTCTGCGCACGTACAGTCTGCACGGGCAGGCAAGCCGCCATGCAAAACACCCATATTCCGAGAATAATTTTCTTCATTTGTCCTAAATATTAAAAGGCTGCAAAAATAAAAAAAATGCTTAAACGATTCTACCATTAAAAAATTGTGTATTTTTGCCGCCCAAAATTTTATAAATAAAGTTATTACACCTAAAAAGAAAGGATTTGATCATCGCTCAGAACAACCGGCCTAACAGGTCATTCGGCCCGAGAACGAAAAAAGAGGCCCAGCACAGAATCAACGAACACATCACCGCGCAGGTCGTGCGCGTGGTGGGGGACGACATTGAACCCCGGATTGTTTCCCTGCGGGAGGCATTGTCCATCGCCGACGCTCGCGGGGTGGATCTGGTGGAAATCTCCCCGCAGGCCAACCCGCCTGTGTGCAAGGTGATGGACTACCAGAAATATCTCTACGAACAGAAGAAGAAACTCAAGGAGATCAAAGCCAACAGCGCGAAGACGGAAATCAAGGAAATCCGTCTCAGCCCGCAGATCAGCGAGCACGACGTGGAGTTCAAGTGCAACCACGCCATCCGTTTCCTGCAGGACGGCTACAAGGTGAAGGTGATCATGACCTTCCGCGGCCGCAGCATCATCTACAAGGACAACGGCGAGCTCGAGCTGCTTAAATTCGCCGAACGCCTCCAAGACTACGGCAAGGTCGATCAGATGCCCGTGCTCACCGGCCGGAACATGACCCTGCTGATGGTGCCCAAGACGAAGAAGTAGGCAAAAGGCAAAAGGAAAATATGTAAACACTAAATATACGAACCTTAAAAAATTATCAGAAATGCCGAAAATTAAAACAAAGTCCGCTGCCAAGAAGAGATTCACTCTTACCGGCACCGGCAAAATCAAGAGACATCACGCTTATCACAGCCACATTCTCACCAAAAAGACCAAAAAGAGAAAACGTAACCTGGCTTACAGCGCCATTGTCGAACAAAATCTGGACCGCACCGTCAAGCAAATGCTGGGACAGTGCTAAATTAATTAATTAACAACAATGTTTACGCGCAGTTCCCGAAGTGCTTTCAAGCCACTGACGTAAACGGAAAGGAGAAAAGATTATGTCAAGATCAGTCAATCATGTTGCTTCAAGAGCAAGAAGAAAGAAAATCTTAAAACGCACCCGCGGTTATTTCGGAAAACGCAAAAACGTCTGGACCGTAGCGGTGAACTCGTGGGAGAAAGGCCAGCAGTACGCCTACCGCGACAGAAAGGCTAAAAAGAGAAACTTCCGCAGCTTGTGGATCACCCGTATCAACGCCGGTGCCCGCGAGTATGGAATGTCCTACTCTGTCCTGATGGGTAGCTTAGCAAAGAAGAACGTTGCGTTGAACCGCAAAGCTCTCGCCGACCTCGCGATGAACAATCCTGAGGCATTCAAGGCCATCGTCGATTTAGTGAAATAAGCCGACAGCGCCGCAGTTTTTATTAGTCAACAGTGTTTACATATAGAGGGAGGTCGGGAGGCCTCCCTTATTTTTGTGCCTGCGGAGCCGGGGTCACCACCCGGTACCCGCCGGTCTTCTTGCTGCCGGTGTATTCGATGAGGCCCTCTTTCTTAAGTTCGGCAAGGATACGGTTGACCGTGGAGAGGGGTATTCTGGTTTTTTCGACCAAAAGTGTGGCTTTACAAAAGGGGTGTTTGGATATGTATGTATAGATGGTTTTGTTCCTCTTTTGCTTTAACAAATCATGTTGTTTAATGGACATGCCGACTGATGAATCGACCCCGTCTTTTCTATGAGGAATATCTGTCTGTTCTGAGTCGGAGGCACTTGTTTCACATTTCCAAGTAACCAATTCATTTGTGCGATATACGTCTGAAATGGGAAATTCTTTTTTCTCTTTTGTAACAGGGTTTTCTGTTTCAACAACATTTTCGTTAACGCGGGATATATATTTTCTCATCACAAGAGTGTCTCTTGAAACCTGAAAGAAAAGGTGTTCCCCGAGAATATGCTTGATCTTTTTCAAGGATTGGGACCGGAAATACAATTTGTTGTCCAAGGAATAAATAAACAGAGTGTTTTTCATTTGGATACAATACCAGACATCTGATATGGGCAAATATGACAAATCATCCCCGAAGTAGGTGTTGATGGTTTCTGAAGCATTATTAGGTTCGTTTTCAAATGAGTTGTCATCGGGGGTGCAGGGGTGCTGTTCACTTGATATAGGTGGGAGGGGAATCAACCCTCCTTTTGTGTTCTCCACGCCAACCCAAACAGGTATCTCGTTTGTTGTTTCCCTTATTTTAATCTCGTAAGTATTACAGAGTAGTTTTTGGCTCTTATACTCACAAAAAAAGAATGAAAAGACCAAGATCCCGACATCTCTGAGAAAAACAAAGAAACCATAATACAACAGGCAATAGATGGCTTCTTTTTTAGAGTTGTCAATCAACAAAATTTCCATAACTTGAGGATAAACTAGAAGTATCTCAAGGATGGCCGAAATCAAGGCAAGAGACAGGTATATCCAAATATATCGAGAAAGAATCCTATGGCGAAGCTTCGGGTAGAGTATTTTTTTTTGGAAATAGAACAACACAAGTGCAATGCATCCCGTTAGGTATTCTTTGTACAAGGCACCGACGGCGGGCAACCGTAAAGTCGTATTTGCTCCGAAAAACGAAATAACGGAGAGGCAGAAAAGCAGATTTGTGCAAATGGTGGCTAAAGTGGATGATTTGAAATTCATATAGAGTAGTTTCAAGCGGCAAAGATAGGCTTTTTTATAGTCGGTTAACCTATCAGTCTGTAAAAAAGTACGAAATTTCATTATTTCTGTTGTGTAAGAATATTAAAATGAATTAAAAACGCTATAAATCAGTGTTTTGAAAATATTTTATTCTTTCAAATATCATCTCGATATAATATCAAATATAGTCTCAAAAAGTGGGATTTCGTCATTATTTGACATCGAGAGGTCTCTAGACGGTTAGTTAAAGAATACAGACGAATATAATGTGTATTTTTGCCTCAGACATTAAAGTTAAAAGCTATGGATAAAATAAGATTCACTTTGTGTGTAGTGTTGCTGGTGTCAATGATGGGATGCCAGCAAAGGGAAGAACAACTTGCACCATAATACAGTTAAATTAATATTTATGCAGAATCAAAATCAAGCATTATGAAAAGAATTATCACATCAGCACTTCTGCTGCTCGCCCTGCTCAACGTCCACGGACAATACATGTCCTTTTTCGGCGACAGCACTTGGGAGTACC
>JAGCVQ010000062.1 GCA_017962275.1 Bacteroidales bacterium
ATATATTTACTATTACAACAATAAAAGAATAAAATTACGGTTAAATGGTAAGAGTCCCGTGCAATACCGAACTCTTTCTACAACCTGATATTGTTTAACATGTCCAACTTTTGGGGTGCAGTTCACTGCAGTCTGGGGTAGGACGGAGCCCTAACCATCATCGCACCGCGGGAGTCACTTGCCTCAAGGCACTTGTACGAACCCGGTGCGAAATGGAGGAACTTCGCAGGATGCCATCTAATATCGACATACAGGTGTCATCAGGTATATAACTCCCAAAAATTAAAGAACGACGGTTTATGATCGACCAAATTATCGAATATAACAAAACATTCGTGGCGCAGAAAGGCTACGAACAATACCTCACTGACAAGTATCCCGACAAGAAGCTGGCGGTGCTGTCGTGCATGGACACGCGTCTGACAGAGCTGCTGCCCGGCCCTTGCCGTGATGGAGGAAGCCCTCGGCGTAGGAAGCCCTAACGCACTACAAATTTCGCCGTTTTTTGATAATCCTCACCCTTGACTTGCAAAAAATAGATCCCACTCTCCAAACCTGAGACGGAGATGGTTCCATCAGAGGAACCTGCCAACACCACTTGTCCTAAAACATTGACAATGGAATAGCTCACCTGTTCGCAAGGAAGGTTCTTCATGATGAGAACATCCGAAACGGGATTAGGATAGACCTCCAACGGCTGCTGGCGGGTGAATTCCTGAACAGCCGAAGATGTGGGGATGATATCCACAATAATCCCCTCCAATTTGGTCATCCCGTAATAAAAATCAGGATCCGGGATGCTGTACCAATTATCCAAAGAGCCGCCGTAGCCGAAGTTGATGTGGAATTTGCCATCCGTTTCGCGGTAACCGTCCACCACCGCATTGTGTCCGGTCGTTCCTTGCGGGTTTTCCACGGCCAAATGGGCAGGATAACCGGCCTGTAAATTGGAAATCAAGGTCGCATACATGACAGAATCGGGTTCGCGAAAGAGTTGGCAGTTCGTGAAACCAAACTTCTGATAAGCAGCAAACGCCTGATCCACAGCGAAAGTCCCGGAACCTTGCGAGGAATAGACCTGTGTGCAAGCCGTGCCACAAGCGAACATCAAGGCAGCGGCCAACTCATCCGACAGCTCCTCATCGCGCTGGAAAACGGCATCCACGGAATCCATCAGCTCGTTCAGCTGCGGAAAGGAGAGAAATTGTAAGTCCTCCCAGTCATCGTCAATATTGAAAATTCTGCCAGCATAATGATGCGCATAATCGTCATTATCTGAAAAGCGAGTATGTTGAGTCGTCCGCAAATAATTGACAATCTGGGCCATTGCCACCGCAGGACAACCTGCATAGCTATAGGAATAATCATTCATCGGATCTCTCGGACAAAACTGATTGTAAGGATAATCCTGCGTCCAGTGCGTGGAAAGCAGCCCTTCCGAGCGAGTCGAAAGAGATCCAGAGACAGGACTTTCCGCAGTTTTAAGGATGACTTCCTGAGCTTTTCCAAGGGAGGCACTCATAAAAAATAGCCCCACAAAGGCAATCGTCATACCAATTGTTTGCCAAGAATGTTTCTTGTTCATAGCAATGAAAATATGAATTCAATGTGTATTCTTTTACTGGGCAAAGATAGGATAATTTCATTAATACAGACAGTAGTCCCACATAACCGAAAAAAATGTACTTTTGCCGCCGCAAAGTGGTGAAGGATTTTGATGGTAAAATCCTGAGAGGGAAACAAGTGAAAATCTTGTACAGTACCCGCTGCTGTGAGTTCCGTGAAAGGAAACAGCAAAATGCCACTGTCGAAAGACGGGAAGGCGCTGTTTTTGGAACGAGTCAGAAAACCTGCCATTTGTGCGTTGTTATCGCTTCGGGAGGTAAGTGGATACAGGTGAGCTCTTTTCCGTGCTCTTCATTCCTTTCTGTCCGAAGTATTTGTTTAACCCGAATGCCGAGGATTATGCATTTATGGTATTTCTTGATCATCAAAACTTGCAACCGATTAGGTTTTCTCGGCTGTTTTTTTCGACATATTTTATTCACAACAATTAAATAATCTAACAGCTATGAGAAAAATTCTATTTATTTTTGGTTTCTTTTGCATGACAAGCCTGCTGTTTGCGCAGCAGACAGAGAACAACGTTGTCGATTTTTTCGGCGCTAACACGACCACCTCCATTGACCCCGACGAGATTCTCTACTGGGTGGGGACAGGCAACACGGAAGTCATCTTCGTGGGAGACTGGTGCAGTCCTGATGTGGCTCTGGCTTGGGGCGTGCGATTTAATGGAACCAGCGCTACCGTGGAGTCCGTAATGGACACCATTGCCGCCTACGACAGCCGCTTCAGCTTCTCTGGTGGTTTCAGTGTCATTAATGATGTATTCTACCAAGATGATGTGTATAACCTTACAATGTCACAGCCTTTCACTGGCTATATTATGTATAATGTTAATGACACGCTTGCAAACTTTGGTTTTTCCGACATGTATGTGTATCAAGGAGATATAATTGAGGTGGGAAACACCGATTGCGCGATTGTCACGGGCGACCCTAACGACTGGTCAAGTGTGGGTTATTCTTGGCAAACCACCATCACCCCTGTAACGCCGCCCTTCTCTCCTGTCCCAGACGAAGCCACTATCGCCTTCAGCGACATCCTCTTCTGGGTGGGCGAAGGTTCCAATGAAGCTGTGATGGCCGTCAATTGGGCAGACACCGCATTGGCTTGGGGCTACCGTTGGAATGGTACCGCCACTGTGGCTGACATGATGGCTGACATCGCCGCCGCCGACCCACGCTTCAGCTATGTCCTGGGAAGCTATGGCATTGACGATATCAACTATATCGATACCGCTGCCGGCATGACCACGCCTCTGGGTGTTACCCCGTTCAACTATTGGGAAAGCAAGAACAACGGCTTGATGGATGCTGGCATGGCCCAGACCCTTGCCAATGGTGACTTCGAGAAATGGGCTGATCCCGCCGCTGGCATCGTGGTTGACAGCACTTACTGGGATGGTTGGGGCTGGAGCTACACCTACGTCTATCCGATGACCATCTATCCTGTGACGGTTCCCGACACGACCACTATTCATGATGGTGTTGAAGACCACCAGATGGCCCGCGTGTATGCTTACCCGAACCCTTGTACCAATACGCTCCATATTGTCAACGATTATGCCGAACGCGTCGAACTGTACAGCTTGAGCGGCAAGCTCCTTGAAGCGATTGATGACCGCGGCACGCTGATAGACTTGGATATGCAAAATTATCCGGCAGGCATGTATTTGCTGAAGGTCGGCACAGGCATTCAGAAAATCTTGAAGAAATAAGCACACTGGAATGCGTAGTCACTTCTTTGGATGATGAGATGCATGAAAGTTGTCGTGTAACAAAGTCGAAAAATTGATGTCGCAACGAAAGAGGTGTCATAAAAAGACTATCTTTGCACTTTCAAAACCCTAAAGTCATTATGAGCAACCCTCTTTTCAACATCCAATACGGCCTGTTCGTCATCACCACCTGCGACGGCGGCCGCGACAACGGCTGTATCAGCAACACCGTCGCGCAGGTGGCCATGCAACCCGACCGTATCTCCGTAGCCCTCAACAAGGGCAACCTGACCACCGAGCTCATCGAGCGTTCGCGCAAGTTCACCGCCTCCATTCTCAGCGAGGCGGCCGACTTCGAGCTCTTCAAGCACTTCGGCTTCCAGAGCGGGCGCGAGCTCGATAAGTTCGCTGACTTCAAAGACTGCCGCCGCGTTGCCAACGGCACGTTAGCCGTCACCCGCGGCACCAACGCCTACATCTCCGTCGAGGTGGAGCAGGTCGTGGATCTCGGATCCCACGTCCTCTTCATCGGACCCGTCACCGAAACGGAAGTGCTGGCCGACGTGCCATCAACCACTTATAGCTACTATCAGGAGCACATCAAGCCGAAGCCCGAGCCTGTGGGCCAGACCACCGAGGGCAAGACCATCTGGCGCTGCGCCATCTGCGGCTACGAGTACGAGGGCGAGGAGCTGCCTGCCGACTTCATCTGTCCCATCTGCAAGCATCCCGCCTCGGATTTCGAGAAAATAGGAGGTGACGTTTCCAAACGTCACATTAAGGATTCTGGCACGCTTCCAAGCGTGCCCTCCTACGCCGGGACGCGCACGGAGAAGAACTTGGAGGCCGCTTTCGCCGGCGAGAGCATGGCCCGCAACAAATACACCTACTACGCCTCCGTGGCCCAGCGGAACGGCTACGAGCAGATTGCCGCCCTCTTCTTGAAAACCGCCGACAACGAGCGCGAGCACGCCAAGCTCTGGTTCAACCATCTGGGCGGCGTAGGTACGACCACCGAGAACCTGTTGCACGCCGCCGAAGGCGAGAACTACGAGTGGACGGACATGTACGACAAGTTCGCCCGCGAAGCCGACGAGGAGGGATTCCACGAGCTTGCCGAGCAGTTCCGGGCCGTCGCGGCCATCGAAAAACACCACGAGGAGCGCTATCGTGCCCTGTTGCACAACGTGGAGACCGCCGAAGTCTTCCGCAAGAGCGGTGTCAGCATCTGGGAGTGCCGCAACTGCGGTCATATCGTCATCGGCACCGAAGCCCCCAAAGTCTGCCCCGTCTGCTTCTACGCCCAGGGCTGGTTCGAGATCAACGCGGAGAACTACTAACCATAGTATAATACTCAAAAGGCATGAAAAAGACCCTCCTTGTCTTCATCACCTTATTGTTGGCCGTCAGCGTGCAAGCGCAGCAGCGCGACCGGTTGGGGGAACTTGATGTGGTGTGCCGTAACGAAATCGTGACGCACACCTCCGTGGCTCCCGATGGCACGCTTTGGATGGCGACCCGTTGCGGGGAGATTTACCGCGCCGACGACATCCATTCGCCGTGGCGCATTCTGAAAGAAGGTTCCTTGGGCGGCGACCAAGGTGAAACCTTTGAGAATATTGTGGCCTTCGACCGCAGCACAGCGGTCATTGTGGGCTATATGTGGAGAAATTGTTTCAAGCGGACGGCCACTGGAGGCCAATCGTGGGATGAAATCAAGTATGACAGCAAACGGGGACACGAGTGGTTCCACCCTGTCTGGCGTGGACAAGGAGGAACGATGTGGACGGGTTCCCAGAATGGTTATCTGGCTTTCAGCACCGACAGCGGGCGCACCTTCTCCGTACTGTACAACACGGCCTTCAACGACAAGACGGACATCCGGGACATCTACATGCTCTCGGCCGACAGCGGTTGGATTGCCATCCGTGAAGGAGGACTCTACAGCACCTCCGACAACTGGCGCACCTACCGCTATTTGACCACACCTTTCAGGAAAGGAGTGAGTCGTGTACGCCCGTGGAAGAACTACCTGATAGTGATGCAAGGCGGCAAAAGTTATTACACCACAATCGGAGGGGATGGTCGCTGGCAACGCACTCCGCTGGCGCTGTCGGATTTCGAGGTGGACACCGCCACCGGAATGCTGTGGGCGCTTGACGACAACGGGGAAGTCATCCTAATGGAGGACATCGACCAATGGAAGCCGATGGGCGTGAGCGCGCTGTTCATCATCGGGATGCACGACGGCCGTCTCTATTGCCGCGTCAACGAAGGGGTGATGCGCGTGGATGCCAATGGGGTAGTGGACCAATGTCCGTTCCTCACGGCTGAGAAGGCCCTCACTAAGCCGGAAAAGATCTTCAAGCACGGAGATTTTCAGTGGGGCTTCGATGAAAAAAGTGTCTATCTCCGCGACCGCAAGGGCTGGTACCGCGTGGCGCGTCCGCTCGACATTGCCGGCGCGACCCCTGATCCTGACCGCGTGGATCGCGTCGTCATCCTGAACTATGCGGGGGAGAACTTCAGCGTGGATACCGCCGGCCGTGTGGAGTCCTATATCTACCCGCAGCCGTTAGCCGATTTCGTCAAGCCGGGATTGAAAAGCATGGAGATTATGACCTTCTCGACGTTGGGCCCCCGAGTTTATAAAGAAACCGTCGGTTTTCGCCGCGACGGTGACCGTCTGGTGGAGGACACCCGCACGGAAACCAGAGAGGACTACGACCCTCACCTCAGCAACGGTCCCATAAAAAAGACCACCCCGGTGGCTGTCGACTCTGACATCCGTCAATTATCAGCATCATCTATAGAAAAAGCCCTGTTGACTCTCGGGGAACTTTACTATCAGTATCCCACTCCGCAAGATTTCGGTTTGGCCGACACCACATTGGATTTGCATCAGGTCTATTCCGCCGGGAGCATATACAGCACGAACCAGTATGGTTACAACATCCTTTTCGTCAACAAGACAGGCAACACGCTCACGGTGTGGGGGCAAATCTCCGCTCACGTTGACCTTGGCGGAAGCACGCACTATCCGTGGCTTCTGCCGATGACGGTGTGCTGGCGCGAAGCGCAGTTCATGACCTACCAACCTGTCTTGTGGCAAGCCCTGCGCGAGGCGATGCCCGACAGTATGCTGTTGCGTGAGTTCCTCGACAACAGCACCCTGCATCCAAGGTACTCCCTGCAAAGCGGTGATTTGATATTCTTGAACAACAACCGGTCAGACATGGAGAAAGCGATTACGGCCAGCACGGGCGAATATTCGCATGTGGCGCTGGTGGAACGCGACAGCGCTGACGACCTGTGGGTCATCGAGGCCTCGCCAAAGTACGGCGTGCAGCGCATATCTTACAAACAATTCGAAAGGGAACACCTCGTCGGATTCTTCGGTGGAAATATCGATGTTTACCGTCTCACCGTTCCCTTCGACACGGCTATGGTAATTGCCCGTGCCAAGAGTATGGTCGGGAAACCCTACGACAACGCCTTTCTGCCCGACAACGACGCTTACTATTGTTCAGAGCTCATCCAAGTGGCCTTCGGTGGACTTTTCCCGTCACAGCCGATGAACTGGCGCGATGCCGACGGCAATCTGCCCGAATACTGGATCAAGCACTTTGAAGATCTTGGCATATCTGTCCCCGAAGGCGTTCCCGGCACCAACCCTACGGACATGAGCCGGTCGCCGCTGCTGAAAATGTTGAAATAGCAAAGAACTCACCCTCTCGGTTGCAGACTCCGCCGGTAATCGCTCGGCGACTGTCCGAGGTGCTTGGTGCAATAGCGGCTGAAGTAGGAGAGCGACGTGAAATTCATACGGTCGGCAATCTGCGTGAGCGAAAGCCGTTCGTCGTTGAGATACTTTTTCAGGATGGGCACTGTGTGGCGGTCGATGAAGCTGCTGACGCTGTGACCCGTGACACGTTTGACCGTGGCGGAGAGGTACTTTGGCGACACGTGCAGCCGCTCGGCATAGTAGCTCACCTCGCGCTTGGTGCGACTGATGCCCGTGGAGAGCAAATCCATCAGTTGTTTGACGATATAGGCCGTGCGGTCGCTGTGAGTATCAGTGGCCTCGCGCCGTGCATGAAGCTCGAAGATGTCGTACATCATCGTCAGGCAGAGACTGCCCATCATCTCGCGGTAGAAGAGCAGGTGGCGGTCGTTGAGGCGGTCGCGCAGGCGGTGAAGGTCCTCCAACAAGATTTCCGCTTGACGGTCATCGACCTTGATGACGGG
>JAGCVQ010000063.1 GCA_017962275.1 Bacteroidales bacterium
AGCTTAATGGAAAACGGAGTGTGATATACACCGTTGGTGTAACCCCAAAAAGGGAAATCATCATCACTGTCTTTGATTTGATAGCTGCCCGAAGTGATCTTTTTCCCGTCCTTGTAAAAGGTAAAGCTGCTACCTTTAAAGACAATTTCGGCCTCGAAGCCTTCGCTTTCTGGGGTGTAGTTGACCCCGGCTAAGCCGCCCGTGGTGCTGGTCCAGCGCCAGGTACCAGTTAATTTTTCCTTTTCGGGTTTGCTGCAGGCGGAGACCAATACGGAAAGCACCAGCAGGATGACGGTGATCGCCGATACACTGCGATTGGCTAACCGCCCCACATTGCGGCCTGTGAGATTGTGTGCTACACGGAGGCCTGTCTCGTCGTGCCCCACATTGCGGCCTTCGGCCTTATGTGGGGTTAATTGCACTTCGTGCGTGTTGTCCCTCCGGGACTGCTTAAGGAAAGTGTTTTTTTTCATAATATTCTACATTTTACATTCTTCATTCTACATTTGAATCTTTCTCCTCGCCACCACTTTCAGCCGCTGCTGCAGCTCCGCCCGCGCGCGGGTGAGCAGCACTTTGGAGTTGGCGATGGAGATGCCGAGCGTTTTGGCGATTTCCGCGTGGGAGCAGTGCTCCACCGCGTAGAGGTTGAAGACCGTACGCTGCTTCACGGGCAACTTCCCGATGGCCTCCAACAGCTCCTCTTGCGAGAACTCCGTCTGCGGAAGGTCTTGCTCGTCAGCTTCTTCCGCCGTTTCCTGACCGTGGAGGTCCTCGTCCCATTCCACCATTATCGGACAGTTGCGCAGGTACATGAGCGCCTGGTTCACCGTAATCTTCATCAGCCAGCCCTCGAAACTGCCGAAAGCATGGTAGGTGTCGGCTTTCTCCATGGCGGCGAGGAACGCGTCCTCGGCGAGGTCCTCGGCGAGGTCCCAGTCGGCCACATAGCGGTAGCACGCGCCCACCATCTTCCCGATGTGCCGCCGATACTGTTCCGCCCAGAATGCCGCTTTCTTCATCCGTCGCTTGTCTCTGTTATGAAGATGCAAAAATACAAAAAGGTTACATTTTTCTCAAAAAAAAAGAGACGCGGCACCCCACGTCTCCACAATATCACACGTCATACGTCATACGTCACACATCTAAAAATGGTAGCATAATCGTAACCCACCGCTCAGTGCTGAGAAACTGAGGGTGGGGCTCCAACCGTATTCAGGGATGTACTGCGCTCCTAACACGATCAAATCGGCGGCCATATCGACGTTGTCGCTGACACGGAAACGGATACTCGGACGCAATCCTACTTGACAAAACTGGATTTTATTTGTGAATTCTATTCCACCTAATACGTGAAGGTCTATATAGATGCTTTCGTTATGCCATACGCAAAAACGGGCAAATGGTTCTGCTATGCCGGTTACCTCAAAAAAGTTGTCCCTGCCCCAAATGACCACAGCGCCCAATCCGGAGCCCAAGGCGAACCAGTCGGTAAATTCATAGCCTACCCTGACCTCGCCGGAAACTGTGAAATAGTTGCGATACCCGAAGCCGGCAGAACCTCCTACGAACCATCCGCTCTGTGCGTTTGACGCGATGGAGGCAGACAAAAACAACACGAAAAGGAATATTTTCTTCATTGAAATTCGAATTGTTAAGAATGGATTAATCTACCGCCAAACCACCTTCCGCCGTCTCTTTGTAGAGGCTCGGCAGGTCTTTGCCGGTGAGGTTCATCGTTTTCACCACTTTGTCGAAGCTGATGAGGTGTTTGCCATCCGACATCATGGCAAAGAGGTTCGCGTCTAAGGCGCGGAGGGCGGCGAAGGCGTTGCGCTCGATGCAGGGGATCTGCACCAGTCCGCAGATGGGGTCGCAGGTGAGTCCGAGGTGGTGCTCCAGGCCCATTTCCGCGGCGTACTCGATCTGTTGCGGGGAGCCTCCAAAGAGCTGGTTGGCAGCGGCTGCGGCCATCGCGCAAGCGGAGCCGATCTCGCCCTGACAGCCTACCTCCGCTCCTGACACCGAGGCGTTTGTGCGGATGATGTTGCCGAAAAGTCCGGCGGTGGCCATTGCCTTCAGGATGAACTTGTCCGTGTATTCGTGGTTGTGCTTGAGGTGGTAGAGTACCGCAGGCAGCACACCCGATGAGCCGCAGGTGGGCGCGGTGACGATGAGTCCGCCTGACGCGTTCTCCTCCGCTGTGGCCAAAGCGTATGCCGACACGAGGCATCGGCCCTGCAGGGAGGCCTTGTAACTCAGTGCCTTGACGTAGTATTGCGTGGCTTTCCGTTTCACATACAGTCCGCCGGGCAGCACTCCGTCGTTGTTGAGAATGCCTTTCTCGATGGTCTTCTGCATCACCTCCCAGCGTTCTTCGAGGTAATCCCAGAGGTCGGGGTCTTCGTGCTGTTCCACATATTCCCAGAAGTTCAGCCCGTACTTCTCCACGTATTCCACGATCTCTTTCATGCTGTTTGCCTCGTAGCGTTCCTCCTTTTTCATCGAGGTGTTCTCGTCAGCCAACTCTCCGCCGCCGATACTGTAGATTTTCCATTGGTCGGTCACCTCTTCGCCGCGCAACGCTTCGAAAAGCATGGCGTTGGTGTGGAATTCGTGTTGGATTTTCGGTTTCCAAAGGATTTCGACGGGCTTCGGCGCGAGGGCGTCGATGATGGTTTTGTCGGTGAAGTGGCCCTTGCCGGTAGCCGCTAAGCTTCCGTAAAGGGTGACGCGGTAGCCGGAGACATCGCCGGCGCGCTCTTTGAACATTTCCGCCGCACGGTGCGGCCCCATCGTGTGACTGCTGGACGGCCCGTAGCCGATTTTGAAGATTTTCTTTATGGATTCCATATTTCAAGTTCAATGTTCAAAGTTCAATGTTCAAGGAAAGTGCAAAAGTACATTATTTTTCGCTCCAGAGTATCACCCAAGCTTTCTCTTTTTCGCTGAATCCTTCCATTTCGCCTTTGTATTTCGGGTTGAGGATGTACCATTGCGTGGATTCGAAATATTTCCGTAACTGTTTGTTTTTGAATTTGTAGCCGCGGTAGGCAAAGGGCAGATTCCTCAGGATGCGGCGTTGATTTGGGGAGAATTTTGGAGTTTCTTCGAAAAATCCTGAGATAAAGGCTGTGTCGAGCGCGAAATATTGGGATTTGAGCCCGGTGATAAGCTTTTCTTCAACGGGAATGTTCTCTTCATCCTTCCAATCGCTCCATAGGCAAGCAATCAGATGATCCTTTGCGATGAACAATTCCCCGTCGGGATGGAAGTTCTGCTTGTGGAAGCTGATTCCGCCTTCTTGGAGGTGGAAAATCACCCCGCTCTTTACGGTGTCCCAGCTCGGCCAGTCACAATTCGTAGCCATTCCAAGTCCATTGATGCTCCATTCAACAGGCTTTTCGAAAAAAGATTTTTTGATGCGGAACGACTCGCGGTCGCCCATGTTGATGTTCAGCGTGAAGTCGTCTATCTGGTGGTTGGCCCAGCGGTTGGCGGCCGTCAGGACGTAAGGGAATTCGAATTCTTCCCCCACGGAAAAGGAGAGGTCATATTCGTAAGTGTGCTGCACGATGTTCAGTCCGGGACGGAACTTTGCTTTGAAATGATAGACGTAGTCGAAAGGGACGGCATTGTAGTCCCAGGCTTTTAGCGAATCTTCGCACTGTTTCTTCGACCAGTCCTTGAACTGCCCGTTGCTGTAGTAGGGTGGTAGGACGTACTTTTCGTTCTCGTCATAGCGGCCAGTCTGTACATGCGCGATTTCGTATTGAAGTGGTTCACCGTTCACCACCACATTGAAGTTGCGCATGTGAGGATGATTGGGGAATAGTGCGATAGGGTCGAGGCTGCTATTGTAGGGCGATTGGGCTTCGAACCCGACCAGCAACTCCTTCTCGCCCACGGGGTTGAAGAACTCGTAATAGACGGTTACCTCCAAGTGGTCGCCCACGCGGTTGATGGTCAGCACCTCCTTCTTCACGCTGATGTCAGTCTCCGTAATCGGGATCAACTGGTTGCCCGCAGCGTAGAATACGCCGTCGTTGGCGAATGCGAAAAACGCTGACAAACAGAACAATAGCAGAATAGTCGCTCTTCTCATAATGAATGATTATTTAGAGGCGAAGATACGATTTTTTTGATTTTTGGCATTCTGCTACGTTGCCACAAAAAAAGGTACGGCAATTATCTTGTCGTACCTTTTTTGTATGTCCGTAGGGGCGAATCATGATTCGCCCCTACAATAGGGGATATTCGCAATTATTTTTTATGGCGTTTCTTGCGGGCCAACTCGTTGGGTTCCAATGCCATCTGTTCGCCGTGGAGCAGGGAGGCGACACCTTCGACGTGCTTCTTGTCGGGCAGCGGACTGCAGGTGTTCTCCTGATAATCTTCGGGCTCGGTGTAGGTGGTGATCACGCCTTCGTAGTTGCGGAGGATCACCTTGTGCGGGCTCTGGGAGATGACGTACTGAGGCATGACGGGAATCTTGCCGCCGCCGCCGGGAGCGTCCACCACGAAGGTCGGCACGCAGTAGCCGGAGGTGTGTCCGCGCAGGTTCTCGATGATTTCGATACCCTTGGAGACGGGCGTGCGGAAATGCTCCAGACCCATGGAGAGGTCGCATTGGTAGATGTAGTACGGACGGACGCGCATGCGCACGAGGTCGTGCACGAGCTGTTTCATGATCTCGGTGTCGTCGTTCACGCCGCGCAACAGCACCGTCTGGTTGCCCAACGGCACGCCGGCATCAGCTAATTTGGCGCAAGCAGCCATGGCCTCTTCGGTCACCTCGTTCGGATGGTTGAAGTGGGTGTTGAGCCAAATCGGATGGTATTTCTTGAGCATGTTGACGAGATCGTCGGTGATACGCTGCGGGCAAACCACAGGGGTACGTGAACCGAGACGGATGATCTCCACATGCGGAATCGCTCTCAAGCGTTGGATGATGGATTCGAGCATCTTGTCGCCCACCATCAAGGCGTCGCCGCCGGAGAGGAGCACGTCGCGCACTTGCGGGGTGCGGGCGATGTAGTCGATGGCAGCTTGGATGCGGTCTTGCGTGGATTCGCAGTCGTGCTGGCCGGCGAAACGTCTGCGCGTGCAGTGACGGCAGTACATGGAGCACATGTCCGTGATGAGGAACAGCACTCTGTCGGGATAGCGGTGGGTGAGGCCGGGTACCGGGGAATCCTCATCCTCGTGCAGCGGGTCGAGCAGATCGGCGGGTGACTGGTGCACCTCGGCGCCGGTCGGGATCGCCTGCTTACGGATCGGACAATTCGGGTTGTTCGGATCGATCAAGCTCAAATAGTACGGCGTAATGGCCATACGGAGCGTCTGCAGCGATTTCTTCACGCCTTCCTCCTCTTCTGGAGTCAGCTCGATATATTTTTTCAGTTCTTCGAGGGTCTCCACTCTGTTGCGGACCTGCCATCTCCAGTCGTTCCATTCAGCGTCGGTAACGTTGGGGAAAAGTTCTTTTCTTCTACTTGCCATATTGTTTTGGTAATTGTTTAATCTGAAATTTTGGAGGTGCAAAAGTACAAAATTATTGATAACGGCGGGTGAAAAAATGATATAGTTTCACGGCGCGGATACAAAAAATCCCCTCGCGGGAGGGGATTGTCTGTTTTATACGTAATAGTGCGACGAAATGGACGTGTTATCCTCGACGCTGAGAATGATTTCGGACAGCAGTTTGGCCACGGAGACGACCTTCACCTTGGCGCAGGGGCGTTTCATCGGGATGGTGTCGGTGATGAGCACTTCGTCAAGCACGGAATTCTCGATTCTTTCGAGGGCGTCGCCGGAGAAGAGGCCGTGGGCGCACATGGCGCGGACACTCTTCGCGCCCATCTCCTTGATGCGGGCGGCGGCTTTGCAGAGGGTGCCAGCGGTGTCGATGACATCATCGACTAGAATCACGTTCTTGTCCTTCACGTCGCCGATGATTTGCAGGGAAGCCACCTCGTTCTGCTTCTCACGCTGCTTGTAGCCGATGGCCAGCTCGCAGTTGAGGGCCTTGGCGTAAGTGGAGGCGCGCTTGGTGCCGCCAGTGTCGGGGGAGGCGATGCTGATGTTCTCCCAGCCGGAATTCTTCACCAACGGGATGAAGACGTTGGAGGCAAAGAGATGGTCGACGGGCACTTCGAAGAAACCCTGGATTTGGTCGGCGTGCAGGTCCATGGTGATGACGCGGCTGACACCGGCCGTGGTGAGCAGGTTGCACATCAGCTTGGCGCCGATGGAGGTGCGAGGCTTGTCCTTGCGGTCCTGACGGGCATAGCCGAAGTAGGGGACCACCGCGATGATGCTGCGGGCCGAGGCGCGCTTGGCGGCGTCGATGGCGATCAGCAGCTCGATGATGTTGTCCGACGGTGAGAAGGTCGGTTGGATGATGAACACATCGCGACCGCGGATGCTCTCGTTGTAATAAACCTGGATTTCGCCGTCCTTGAACTGCAGGATATCCACTGACAACAACGGTTTGTGCAGACAGTCTGCAATCTTTTTTGCCAACTCGGGGTTCGCCCTTCCGGCAACCAATACGTAATCGTGATTCATATTTGTTTGATATTTAACGTTTTAACTTTCGTTTTTTCAACAAGCAAAAGTAATCACTTTCTGTGGATTTCGGGTGAAAAAGATATTATTAGTTATGAACAAGGTGGGTGGTTTATGGTTGAGGGTTTATGGTTACACGGTTACACGGTTATGGGGTTATAGGGTTAATGGGGGAGTTGCTGGGTGAGTTCGGATTCGGATTTGCCGAGGAGGGTGAGGTATTGCTGGAAGACGGGGGTGAGGGAGTCGTTGGGGTAGCGGTTGATGAAGTCGCGGTATTCGGACTCCGCGCTGCGCCAATCACCGAGGATGTCGTCATAGACGATGGCACGCTGCCAATAACAGAGGCGGGCCTGGTCGTGGTCGGGGTACTGGTCCTGGAACTGGTGGAAGATGGCGAGGGCCTGTTTGGCGTTCTTGGCGCGGAACTCCGCATCGTGCGCCGATTTGGCGAGAATCATACTGCCGATGCCGGCCCGGTAAAGCATGTCGGGCGCGAGCGTGTCCTGCGGATGCGCCTCTGCGAAGGCTACCGCCCGCGTGATGAAATCCCCGAACGCCGCCGTGTCGATGCGGCCGCACGCCGCGTAAAGCGAGTCGGAGTAGTGGTACGCTGCCAGTAAGGAGTCGCTGTCCTGGCGTATGGCCTGCTGCTCAGCTCGTTTTCCGCCGCATGCAGCCAAAAGTACGATTGCAAAAAGTACAAAAATATATCGTCTCATCGTTAGGCTTCAATAATCAATAACCAATAACCAATGATCATCGTTTCGTCTTATACGCCGGATGCACCTTGCCGCCGGCGATGTCGTTGAGCTGGCGTTTGAGCACCATCTTCTTGATCTGCGAGAGGTTGTCGGTGAAGACGCGGCCTTCGAGGTGGTCGTATTCGTGCTGGATGATGCGGGCCAGGATGCCGTTGATATCGCAATCGTGGTACTCACCGTTCTCGTCGTAGTAGGTGATGTGGATGTCGGACTTGCGGATGACGTCCTCGTTGATGCGGGGCAGGCTGAGGCAGCCCTCCGCGAAGGGGGTGTCGGTGCCGAATCGGTCGGTGATGGTGGGGTTGATGAACGCGCCCTTGAATGGCACATGGTCGGGATAGACCTCTTTGTAAGGGGTCGAATCAACCACGAAGACGCGCATGGACTTGCCTACCTGCGGCGCTGCAAGTCCCACACCCTCAGCGTGATACATCGTGTCGTAGAGATCCGCCACGAACGTTTTCAGTTCGGGGTCGTTGAGGTCAACCTCGACGGCCGTCTTGCGCAGGACGGGGTTTCCATAAAGATAAATCGGTAATATCATTGTTCGTTGTTTCTTAAATTGACTAAATCCTGTTGTTCCAGATACGATTGCAGGATGATGGCCGCGCTCATCTTATCGACGTTGGCCTTGTTCTGCCGGTCCTTCTTCTTCATGCCGATGTCGATCATGGTCTGGAAGGCGATGCGGGAGGTAAATCGCTCGTCAATGCGGGCGATTTGGGTCTCGGGGGAGATTTTCGGCAGCTCCTTGCGCAGGCGGTTGACGAAGGGCTCGATGAAGCGGGACGATTCCGACGGGGTGTTGTCTAACTGTCGGGCCTCCCCGATGACGATGACGGAGACCTTCTCTTTTTTGAGGTAATCTTTCAGAAAATCAAAGGCTTGCGCCACGGGGATGGTCTCCAAGGCATGGGCGCAGATCTGCAGTTCGTCGGTGACGGCGAACCCCACACGTTTCTGTCCGTAGTCGATGGCCATTACTCTGCCCATATCTGGCTTTTTTTGCGGGCGCAAAGATACAAAAAATAAGCGGCGCTCGTTACGCCGCTTATTCCATCAGATAATTATTACTAATGTGATATATAGAAAGGGTTATGCGTAGAGCTCTTCGAAGATCTTGCGGAGCTCGGGGCTCTCGCGCAGCTCTTGGAGGGTGAACTCAGCATGTCCCTTAGTATATCCGTTGCCCATGATCATGTTCACGTCGCTGCCGATGCCTTCAGCGCCGAGGGAAGCTTTCGTGAAGCTGGTGGCCATGGAGAAGAAATAGACGATACCATCGTCTTTGGTGATGAGGACGGCGGTCATCTCCTGGTCGGGAACGTTGACGCAGTTGATGGTGACGTCGGCCATCTTGCCGTCGGTGAGTCTCTCGATCATTTCATAGACCTGCACGGGGGTCATGCCGGCTGCGGATTCCACGATGTCGCAGAAGCCGAGGTCTTTGATACGTTGGGTGCTCTTCGGGCTGTTGGCGATACCGATGACCTTACCGGTGACACCGACACGCTTTTTGGCCTCGTAGCAGCAGAGCATACCGCTCTTGCCACCAGCACCGAGGATGACGACGGTTTGGCCGTATTGGCACAGTTTGGCGGTCTGCGCGGGGGCGCCGGCCACGTCTAATGCAGAAAGGGCGAGTTTCTCGGGCATGTCGGTCGGGATCTTGGCGTAGATACCGCTCTCGAAGAGGATGGCCTTGCCCTTGATATCGACTTGGTCAACATCGGGACGGATCTCGAGGATCTCGTCGATGCGCAGCGGGGTGAGGCTGAGGCTGACGAGGGTGGCGATGCGGTCGCCCTCTTTCAGGTCGATTTTGCCCTTCAATGCGTCGCCGATCTTCTCGACCTTGCCGAGCAACATGCCGCCGGAACCAGTGCGGCGGTTACGGTGCTTGCCCTGCAGTTCGACGTTCAGAAGCATCTCTTTCTTCACCTCTTCCATGATTTTTTCCTCGGAAGCGCCGGGACCGGCCTGCTCCTTGGCGTAGTTGTGGATGTCGGTGAATGAAGCGGAGTCAATGTTCAAGGTCTGGACATCAATGAGGATTTCGTTGTCCCAAATCTCGTCCATGTTGTTGTCGAGCTTGTTTGCGGGCTGCGGGAGAACGCCTTTGGGTTCGATCACGCGGTGCGTACCGTATTTGTTACCTTTTTTCTGCATAATATCTATGATTTTTAGAGTGATACAATACTTTTAAGTCTCAAAAATTGAGGTCGCAAAGATAGTATTTTTTTGGAATCCTGCGCAAGGTCCGTGAAAAATATTTTTCAGCAATCGGCTGTTAGCTTTTTGTTGTTGACTTGATTTTTTTGGCCAAAAGACGGTGCCGGACGGCCAACAACCAAAATATTTTCTTCGGCAACGAAAAAAAATTGTACCTTTGCGGCGTTTTTTAATTTTGACATCTAACAATAGTATTCATATTTAAATTATAAGACAAAATGGGAAGAGCTTTTGAGTATCGCAAGGCAAGAATCTTCAAGAGAAACGCATATTTGGCCAAGACGTTCACCCGTCTGGGCAAGGAAATCACGATGGCTGCCAAGGCCGGCGGTCCCGACCCCGAGCAGAATTCCAAACTCCGTCTGCTGATCCAGACGGCCAGAAACGAGAACATGCCGAAGGACAACATCGATCGCGCCATCAAACGCGCCTTCGAGAAGGACATGTCCGACTATAAGGAGATGGTCTATGAAGGCCGCGGACCTCACGGTATCGCTATCCTCATCGAGGCCGCTACCGACAACAACCAGCGTACCGTCGCCAATGTGCGCAGCTACTTCAACAAGTTCGGCGGCTCCCTCGGCACCTCCGGTATGCTCGACTTCCTGTTCGACCACAAATGCATCTTCACCGTCGCCCGCACTCCCGAAATCGACATCGAGGAGTTCGAGCTCGCGATGATGGACTTCGATGCCGAAATCGACGCCGACGAGGAGGAAATCATCGTCATCGCCGAGTACAAAGCCTTCGGACCTATCCAGAAATATCTGGAAGACAACAAATTCGAGATCAAGAGCTTCAAGTTCGACCGCATTCCGAAGGAACTCAAGGCCCTCACCGACGAACAACGCGCCGAAGTCAACCTTCTGCTCGACAAAATCAACGAGGACGAAGACGTCACCAACGTCTATCACAACATGGAAGAGCCGGAAGAAGAATAATATTCCCTGGTGGTAGAGACGCAAAATTTTGCGTCTCTACTCTAACCCATTAACCATAAACCTTTAACCATTATGTATTACTACAAATTCAAAGTGTTTTACGACGAGGTGGAGGACTTCGTGCGCGACGTGGATGTGCTCGCGAACACGAACTTCGAGGACTTCCACCTGTTCCTGTACCAGTGTCTGGGACTGCAGGGCAACGAGTTCGCCGCTTTTTCCATCTGCGACCAGAAGTGGAACAAGCAGAAGGAAATCACCCTCATGGACACGTCGGAGGACGACGAGATGCCGGAGGATCCGGAGTACGACGAAGAGGATACGTACAGCACGAAGTCGCGGCTGCCGAAGTTCGTGATGAAGGACGCCATACTGAAGGATTTCATCACGGACCCGCACCAGCACATCCTCTACGAGTACGACTTCATCGACCCGAAAACCTTCTACATCGAGTTCCAGAAGGCGGCGCAGACGGAGAACCCTGAGGAGTTCCCGCGCTGCACGTTCCAGAAAGGGGTGCTGCCCGTGCGGCTCACCAGCAAGAACATCCCGCAGCCCGATGTGGATGAGGCCCAGTTGCTGCTCGACGACCTGGAGGACGACGAGTACGATGACGGCTTCGACGACGGCTACAACGAGGAGGACTACAACGACCTCAATGAGTTCTCCGACTTTTGATGAGCCCACGCTCTATATTCTGACCGGCCCGACGGGGGTGGGCAAGACTGCCTACACCATTGAGCTGGCACAGCGCTGGCAGGTGCCGATCATTTCGGCCGACTCCCGCCAGTTCTATCGAGAAATGCGCATCGGAACGGCTTTCCCCACCGAGGAGGAGCTGGCCGCTGCGCAACATTTTTTTGTCGGGATGCTCTCCATCCATGACTATTACAATATTTATATGTATGAGCAGGATGTGCTCAAACTGCTCGGTGAGCTCTTCCGGAAGTATCCCGTGGTGATCATGACCGGCGGTAGCCCGCAGTATCTCGATGCGGTGTGTCACGGGGTGGATGCGCTGCCCGATCCCGATCCGAATACCCGGCAATTCGTTATCAATCTGTACAATAACAACGGAGCCGAAGCGTTATATGCACAGCTGAAGCTCCTGGATCCCGAATACGCGGCGGTTGTCAACCCGCACGACTCGAAACGGATGATGCGGGCGTTGGAGGTGAGTCTGCAGATGGGGAAGCCCTATTCTGAACAGCTCCATAAGAAACAGGTACAGCGGGACTTTCGCATCGAGAAATATTACCTCAACCGTCCTCGCGAGGTGCTGTTCGACCGTATCAACCGGCGGGTCGATAAGATGATGGCCGACGGGCTCCTGGAGGAAGCACGCACCCTGCTCCCCTACCGCCACCTCAACGCCCTCAATACCGTCGGCTACCGCGAGCTGTTCGACTACTTCGACGGGAAATGCCCGCTGGAACAGGCGGTTGCCGACATCAAGACGCACACGCGAAGGTACGCGAAGCGGCAGTTGACGTGGTTTAAACGAGAGTATGAGGAGTTAGTAGTTAGCAGTTAGTAGTTAGTAGTGAAAGACAAAGAAAAAAAGTCGGGAGGATCTATGCAATAAAAAATGTATCTTTGCGGCAACTTCTAAATAAAGACACTATGAGTCCTACATTTAAAAAAGAGCGTGGTTACACATTTAAGATTTACTCCAACGAAGAAGAACGCATCCATATTCATGTTATGAAAGACAATGATGAGGCGAAATTCTGGCTTGAACCTCATATTGAATTGGCCCACAACTATGGCTTCAGTTCTCAAGAAATAAATGAAATTTCAAAAATAATAGAATCTTATGCAAACGATTTTCGAGAAAAGTATAAACAACACATCGGTAAACGTGTTGATGATTAATGGTCAGGGAATTATGATTTCAGTATGTGGAAATGACTATTTTCTCTCATACAATCGTATTCCATGGATGCTGTCTGCTGCCATCGGAGATGTTCTTAATGTCCGAATGTCGGGCAGAAATGCCATTGAATGGCCGGCTCTCAATGTGGATTTGGAAATCGAGAGCCTTCAGCACCCTGAACGCTATCCTCTTATTATGAAACGTTCAGAGACCGAAACCCTGTAAATGTCTTTTTTATGAAAAAACACCTCCTTGTTCTTTTGGTGACCATTTTCGCGATGGTCACCGTCGCGCAGACGCCTGCGAAGTATTGGGTGGCCTTCACCGACAAGAAGGGCACGCCCTACAGCATTGACAAACCCGAGGCTTTTCTCTCGCCCCGCGCCATTGAGTTGCGAAAGGCGCACGGCATCGCCATTGACGAGCGCGATTTGCCAGTGAACCCCGACTACGTGCGGCAGGTGCTCGCCCTTGACACGGCAGCGCGATGTTTCACCACCACCAAATGGCTCAACGGCATGACGGTGTATGCTCTGCGCGATGACATGAAGGAGGCTGTCGAACGGCTGCCTTTCGTGGATTCCGTGGAACTTACCGATGTCCCGAAAGACACCCTGCTGCCGCCTTGGGAACCCTCCTACGTTTTCCCCGGCAGCGGCGGGAATCCGGTGTTCTCCTATCAGTCTGATGTCCTGAAAAACAAAGACTTTGACTACGGCAATGCGACGACGCAAGTGCGCGTGAACAACGTGCAGTGGCTGCATCGCATGGGTTTCCGCGGCGAAGGCATGCAGATGATGGTGCTCGACGGCGGCTTCCAGAATATCGATACCATCTCCTGTTTCGGGATTTTGCGCGATGACCACCGGTTGCTCGGAGCACGCAATTTTGTGGAACCCGGGAAGGATCCCATGCGCAAGCACTCGCATGGCACGATGGTGCTCTCCTGTATCGCCTCCTACCTGCCCGGCAAGCTCGTGGGCACTGCCCCGATGGTCCAGGTCTATGTGGCCCAGACGGAAGAATCCGGCAGCGAGGACCGTGTGGAGGAGGACAACTGGGTGGCCGGTGTGGAGTATGCCGACAGTCTCGGCTGTCAGGTGCTGAACTCCTCGTTGGGCTACACCGTTTTCGATGATTCGATCAACCAGCGCACCTACGCCGACCTGACGGGCGAGGTGAGCCGTGCCTCGCGTGCTGCCACCATCGCTGCCAGCAAGGGACTGCTGATCTGCAACAGCGCGGGCAACGAGGGCGCTGCCAAATGGAAATACATCGGCACTCCCGCCGATGCCAAGGATATCCTTACGGTGGGCGCCGTCAATGTCAAGGGGAAACGGGCCTACTTCAGCTCGTTCGGACCCACTGCCGACGGCCGCATCAAACCCGACGCGTGTGCGGTGGGCCGCCGCACCTACGTGAGCACGCCCGTCGGCATCATCACCATCGCCGACGGCACCTCCTTCTCGTCGCCGATGCTCTCCGGCATGGTCACCTGTCTGTGGCAGGCCTTCCCCGAAAAGAGCAACTACGAGATCATGGAGGCCGTGCGCAGGGCTGGCAGCCATAATATGGTGATGAACGGCAATGTCTATGCGGAACCTGACACGAATGACGGCTACGGCTACGGCATCACCGACTTTTTGAGAGCTTACAACATCCTGAAATACGGCAATGAAGACGATGTGCTGTTCGCTGCCTATTCGCACGAGATGAACATCAAGACCAGCAACCAGTTTGCGGTCATCATCAAAAGCGCGGAGAAGCAGGCGTACAACACCCTGACGGTTACCGCCACGCCGCTCACCTACCATAACGGTTCCTTCACTGAGGGCAAACCAGTGAAGGTGAAAGTGGCGCAGGTGTTCGTTGAGGACGAGGCGCTCACCCATGTCATCACCCTCCCGAAACTGCCGAAAAAGAAGCCCTACCAGCTCTACCGCGTCGATTTCGTCATCGACGGCAAGACGGTGAGCCGGATTGTGGGGCTGGAGCAGCCGGCGACAATTGAGTAGTTAGCAGTTAGTAGTTAGCAGTTAGCAGTTAGTAGTTAGCAGTTAGCAGTTAGCGACCTTGAACTTTGAACTTTGAACTCCTCCATATCCATAATTTGTGTATCTTTGCCGCTTGTTTTTTTTTAACCCCTAAATCGAAGAATTATGAATTTCATTGAGCAAATCATCGAAGAAGACATTCAGAACCGGAAGAACGATGCGAGAGTGCACACGAGATTTCCTCCGGAGCCGAACGGCTATCTGCACATCGGCCACGCCAAATCTATCTGTCTGAACTTCGGGATAGCTCAGAAATACGGCGGCAAGACCAATCTGCGTTTCGACGACACCAACCCCGTGAAGGAGGACACTGAATATGTCGATTCCATCCGGGAGGACATCCAGTGGTTGGGCTTCCAGTGGGCGGAGGAGCATTACGCTTCCGACTACTTCGACCAGCTTTACCTGTGGGCCGAGCAGCTCATCCAGGACGGTCTCGCGTATGTCGATGACCAAACGCAGGAGGAGATCAGCAAGGGTAGGGGAGTGCCCACCGCGCCCGGTATGGAGAGTCCGTACCGCAACCGCAGCGTGGAGGAGAACCTCGACCTGTTCCGTCGAATGCGCGCGGGCGAGTTCCCTGACGGCAGCCGCGTGCTGCGTGCCAAAATCGATATGGCGTCACCCAACATGCACTTCCGCGACCCCATCATGTACCGCATCTTGCACGCCACGCACCATCGCACGGGCGACAAATGGTGCATCTACCCGATGTACGATTTCGCGCACGGGCAGAGCGATTCCATCGAGGGCATCACGCACTCGATTTGCACGTTGGAATTCGAAGTGCACCGTCCGCTTTACGATTGGTTCTGCGAGGCGTTGAAGATCCATCACCCGCAGCAGATCGAGTTTGCGCGTCTGAACCTCAACTATACGGTGATGAGCAAGCGCAAACTGTTGCAATTAGTGAAGGAACACTACGTGAACGGTTGGGACGACCCGCGTATGCCCACTATCTGCGGTCTGCGTCGTAGAGGTTACACTCCCGCCTCCATCCGTGCCTTTGCCGAGGCCGTCGGTGTGGCCAAGCGCGACAACATCATCGACGTGTCGCTGTTAGAGTTCTGCGCCCGCGAGGACCTCAACAAGAACGCCATCCGCACGATGGCCGTCCTCGATCCGGTGAAGCTCATCATCGACAACTATCCCGAGGATCAGGTGGAGATGATGGATGCCGTGAACAATCCCGAGGACGAGAGCGCCGGTACCCGCAAGGTCCCGTTCGCCAAGGAGTTGTGGATCGAGCGCGCCGACTTCCGCGAGAACGCCGACAAGAAGTTCTACCGCCTCTCCATCGACCGGGAGGTGCGTCTGAAATACGCCTACATCATCAAGTGCACGCACATCGTGAAGGATGATAACGGCGAGATTACCGAGATTCACTGCACGTACGATCCGCTGACCAAGAGCGGCATGCCCGACAGCAACCGCAAGGTCAAGGCGACAATCCACTGGGTGCCCGTGAACCACTCCAAAGCCGCTGAGGTGCGTCTCTTCGACCGCCTCTTCAGCGTGCCCGCCCCTGACGACTGCGAAGAGGGCAAGACCTTCCTCGACAACCTGAACCCCCACTCCTTGGAGATCAAGCAGGCTTGGGTGGAAGAGGGCCTCACCTACGAGAAGGCCTCCACCATCAAGCACTTCCAGTTCGAGCGCATCGGCTACTTCTACTGCGATCCCGATTCAACGGAGGAGAAGCTGGTGTTCAACAAAACGGTAAGCCTTAAACAGTGAGTAGTGAGTAGTTAGCAGTTAGTAGTTGGGTTATCGTAACTGCTAACTGCTAACTGCTAACTACTAACTACTAACTAATCATGCGTAGCCTCCTCGATTACGACCCCAAAGTCCTGATGGCCTTCCTGAAGAGTCTGGAGGGCGACCGGAAGTTCAGCGATTTCCTGATGAACAACGGGTATCGGGAGTTGGAGGCGTTGTCGTCGGCGATACACTCCAACGAGGCCGCGCTGCAGTGGCTGTTGGACAACGGTTATCCGGAGTTCGCGGTGTTGAGCAACGCCATCGACAACGAGGATGCGGCCATCGCGTGGTTGGAGAAGTACCATTGCACGTTCCTGTCGATCTTCGCCGCCGCCTGCCGCAAGGAGACGGAGGCCATCAAGTGGTTCGCCGACCACGATCTCCGTCTATTCATCATGATTATCAACGAGATCCATCACATCTTGCTGTACCAATCCTGGGATGCCAGCGACTTCCACAAGTTTCGGAGGTCGTGATTGTAGGGCTGTCGCATTGCGGCAGCCATGGAGTGGTGTCACGCAGAAAGCGCGTTAATAGTCGGAGAAGATAATGATACGGCATGCTCTGCCTTGATCCTCCAACTCGCGCATCTCCTCATACATGTGGTAGAACTTCTCAAGATAGATCTCCACCCATTCATCGTCTTTTCCCGAATAGGTCACCATCTGGCTTTTTGTTTTGTCGAGGAAGATTTTAAACCCCTCAGTGTTCGTCATTTGACCAAAGGTTCTACCAAATCCTTCGTTGTAGTCTTCACTAGTTTCCGTCGTGATGTCGTCCGGGAGACAGCTGGTCAGTTCCAAAGCGAGTGAGTGCTTGTCCGTCCCGTCGATGAAGTTGTCCATGGCGGTCCAGCGGTCGGGCCTATAGCAAACCACATGCTTGTATGATCCGTCCGCGTTTTGTTGTTCGATGTGCAAGTTAAGATCTTTACCCATAGCAAATCCTCCTGTTACAAAGTAAAGTGGATGTTAAATGCATCGCGAAGGCGAAACGATTGCAGTCTGTCTTTAACCAGACGCTCGAAAAAATCAATCACCCCATATCCGAAAAATTCCATATAGGCTTTCCCGTCAACACTTAGGTTCACGGAATATATTCTCGTTGGGATCTCCCAACAATAGTCATTTTCAAAATGTTTAATATAATCATAGTAATAGTCTTTTTGGTAATAATATCCTCCGTGCTTTCCAAAACGGTAGCAGGAGGAGAGCATGGGCTCGTGCTCTTTTGAAAACCAAAGGTTGGGATTGTTGGTCTCTTTCAAAACCTTCAAGACATTTTCGTCGTCGCTCCAATTGAGGTATCTCAATTTGTAGAATGTTTCCAAAACGTCAGTCCACTCCTCAAGAACAATATCGTCTTTCAAGGAGAGGACGACGTTGTCTCCTTGCATAATGAAATCGTAAAGTCCTGTTGGATTATACTTTTGGTTAAGCTCATTCTTTAAGGATTCAAGATCATCAATGTGTTTCACACTATCTGCTTTGCTCATGTGAATCTCGTACGAGACACCGATTGCTAAATACTGACCCATAATAGATTTCTTTTTTTTTTGATTATTGTTGATTTATGCGGCAAAGATAAACAAATTTTATAAAAATATCAATAACAATAAAAATTATTTTTATGTTGATTTTCAGTATATTGCAAATTGTATTGTTAAAAATTAACAAACTATTATTACATTGTTGCCTCGTTTTCGCGTGAAATGTCGAAAATGGATGGCGTCCGCGTCCTTGCAGACATATGGGCCTGCTTCCCTAAGGATTGCACTTGCGTTGCCCTCCTGCGCAGCCGTCCCTTACTTATATGTATCGAAAATCTGTCTCTTTCCCGACAAGGCAGGGTGACCAAGCGGAATGGCTGGGGGGCTACAGCCGATTCGATGGTCTGCGCCTCATTGTTGCACCAATGACAAGACCTTGTCTTCTGTCAGTCCGGAGATTTCTGCCACCAACTGTGGTGCTAAGCCATTGGCTATCATGTTGCGGGCGAGCTGACGTCTTTCTTCCTCGCGTCCTTCCTCGCGTCCTTCCTCGCGTCCTTCCTCGCGTCCTTGTTCTCTGGCGTATTGGACGGCTTTCTGCACGTCTTCGTACTCCAGCACGCTTTTCTTGTACTCTTCCTTTTCCATTTTGGTAAGTTTTTTGTGCATGCTGTCCTCGAACACGCTGCGGAAGACATCGTCCTCACGAGACAGGTCCTGGAACTCCATCTGCCCGATATTGGCCAGCGTATAGCCCCATTTCTCCTGTCTGTCAGTGAATTGCATGTCCTTCAGTTGTCCGGGATTTGGCGCGGCAAATTTACTTAAATCTAAAAAACCCAACATTATTTTTTCAGAAAAAAAATTGCCGTCCAAACTGCAGAGCTGAACGGTGTGGAAGAATCCGTCGAGTTCCTCGAATACGGGCAGGGGCTTTTCCGTGATGAAGAGCGCGAGTACATGTGGGATGTCGTAGTCTTCGCCACGGTTCAGACTTTTACTGACAAGCCGGCAGACATAAAAGATGCTCCGTTCAGCGAAGTGTGCCATCTGGGCTCGCTGCATCTCGATTAGGACCTCCGTTTTGTCATCGATGGTGGCGAGAATGTCGAGCACGATCCGTTTCTCTTGCCCAGTGTCGCCGAGCAGCTCCGTGGAGTTGAGCACGATGCGGTTGGCATTGCGCAAAGGGTCGGGGAAGAAAGTCTTGAGAAGATCCAACAGACGTACCTTTGCGCGGACACCCTCCATGAAAAGACGTTTGAAACCGAAGTCTGTCTTGGGGTTGATGTAGATGACGTTTTCGCTTTTTTTCTTTTGCGTTTCGTTGTTCATAGGTTCAGTTTGTGAATTTTGAATTATGAATTATTAATATCTAACGTTTGTTTCAACGCCGCAAAGATATAAATTATTTTGGATATTCGGAAATAAAAAATAAAAATCTATTTTATATTAGTTTTCAGTCTGTTATGGATTCTTCTTTACAATTAATAGTTAAAATATTGATTGTGTTTTGAATAGTTTGCGTCGTCGTGAACGAAAAAGTGTATCTATGCCGGCGAAAACTGATGTCGGACAAACCGAGACGATGGGAGGGGGTGTCGCACTCCGGCATCCTTGCAGTCGCGTCGTTCTTGCGTCGTTGTTGCGTCGCTCTACTGTCGCTCTACTGTCGGAGCACTGTCGGAGCACTGTCGCTCACGACCGACGCAACCCCTTGGCAGCAGCGAGGCAAGTCCCCGCCAAGACCGTAGGTGACACTAACCGTGTAACCATGTAACCATGTAACCGTGTAACCGTGTAACCGTGTAACCATGTAACCGTGTAACCATGTAACCCTTTAACCCCCTAACCCTCTAACCCTTTAACCCAATCAGAACCGGCTCAGCGTCTCCCGGTCTGACATGTCGAGGGAGAAGACGTTGCGGGTGTCAGTGCGGATGACGAGCAGTCCGTTTTGGTGGGCGTAGGCATCGGCATCGTTTTCGTAGTTGATGGCGGCGACTGCGCCGAGGATTTCCAGATTGTTCCATTCGGGGAAGAGGTCGCGGAAGCGATTTTTCATGTGGTCCACGAACTTGTCAATGTTCTCGCGGCTGCAATTCGTCTTCACTTCGATGACGATGGCCAAGTTCTCGCCGAGGAGCACCACATCGGCCTCCATCTCCTTGTTGAGGATTTTGATTTTCCTGTGGACGTTCCTCTTCTTGTCGGAGATTTCGTAGCCTTGCTCCATGAACATCTCCTCCGCTTTTGTCCCGGCCAATCCTTCGACGATGTGTCCGATGCTTCCGATGAACTCTTCAGTGAGTTGCTTGATATTTTTGTCCAATGTCTTCATTCGATTATCGAACTCCTTACGTGATTTTTTGAGGTCCTCGTCGAATTTGCGGTGTCGTTCCTCGGCTTTGGCGTCGAGTTCCGCCTGCCTTTGGTTAAACTCCTCGCGAGATCTTTCGAGATCCTCGTTGAATTTGCGGTGTCGTTCCTCGGCTTTGGCATCGAGTTCCGCCTGCCTTTGGTTAAACTCCTCGCGAGATCTTTCGAGATCCTCGTCGAATTTGCGATGTCGTTCCTCGGCTTTGGCATCGAGTTCCGCCTGCCTTTGGTTAAACTCCTCGCGAGATCTTTCGAGATCCTCGTTGAATTTGCGATGTCGTTCTTCGCTTTCCTCGCGTGATTTTTTGAGGTCCTCGTTGAACTTGCGGTGTCGTTCTTCGGCTTTGGCATCGAGTTCCGCCTGACGTTGGTTAAACTCCTCGCGTGACTTTTTGAGGTCGGCGTCGAACTGCACGGCGTGGTTGTGCATGAACTCGCGGATTTTTTCCATGTCCCGTTCGTGCTCGCGGTGGGCGCGGTCGTGCTCTTCGCGGGCGACATCCCAGTAGGTTTCGCGTTCGCGCCGTTCCTGTTCCTTCTCGATCTCTTTCTTGCGCATCTCGTTGATTAGTTGTTCGTTTCTGTTGATTCTTCGGGTGTTCTCCAACACCATCTGCCTGATTTGCGGCAATTCCATTTCCGCAGTTTCTTTTTCGTTGTTCATAGGTTCACTTTGTTTATTATAAATTGTGAATTATAAATGTTGGTCATTTGTTTCAACGCTGCAAAGATATAAATTTATTTGATAATTGTGCAATAAAAAATTAAAGTATGTTATGTTTTGATACTCAATGGATTACCCAATTATCTTTACAATTAATAGTTAAAATATTAATTGTATATTTGAATAGTTTGCGGTGTCGAGAATGAAAATGTGTATCTTTGCCGGCGAAAACAGATGTCGGAAAAACTGACAAAAAGCAAATCAAAAGAAAACAAGAAAAATGAAATCGAAAACAGAAACGTATGACATCAACGGTGTCCAAATCAGGCAGAGAACGCTTACGAAGCCGTATCAGAACAGAGACTTGCTGCAGTATTCGCGGGAGAACCGCCAGAAATACAACTTGGCGGAGATTGTGTTCTGGAAGCAGGTTCACAGGGGGAAGTTCCACGGGATCGACTTCACTCGGCAGTATGTCATCGGCAATTACATCGCGGACTTCTATGTTCGCAAGCTCGGGCTGTTGGTGGAGATCGACGGCGGGTACCATGCCGGGAGGAAGGAGTACGACGCGAGACGCGACGAGTATATGCGTTCGCTCGGGATTGAGATCTTCAGGGTTTCGGACTACGACGTGCTGCACCATACCATCTTGGTGATGCGAGAGTTGGAGCGGTTCATTGTGGGAAGGTTCGGGGAGGGCGCCGCCTGCGGCGCCGCGTGCGAGACCACCCCGCCCTTCGGGCATCCCTCCTGAGAGGAGGGGAATGGCGCCGTTGCCGGGAACTAGGGTGGGGGGACCGTTCTGGTATAGGGGAAGACACTGTCTGATACGGGAACCCGTCGCTGCCTGCGACAACCCGAACCACGACCATCATCCGTCGCCGCCTGGCTGAAACGAGCAACCCCATGACGAAGAAGACGGCACTACACACGCCACAACTTTCCCCACGCAGCAACGATTTCCCCGAGATAGAGACTGGCCACGGCG
>JAGCVQ010000064.1 GCA_017962275.1 Bacteroidales bacterium
ACCGCAGCGGGCGGGTTGGTGCCGACGGAACCATCGTTGTGCCACAAGAAATAGATACGTTTCACGGTGGTCTCGGTCATGCCGGGAATGGTGGTTGTGAAGGTCTGGTAGTTGGAGGAGGTGTTGAAGTAGTTGGGGTAGTCGGTATTGACATTGGGAACCATGGCGGTGGAACCGGCGGGCTGGTCTAAGCTGCCTGCCGTCACGGTCGTAGGCGTACCCACGAAAACCCGCATGTAGTCGCAGCAGCTCTCGCCGTTTGCGTGCCAGTCGAAAGAGAGGGTATAGCCGCTCGGGCTGGCCGGGAACTCAATGTCGCGGTAAGCCCAAGTGTTGCTGGCATTGGTAATGCTGTAGGAGTTGGTCGCGCCATTGTCGCCGGAAATGTACAAGGAGTGGGTGCCGCCGTTGCTTGCCGCAGTGCCCACAACCCACTGGTGAGGCTGAGAGCCGTTCACGAAAGCGAACTCGGTGGCCTGAGTGGCATCCTCGAAGTCGCAGAAGTAAGGCAGTGTGCCGGGCACCTGCGTGGTCATGAACTCGGCGCTCATCCAGAAGCTCTGCTCGCTGCCGCAGTTGGCGCGTACATAAACCGTATAAATGGTGTTCTGGTCCAGATCGTTGACCGTGAGGCTCGGGGTGCCGTTCACCGTAATGGTGCTCACCGTGTCAAGGTCAACCTCGCCGGTGCCGGGAACGATAGCCACATCCCATGCACTTTCGCCGCCACCGGGCACCCAGTCGAAGGTGGCGCCGTTGGCCTGCAAATCGCTCACGTGGAGGCTGTCGATGTGGGCACAGGTCGGGATGAGGTCGATGGCGATGTCATCCACATACATGTAGCTGGTGTAGCTCTGCGGGATACGCAAGGCGATGTAGTGGCCGGTGCCGGTGTAATCATCCAGATTGACATCCAAGAAACGCCAGCTGTTGATGGTGTCGGGGGAGAGGTTGCTGCCCACCTGCGTGAAGGTGGAGTAGTCGTTCGGATCCGTCATCACACCCACCTGGATGTAGTAAGTCGAAGTGGCCTTGTAAGCCCAGAAACGCACCTGCAAGGTGTTCAGCGCGATGCTGGCGTCCAACTCGGGAGAAACCAGATAGGAGAAGTAAGCACTGGTGCCGTAGAAATAGACGGAATAGTCGCCGGAGTTTGATTGTGATGTGGAGAGGGAGGGGTAGGAAGAACTGTAGTTGGTGAGCGTTGACCAACAGTAGGTCTGGTTCTCGGGACCGGTGCTGGTGGGATTGTCGAAGTGCTCCTCGAGGGGAAGGGTGTTCACGACAGAGCATTTCGTTCTGCCGGTGGCCGCAGCCCAGTTGCTGGTCTCACCACCGCCGCAGTTGGCGCGCACGCGCACAACGACGTTCAGGTTGCTGCTCAGGCCGGAGATGGTGTAAGGCGAAGTGGCGGCGCCCACGGAAACCCAGTTCGTGTCAGCTTCCGTGTGGTATTCCAACTCCCAAGAAGTCTCCGTGTTGCCGGGAGTCCAGGCCACCGTCGCGCTGTTGTCCGTGGTGGAGGCGATATAGACGTTGGGGGCGGCACACGTGGTGGTGCTGTCGCAAGGCACACCGAAGATCACATTGTTGCGGTTGGTGGTGGTGCTGGGAGAGGCTGTAGGAGGAAGCGAGTACGGGGAACCGTCATTATATACGTATGCAGACAAACTTTGAGACGTTGAGTGACAATAGAAAGTGTTGCTGGAGCTGTAGGAACCGGTCTCGTCCACCAATATGACGGCGAGGTTGTCCATACCATTGTATTGGAAAGGAGAGGAGAAATGGATGGTGTTCCAACCGGTAGTCCAAGTGATGCTGCCGTCGTACACCAATTGTGCCGTGCTTGGGTTGATCCAGCTGTTGCCGGCGTAGTCAGTATGCATCAAATAGAGTTTGATGGTACGGTTTGGCGTGTTGACAGTGGCAACGTTGAAGGCAATAGACTGAAGAGCGGCAGGACCGTTCATTTCAGAAGCCAGGAAAATCTGTTGTGAATAAGCATAATTGTAGAAAGTGTAGTCCGGCAAATAGCTGCTTGTGCTGGTGCCGTCGCCGATCTGCAGGTCGCCGCCCACCAAGCAGGAACGGGTGGTGAAATTGACCACGACAGAGTCTGCGTGGCCGGGATTGCAGTTCGAGCCGACATAAACGTTATAATATGTGCCAATCGAGAGGCCGGAAATCATGAACTGGTTGCCGTCAACCACCTGCGTGGTCCAGTTGTTCTGGATGGTGTCGGAATAACCCACGGTGTAGTCGGAGGCACCGAAGATGGCGTTGTCCCAAGTCACCATGGCGGAGTTGGTCGTGATCTGGCTCACCGTCACATGCAGCGGGGCGGAACATTCCGGATTGGTCGTGAACGTGCGCTTGAAAGTCCAGTCGCTGTATTCGCTGCCGCTGCAAACGCCGCGCATGTAAACGTCGTAGGTGGTGTTGGCGTTCAGACCCGTGAGAGTGTAGGGGGAAGACAAGACGGGTTCGGGAGTGCCGGTGCTCACATCGGCATTGGCGGGCACGGCCACAACCTCCCAGCTGTCCTCGCCGGCGCCGGGCGTCCAATAGACGTCGGCACCCTCGGTGGAGTAGTTGGTGAGGAGGACATCGGTCGGTTTGGTGCAGGTGGCGATGACATCCACCGTCACGTTATCGACGTAGGCGTAGGCGGAAGTGGTGGTGTATTCGTTCTTGAAGGCGATGTAAGCGCCAGTGCCTTGGTAGCTGTCGAAGGTGACGATACGCTCGTCCCATGCGGAGGGGTTGCCGGTCACGGGATACACGGTGTCGATCGGAGTGAACGTGCTGGCATCGGTGAAATCATCCATCACACCCACAATGAGGCGGTCGGTAGTGTTGGAGGCTCTGTAGGCAAAAGAGACCTGCAGGGTGTTGAGGGGGATGAGCTCGTCAATGGGCGGCATGATGGCCATATTGTACTGCGTGGCGCTGCCCACATAGAAATAGAGGGAACCGCTGCCTTGGTAGCTCGTGGAGCTGATGTAAGGCGTGGTGCCGCTGGTATAGGTGCTGAGCTTGGTCCAGCAGTCCGGATAGTTGCTGGCACCGCCGGTACCGTAAGTGTCGAAGTTCTCGGTGAAGGGCAGGGTGGGGATGGGCGCGCAAGCCGTCTTGAACGAGACAGTGCGCCAGTAACTGGTGTCACCATTGGTACACATGTTCGCTATGCGGACGTTGTAGTTGGTGGAGGGAAGCAGCGGGGTGGAGAAACTGTACGTGGTGTCAACCGGATAGTCGGTGACCACACCGTTATCACTCCAGTCAAGGTCGGAAGTCTTGTATTGCAGAATATAGGTGCCTGCATCTTCAGGAGTGCCCCAAGTGATGTCGGAATTGTAGGCGGTGATGTTGGACACGCTAGGAGTTCCCACGGCATGACAGCTGATGTTGCCGGCCGTGATGCCCAACTGGATTTGGTTTTTCACATCCCTGAGCGTACCGCTGTATCCGCTGGGGGCGAAGGGATCATAGTTGGTTCCGTCGCTGTAAACGCTAAGAGCCATGCTTGTCGCATCGAATACAAGATAAGAGGTGCTGGTTTCGTAGGAACCCGTGTTGTCGTCCACGATGAGGGCAAGGTTGCTGACACCGTCATAAACGAAGGGAGTACTCAAGGTGATGGTGGTCCAAGCTCCAGTAGGCATGGTTACGTTGCCACTGTAAACCAAATTGCTGGAGGTGACAGTAATCCAATCAGTGCTGCTGGTGAAAGACGTTTTGTTGGTGTGCACCATATAGATAGAAAGGTCACGAGTCCTTTCGTAGGAGCCTCCGTTGTAGAAAGCGATGCTACTGATGGTGCCGTTCATGCCTATCTCTGCACTGGTGTAAATCTGCTGGGATAGGGAATAATTGTAGTAGCAATAACTGGGCAAGTAGGAATTGGTAGCAGTCCCGCCGTTGCCAGGGATCTCTACAATTTGCTGCGCCGACATCTGCCAGGAACCGAACCCTAACATGATGGTCAGCAAAAGAAGAAAAATTCTCTTCATAATGATTTTTTTTGGTGATTAATAGTGATTTATATGCTTGAATTATTAACAATCGATTTTTTGATAAATGCGAACTGCAAAAATAGTAAATTAAGAGATGGTTGTTTGGCTTTCCCCATAAAAAAGTTATGAACATTTTATCAACACGGTTGCAGGGTTACACGCTTTTGAACTGTACCGAACACCCCCAACAATTATCCATTATCCATTATCCATTATCAATTAAAAAAAATGTATTTTTGCCGCTTCGAAAATTCAAAACCAAATAATATGATTTACTTAGACAATTCAGCGACATCTTTCCCGAAACCCAACGAGGTTTACGAGTTTATGGACCATTTCTATCGCGTTCATGGCGTGAGCCCCGGACGCGCGGGTTATGACGCGGGCATTGAGACTGGCGAAGTTTTGACCGAGACGCGCCGTATGCTCACCAAGCTTTTCAACGGCGGCACCGACGAGAAACGGCTGACTTTCAGCTACAACGCCACTGATTCTCTGAACATCCTGATCCAGGGTCTGGCGCAGAAGGGCTCCCACGTGATTACCACGATGTTGGAGCACAACTCCGTGCTTCGTCCGCTCTATCATCTTGAGAAAGAAGGCATTATCGAGGTTACCTACCTGCCGTTCGATGCGGCGGGCTACGTGCATCCGGAGCAGTTCGAGGAAGCCATCCGTCCGAACACGAAGATGGTGGTCTGCACGCAATGCTCCAACGTCATCGGCACGGTGCAGCCTATCAAGGAGATCGGCAAGGTCTGCAAGGAACACGGCCTCACCTTTGTCGTCGATGGCAGCCAGGGCGCCGGTGCGGTGAAGATGGACATGATTGAGTATAACGTTGATGCATACGCCTTTACGGGCCACAAATGCCTGATGGGACCCACCGGCATCGGTGGCAGTTACGTGCGCGAGGGCGTGGAGGTGCGCCACACCCGCTTCGGCGGCACCGGCGTGAAATCCGCCGTCCGCGACCACCTCGACGAATATCCCTACAGACTCGAAGCCGGTACCATCAACATGTTGGGTATCAGCGGTCTGCACGCTGGCGTGAAGTGGATTACCGAGAAAGGCATCGAGAACATCCACAACCAGGAGATGGCCCTGTGGAAACGTCTCCGCGACGGCATCAAGGACATCCCCGGCGTGATTATCTACTGCGCCACCTCCGTGGAGAACCAGAACCCCGTGCTCTCCATCAACATCAAGGGCTTCGAGGCCATGGACGTGGGCACCATGCTCGACGTCGATTACGACATCGCTTGCCGTACCGGTCTGCAATGCGCCCCGCTGGTGCATGAGTGTCTCGGCACCCTCGAGATTGACGGCACCGTCCGCCTCAGCATCGGCGCCTTCAACACCGAAGCCGACATCGACGCCTGCATCCAAGCCGTCAAGGAAATCGCCGCGTTGAAAAACTGACGTAAGACGTGAGACGTGTGACGTGTGATGTGAGACGTGAGACGTGAGATTTGAAACTTGAAACCTTGAACTTTGAACCTTGAACTTTGAACCTTGAACTTTGAACCACCAAGGGCTCTGCTATCACCGGCAACAGCCCTTTTTGTTTGTGACTTGTGACTTGTGAGTTTGGGGATTTGTAATTATAAATTGTACATTGTAAATTGTGAATTGTAAATTGAACAAATGGCTCGGGCATCTCGCGGTGCTCACCGTCTATATCATCTTCGGGGTCAATCCGAACTGTTCGAAGGCGGTGGTGCCGGCGTATATCACCCCGGAGGCCTACACCGCGCTGCGGCTGGCCGTCGGGGCGGCGGGCTTTTGGCTCATTTCACTCTTCACGCCCAAGGAGAAGGTGACGAAGCGCGACATGGGGATCATCCTCTTCGGCGCGGTCTCCCTCTACGGCACGCTGTGGGCGTTTGCCGAGGCAATGCGTTATATATCACCCACTTACGTCTCGCTGATCTCGGCTATGTCGCCCTTAGTGGTGATGCTGATGGCCGCCCTCTTCCTGAAGGAACCCATCACCACGCGGAAGGCACTCGGTGTCTTCTTCGGCATCGCCGGCGCACTCATGATGATTCTCTTCTCGTTGCACGGCGACTCGCACTACAGCAACGTCGGGGCGCTGCTCTGTTTCGTCAATATCTTGTTCTACGCCGCTTACCTCCTGATCACCCGCGCCATCTCCCCGAAATACTCGCCCGTGACGATGATGAAGTGGATGTTCCTATTCTCTTTTCTGCTTAGCCTTCCCCTCGCCATCCCCACGGTGAAGGATTCCCCGCTGCTGCTGGGCACCGCTCCCGCCTTGGCCTATGTCAACATGGGCATTGTCGCCCTCTTCGCCACGGTACTGGCCTACTACCTGCTGCCGGTCGCGCTGCGCCGTCTTCGCCCCACCACCGTCAGCATGTACAGCAACCTGCAGCCCATCATCACCGCCGCCCTCGCCATCGCCGTCGGTCAGGACATTTTCACCTGGAATAAACCTGTCGCCCTGATCCTCGTCATATTCGGCGTCTTCCTTGTCACCACCAGCCGCGCGAAAGCAGTGAGCAGTGAGCAGTGAACAGTTAGCAGTTGTCGGAACAGTCTGCGATTTCTTGAACCTTGAACCTGGAACTTTGAACCTTGAACCTTGAACCTTGAACCTGGAACTTTGAACTTTGAACCTGGAACTTTGAACCTGGAACTTTGAACTTTGAACTATAACCCTCACCATGACCATCGCCCTTTTCATCGCCCTGTTTATATTCCTCGCGCCGGACATCTACATCTCCGCCACGGTGTTGCGCCACGCCCCGACGGTGTGGCGGCTGTTGCTTTTCGCGCCGGCCGTCGTCGGGCTGCTCTCCCTGCTGGCGATGTTCTTCAAGGGATTCTCCAGCGCGTATGGCACGATCTTCCTCGTCATGCTGCTCTGCTTCGCGATGCCGATGCTGATTTTCACGGTGGTGTCGCTGATTGCCAAACTGTTGGGAATCTGGAGCGCGACGGCCGCCTCGGTGACGAACATCGTGGGTTTGGTGGTGGCGGTCGTGGCCTCACTGATGGCCTTGTACGGACTGGCTTTCGGCTGGAAACATCTTGAGACCGAGCATGTTGACCTCTACTTCGACGACCTCCCCGAAGCGTTCGACGGTTACCGCATCGCGCACCTGAGCGACCTGCATGTGGGCACGTACGGGAAGAAGACCGCTTTCGTGGAGAAGGTGGTGCGGAGGGTCAACGAGGAGCGCCCCGACTTGGTGGTCTATACTGGCGACCTCGTGAATGTTGACCCTTCGGAGCTGCCCCCGTTCACGGCGTTGCTGTCGCAGTTCGACGCCCCCGACGGCGTGATCTCGATTCTGGGCAACCACGACTACTGTCTCTACGGCGACCCGACCCGCTGGTCACACGTGCGTGAGGGCGCGTGGAAAGTGGTTGGCGTAGAGCGCGATATGGGCTGGAAGGTGCTGCTGAACGAGCACTGTCTGCTGAGTAGGGGAGGGGACACCATCGCCATCGCCGGGGTGGAGCACATGGGCAAGCCGCCCTTCCCGCAGATTGGCAACCTGCGCGCGGCCGTGGAGGGTGTAACGGATTATGACACAGTGAAATGCCAAAGCGACAAGTTCACGATTCTGCTGTCGCACGACCCGTCGCACTGGCGCATGGAGGTGTTGCCGGAGACCCACATCCCGCTCACCCTGTCCGGCCACACCCACGCGGCGCAGTTCCAGTTGGGACCCTGGTCGCCGTCGCGATGGATGTACAAGGAGTGGGGTGGCCTATACGAGGAGGAAAATCAGAAACTTTACGTCTCCACGGGCCTCGGCGGCACCCTGCCGTTCCGTTTCGGCGCTTGGCCGCAGTTCGTTGTTTTGACGCTGCACCGGAAGTAGTCAGACAGGACCTACACAGGAGTTACACAGGGTAACCCAAAAAAATGTATATTTGCCGTTTAATCACATTGGTTTGATTACTTTTTATAACAATTTGATATTAAAGATATTATGAGAAAGATTCTCTCTTTGGCGATGTTGATGGCCGCGATGTTCGGCGGCGTGTTGTGTGCCCAGACCAACGACCCTGTGCTGATGACCGTGGGCAACGAGAAGGTCACGAAATCCGAATTTATCAAGGCCTATATGAAGAACAGCATGCTGAGCGAGGCCACGGAGGCCGACCTCCGCGATTATGTGCGCCTCTATTCGGACTACCGCATGAAGGTGCAGGAGGCGAAGGCCATGCAGTTGGATACGGCGAAGGCTTTCCAAAAGGAATGGGAGGCTTACAAAGGCCAGTATGCACAACAGTATCTCATTGATACAGAGGTGAGTGACCAGATTCTGCAGGAAGCGATGGACCATTCCCGCTACCATGTCCGCGCCTCCCACATCTTGGTCAGGGTCCCGCAAGATGCCGCTCCGAAGGACACGCTGGCGGCCTACCATAAGATTATGAAAATCAGAGACGAGATTGTCGGAGGATTGGACTTCAACGAGGCTGCCGCGAAATATTCCGAGGACGAGTCCGCCCGTGACATGGTCAACCCGCAGACGGGCCGCTTCCAGTACGGCAACCGCGGCGAACTCGGCTATTTCTCAGTGCTTGAGATGATCTATCCCTTCGAGAAGGCCGCCTACGGCACCCCGGTCGGACAGGTTTCGATGCCCGTGCGCACGCAGTTCGGCTACCACCTGATTTATGTGCAGGACAAGATTCCTGCTATCGCCAAACTCTTTGTGTCCCAGATCTTTGTCCGCGACACGTCCGCCTTGGGCAAGGATGCGGATCACCACGTGGCGCTTGACCGCTGCGCCCTTGTCAAGCATTTGTACCAGCAAGGCGAGAGCTTCGATTCCCTCGCCGCGAGATACTCCGATGACCAGGCCACCCGAAACAGTGGCGGTCGCATGGAACCTTTCGCCCCGAACCGTCGTCCCGGCAATTACACGGCCGCCGCCATCGCCCTCAAGAAAGGGCAGATTTCCGACCCCGTGCCCTCCGTCATCGGCTGGCATATCCTGCGCCTCGACTCTGTGGTCTATACCACCGTCAACGACGAATTCGAGTACATGATCAAGAACCGCGTGAGCCGTGATTCGCGTTCCCGGAAGAGTAAGGAATCCTTGGTGGAGAAGCTGAAAGTCGAGTACGATTACAAGGAAAAAGGCAAGGCGGCAGCGATGAAGTTCTTCAAGAAGAACATGAGCGAAAACTACTTCCAGAGCAAGCATGTGGCGCCGGATTCCATACCCGGAATCGAGAAACTGAAACCGATGTGCACCTACGCCGACCAGAAGCTGACCGCCCAAGATTTCGGCAAGTACCTCTCCCGCTTCCAGGGGGCGCAGATTACCGGCACCGTTGACAATTTCCTGGAACAAGTGTTTCCCAATTTCGTGTCGGAGAATATGTTGCGCTATGAGGGAACCCAGCTGATGCACAAATATCCCGAATACCGCGATGTGGTGAACGAGGTCTATGACGGTCTGCTGATCTACGAGGTGAACGCCAAGAAAGTGTGGAACGCCGCCATTCAGGACACCGTCGGGACCGAGCGTCTTTACGAGCAAATCAAAGAGCAGTTCGCCACCGGCGACACGGCCCAGCCCTATAAACCCTTTAGCGAGGTGCGCGCCGTGGTGATCAGCCAATACCAAGATCAGCTGGAGCAGGAGTGGCTCAAGGAACTGAGACAGAAATACCCCGTGAAGCTGAACGAGGAGGTCTTCCAATCCATTCTGAAACGTTAATTGTGAGGAAGTTAGCCGTCATACTCGGTTTGTTGCTGGCCGTCTGTGCCGCATGCCGCCGGAACGCCGATCCGGTGGTGGCGCAGGTGTATCAGTACAAACTCTACGCCTCCGAAGTGCGTCAGGGGATGCCGGTCGGACTTTCGCAGGAGGATAGCCTCACGTTGGTGCGTGACTTCATCGACACTTGGGTCAAGGAGAAGTTGGTGCTCCACGAAGCCGAGAAGAAGCTGTCGCCCCGGGAGAAGAACTTCGACAAGGAGATGATGGATTACCGTAACTCGCTGCTGATCAACCGATACTACGACAAACTCTGGCAACGCGACACGGCCAACAATCACGTCACCGACCGCGAGATTTCCGACTTTGCGCGCACCCTCGACAGCCGCTACACGGTCGATAAGGAGATCGTGCGGGTCAACTACGTCAAGCTGCCGGCGAACTCTGCTTTGGTCGAGCCAGTGAAGAGCCTCCTCTTCGACGAACACCGTCGTGTGGAGGAGAAGGAGACGTTGGTGGCGATGCTGGGTGACTCGATTGAGTATCTGCTCGATGACGAGGCGTGGCTCTACCTCGACGATTTGCAGAACGAGGTGGCCTTCGAGATTGATGCCTCCGCAAACGGCGATGCCCGCCGCATCGAAAAGGAGGTCGGCGACCAGAAAGTGCTGCTCGTCATCCTCGACTACCGCTCGCAACGCTCTGTGAATGAGACCAAAGAGGAACGCGCCGCCGCCGGCATGCTCCTCATGAACCAACGCCGCACCCAGTTCATCAACCAATACGTCCAAGACCTCTACGACAAAGCCCTCAAAGAGGGGAAGGTGGTGCAGTGAAGAATGAAGAATGAAGAATATCCTTCCCTATTAACCATAAACTCTAAACTCTAAACTCTAAACTCTAAACTCTATACTCTAAACTCTAAACTCTAAACCATAAACCCTTAACATGATCCGAATCTACAACAAATCGAACAACCCCCTTCCGGCCTACGCTTCGAAAAGTGCTGCCGGTATGGACTTGCGGGCTGACTTGTCGGAACCCGTCGTTTTGCAGCCGCTTGAGCGCAAGCTGATTCCGACGGGCCTCTTCATCGAGTTGCCCTCCGATTGCGAGGCGCAGGTGCGTCCCCGCAGCGGTTTGGCTCTGAAACACGGCATCACCGTGCTCAACAGCCCCGGCACCATCGACGCCGACTACCGTGGCGAAATCGGGGTGATCTTGGTCAACCTGTCGCAGGAACCCTTTGAGATCCAGCCCGGCGAACGCATCGCGCAGATGGTGATCAGCAAGTTCGTGCAGGCGGAGTTCGAGGAAGTGGCCACATTGGAGGATCTGTCCGCCACAGAACGCGGTGCCGGCGGCTTCGGCCACAGTGGGAAGAAATGAGGCAAAAGGCAATAGGCAAAAGGGAATAGGCATTTGTAGAGACGCAAATTTTTGCGTCTCTACACCCCGAAACCTTGAACCTTGAACTTTGAACTTTGAACTTTGAACCTTGAACCTTGAACTTTGAACCTTGAACGATGTTTGCGAGAAAGTTATTGCTGACAATAATTACGTTAGGGTTGTGTATCTCTTTGTGCGCGCAGCCCGCGAAGAAGACCCGCCATACGGCCTCCAACACAAAGGAGGCAGTGACGGCGCGGCAGATTTCCGGACGTTTCAACCAGGGACTGCGGGCCTACTACACCGCGCAGTACGACGAGGCGGTGCAGACCTTCTCGGGCATTCTCACCGACGCCCCCAAGCACGCCCCGTCCTACTACATGCTCTCCCGCGTGTATGCCTCGCAACAGCGTTATGCCGAGGCTGAATCCTCTATCCGACAGGCGGTTAAGTTGGATAAAAACAATATTTGGTATCAGGTCGCGTTGGCGCAGGTCTGCGTGACCAACGAGAACTTCAAGGAGGCGCTCCCGATCTGGGAGAAAGTCTGCCGGGAGTATCCCGACAATCCGGAGTACCTGTCCGAAATGGCGCTCTGTTACGAGAAAACCGGCAATGCGGCGAAGGCGGAGGAATCCCGCAACCGTATCGCCATGCTGTCGCCGTCGGACCGTAAGGAGAATCCGTCTGTGACCACGACCAATCCTGATAATTCCGCATCCGGTGGCAAGGCGAAGGCCATCGCCCTTCTGCAGGCCAAGGATTATGCCGGTGCACTGTCTGTCTTGGAACAGGCTCTGCGCGAGGACGACACGGATTACGAGCTCTGGGAGGCCTTCGCGGAGGCGGTCTCCAAGTCGGGACAATGGTCGAAACTCACCGAAAAGGAGGACGACCTCACCACGCTTTTCCCGCAGTCGGCAGCGTTGCTGGCAGCTTTGGCAAACGCATACCTGCACACCTCCCAACCGGACAAAGCCGTTGAATACTACCAACAAGCGCGTGCTTTCGCTTTCGAAGCCACTCTGATTCAAGAGATTAAGAAAGGACTTTACGACGCCTACACCGCGATGGGCGATACGGATAACGCCTCGCGTTACCGTTAATTGAGACGTGCGGCCGTACGTTTCTACGGTGTCATTTTTCTGTCTCACGGTGTCCTTAATTTATGTACATTTGCAGCCTGTTTCCTGTTCAGGCAAGGGGAAATCCATGCATACCCTTTTGGGTTCAGAAGGGTTTGGATTTCAGGCTGTTAGAGTGCAGACGTCCCTTAGTTCCCTTTCGCGGTCAACCGTGAGGGGAATAGTTGGTTTTGTCTCGTAGGGGCGAATAATATTCGCCCAACGAATCGCCAGAGATCCTGATCGGAATCAGAAACTGGAAAATGTGGTAAGCACTGATCAAAAGTATTCGATGGACAACATAGACAGCACGATTCATTGGTACGCCTACAAAGTCTTCTTCAACAAAGTGGCCGAAGTGGACACATGGATTCGTGAGGGTGGGGTGGTGACCTATTACCCTGTCGTCAGGGTGGAAAAGAATGTGGGCGATAAGGTGGTGATGGTGAAAAAGCCGGCCATATCGTCGCTGCTCTTCGTGCGTTGCACCGAGGAAACCGCGCTCTTTTGGCAGAACAAGCTCATGGGAAGGGTCATGCTCTACAACCACGTCGCTGACGGCGTGCGCCGGCCGTCGCCCATCGATGACGAGGAAATGCGCGTCTTCATCCTGGTGACTTCTTCTGGGGACGATCGGCTGCAGTACCTCGATGTGGAGAACGTCAACTACAAGAAGGGGCAGCGGGTGCGCGTCATCGACGGCCCGTACAAAGGCTGCACGGGGTATATCAAGCGCGTCAAGGGCGACCGCCGCCTGTTGGTCTCTGTCGAGGGCATCGCGCTGGTGGCCACCTCCTATATACCGGCGCCGTTTCTGGAGAGAATTTGATAATACGGCATTATGTCATACAACCATTTGCAATTTCCTGAAAACACGCTGTTCCTGGTGACGGGAGGGGCGGGTTTTATCGGTTCCAACCTCTGCGAGGCGATTCTGAAGAAGGGCTGCCGGGTCCGTTGTCTGGATGACCTGAGTACCGGCAAGCAGGCCAACGTCGATCTCTTCCTCGGCAACCCGAATTACGAGTTCATCCGGGGCGACGTGAAGGATCTGGACACCTGTCTGCGGGCGTGTGCGGGCGTGGACTACGTGCTGCACGAGGCGGCTTGGGGCAGCGTTCCCCGCAGCATCGAGATGCCGCTCTTCTACTCGCTGAACAACATCCAGGGCACGCTGAACATGCTGGAGGCGGCCCGTCAGAGCGGGGTCAAGACCTTCGTCTATGCCTCTTCGAGCTCCGTGTATGGCGACGAGGCGCACCTTCCGAAGACAGAGGGCGCGGAGGGCAATCTGCTGAGTCCCTACGCCGTGACAAAGCGTTGCGACGAGGAGTGGGCGAAGCAGTATCATCGCCATTACGGGCTGAAAACCATCGGGTTGCGCTACTTCAACGTCTTCGGACGGCGGCAGGATCCCAACGGCGCGTACGCCGCGGTGATCCCGAAGTTCATCCGGATGCTGCTCCACGACGAGCAGCCGGTCATCCATGGCGACGGCCGTCAGAGCCGCGACTTCACCTTCGTGGAGAACGTGGTGGAGGCCAACCTCAAAGCCTGTCTCGCCCCCGACGAAGCGTCCGGCGAGGCTTTCAACATCGCCTACGGCGGCCGCGAGTACCTGATCGACATCTACGATGTGCTGGTCAAGGCTATCGGCAAGGAGATCCCGCCGGCATTCGGCCCCGAGCGCCCCGGCGACATCAAACACTCCAACGCCGACATCAGCAAGGCGCGGCACCTGCTGGGTTACGACCCCGAATACGATTTCGCCCGCGGCATCGCCGAAACCATCGACTGGTACCGCGAAAATCTTACTTAATTGCGAAAAAAGCTTATTTAATTGCGAAAATATGCGAAAACCACGAAAAAAAGCGAAAATATAATAACAATTAAAACAACAAAATCAAAGTATTTAATCACGAAAGACAAATAAACACGAAAACAATGAATGGTATAGTATATCCAAAAGAGTCATATAAAATTAACGGTGCAATTTACGAGGTACATAAGCGGCTTGGTATTGGTTTGTTAGAGAAAGTTTATCAAGAAGCTTTTGAAAAAGAACTAAAATTTCAGAATATCCCCTTTGAACGCGAGAAACATTACGATTTATTTTATCGAGGTGAGAAGTTGGATGCATATTATATCGCCGATTTTGTGTGCTTTGACAAAATAATTGTCGAGCTTAAATCGGTTTCAGAACTTACAAATGCACATAAAGCACAGGTGAGAAACTATCTTGGCATTACAGGTTATAAGTTGGGCCTCCTTGTCAACTTTAATCAAGAATATGTGACCCCTATTCGTATCTTGAACAGCGCTGCCATTTGATATTTTTCGCACATTTTCGCCGTTTTTGTTTATTTCGCAATTATTTTATTCGCAATTTTTTATTCGCAATTAATTTTTATTATGAAAGATACCAGAATTTGCGTTATCGGCCTCGGGTACGTTGGGTTGCCCCTGGCGCGGCTTTTCTCCACGAAATACCCCACCGTCGGGTTCGACATGAGCCAGGCGCGGGTGGATGCCCTCATGACGGGGCACGACAGTACCCTCGAGGTGGCGGACGACCTCCTGCAGGACGCCATCCAGAACCACGGCTTCAAATGCACCACCAAGTTGGAGGACATTGCCGACTGCAACTTCTACATTGTGGCGGTGCCCACGCCCGTGGACAACGACAACAACCCCGACCTCACCCCGCTCGTGGGCGCGAGTACCACCGTCGGCAAGGTGATTTCCGATGGCGATGTAGTGGTCTATGAATCAACGGTTTATCCCGGCGTGACGGAAGACGAGTGCATCCCTGTGGTGGAGCACGTCTCCGGCAAGAAAGTGAACGTCGATTTCTACGCCGGCTATTCACCCGAGCGCATCAACCCTGGCGACAAGCAGCACACCGTGGAGCACATCAAGAAGGTGACCTCCGGCTCCATGCCTGAGATTGGCCGCTACATCAACGAGGTCTATGCCTCTGTGATCACGGCCGGCACGCACCTCGCCCCCTCCATCAAGGTGGCGGAAGCGGCCAAGGTGATTGAGAACAGTCAGCGCGACATCAACATCGCCTTCGTCAACGAGCTCTCCAAAATCTTCAACAAGATGGGCATCGACACGCTGGACGTGCTGGAGGCGGCCGGCACCAAGTGGAACTTCCTGCCTTTCCGTCCCGGTCTGGTCGGCGGTCACTGCATCGGTGTGGATCCCTACTACCTGGCCCAGTGCGCGAAACGTTACGGCTACAACCCGGAAATCATCCTCGCCGGCCGCCGCATGAACGACGGCATGGGCGAGTATGTGGCCACCGAGACTGTCAAGCTGATGCTCAAGAAGGGCATCCAGGTATTGCGGTCGCACATCCTCATCCTCGGCTTCACCTTCAAGGAAAACTGTCCCGACGTGCGCAACACCAGGGTGATTGACATCTTCCGGGCGTTGCAGGAATACAACGTGGAGATCACGGTATATGACCCGTGGGCGAATCCCGACATTGTGCGCCGTGAGTACGGCATCGAGGTGGTGAACGAGCTCCCGCAGATGAAGTTCGACGCGGCCGTCGCCGCCGTGGCGCACCAGAAGTTCAACGGTTTGGACGTGACCTCTCTCCTCAAGCCCGACCACGTCATCTTCGACGTGAAAGGGACGCTGGATCGGAAGATTGTGGACGGAAGGTTGTAGGAGGGTCGCCATTCCTGGCGACCTTAGTGCGGCAGGAATGCCGCAACTCCTAAAAGGCTACCGACTACTAACTACTAACTACTAACTGCTAACTACTAACTGCTAACTACTAACTGCTAACTATCCGAACCCCTAAAACCAAAAGAATATGAAAAGAATAACGATAATCTTAATCCTGATCGCAGCCGTCCTCACCGCCTCCGCCCAGGGCGAGTGGAAGTGGGCGCACTGCTGGAGCGGCAGCAACGGG
>JAGCVQ010000065.1 GCA_017962275.1 Bacteroidales bacterium
GACGTGTGACGTGTGACGTGTGACGTGTGACTTTGAACCTGGAACCTGGAACTTTGAACCTGGAACCTGGAACTTTGAACCTGGAACTTTGAACTTTGAACCTGAAACTATGGAACTTCTGGTCTTCAACCCCGAGCACGACTACGCGCTGGCTGACAACAGCCCGCATTTCGTGGCATTGCGGTCGGCGGCGCAGTTCGCCTTCGACTGCGCCCCGTTCATGCGGTATCTTTCGGATGGGGAGGGTGCCGTATTTGATGCCTACCGGCCTGAGGGGGCGGATTTCCGAAAGGTTTTCGACCCCTTAGCAGATGCCGAGCGTATCACGAAGGTGACACCGTGGGGCTGGGACGCGGCGGTGACGTACCAACTGCGTCGGATCGGCATTCCCGACTCTCTGCTCCCGACGGAGGCACAACTGTCGAAACTCCGCGAGTTAGCACACCGAAAGACCACCATCGCCGCGATGGAGTTCCTGCGGGAGCGCCATCCCCACCCCGAAATGTTGCCCGAAGCGCCTGTGCTACTGACTACCGCACAGGACATCACCGATTTCGTGAATCGGGTGCCGGACGCGATTTTCAAGTCGCCGTACTCGGGCAACGGGCGCGGGCACCTGTACGCGCACGGGGAATGCACGCCCACGCTTCTGCGGCAATGCACCGGCGTGCTGAAACGACAAGGCGGCATTCTGGCGGAGAAGCAATATGCTGTAGTTCAGGATTTTGCCATGGAATTCGACTGTTCGGGCGGCAAAGTAACGTTCCGAGGGTATTCGCTGTTCCAGACCGCGCATTACGGCTATGCAGGCAACCTGCTCATGCCGGATGATTCTATCCTCTCTTATCTTTCGCAATATATTGGAATTCAAGACATTCTGCAAGCCCAAACGCTCGTCAGCGAGTTTCTGGAACAGGATATAGCACCTTATTACGACGGCGAGGCCGGGGTGGATATGTTTGTCTATCAAGAAGATGGCATGTACAAGTTGCACCCGTTCGTGGAGGTGAACCTGCGCAAGACGATGGGACTGGCGGCGCACGACATTTTCGCACGACATTGCCACCCCGAGGCGCGGGGCACGTTCCGGATTGTCCACGGGCCCGTAGAGACGGGGGATGCCCCGTCTCTACAGACGGTAATGCAATCTCGCGACGGGTTGTGGTATTCCGGCACGGCGGTGCTGAATCCCGTCACGGATAAAACGCAGTACGCGGCGGTAATCGAATTAACAAATCAAAGCAAAGGATAATTTTGCCACCAATTCCCGCTATTTCAGCGCATTCACGGGGCACTCCTTCTTGCATTTTTGGCACAGAATGCACTCCGTAGCGTTCTTGCGCTGGCGGGAATCGTTGTTCACTTCAACGTCCATCGGACAGACATCCAGGCATTTACCACATTGGATGCACTTCTCCTCGTCGCAGCGGATGCGAAGCCGGGAGTAATAGCTCATCGGCTTGAGGAAGACGGTGATCGGGCAGATGTACTTGCAGAAGGCGCGGTTGTCCTTGAACGCCACAGCAAGGATGATGCCGACCACGTAATAAACCAAATTGCCGACGAGGAAGAGCACGAACATGGTATGTTGGGTGGCCTTTCCGAAATGGAACAGCAAGAGGACCAGGACGAGCGACAGCGCAAAGACGATGTAGCGGATAAATCCGATCTTCTTCCGTGGCCCCTGCGGCTGTTTGTAGGGCAACAGGTCGAGGATCATGGCCGTCCAGCAGCAATAGCCGCACCAGCCGCGTCCGAAAAGCAGCGGACCGAAAATCTTGGCGATGGCGTAATGCAGTACGCCGGCGCCCACCACGCCCGAGAACAAATAGTACCAGAAACCCTCAATCTGCATGTTCTCCCTGCAGATCAGCCCGAGGAAAACGAGCATGTAGGCACCCACACCGAACTGCACAAACTCTCGGGCATATTTCTTTCCCGCCGCCTGCAATGCAGCGCCTACCCCGATGCATAAGCCGATATAGGTGAAGTTGAGCAGGAAGAAGAGGTTGCCCGTCGCCAGCCACAACGACACGGCGATAATCTCAAAAATGGCAAACAGAATGATGGCGGTCTTGAACTTTTTCATTGATGCATTTTTTCAGGCGGCAAAAATAGCTAAAAAATCACTGCCGCATCAACCGTTCACAGATTGTCTTTACAGAACGACCTTCTCAAAGTCCGACGCGGGATGCTTACAGAGGGGACAGATAAAATCTTCGGGCAGTTCCTCTCCCTCGTACTCGTAACCGCAAATGACGCAACGCCAGACAGTTTTGCCTTCGGCGGTCTGGCCGACAGGCTGGGGTTTCGGCTTAATATGCTCCTGATAGTAATTGTAGGTGGCCGAGGGCAAGTCGCTGAGCGTCTCCATCTCGGTGATAAGGCCGATGAAGAGGATGTGCGTGCCTAAATCCACCGTCTGTTCCACATCGACCGAGAGGTAGGTGTTGGTGCCGCGCGTGATCGCCAACGTGCCGTTGCTGACCCTGCGGCAGTCGGTAAAATCGGCGAACTTATCGACCGTGCGCCCGCTCTGGAAGCCGAAATGCTTGAACAGATCGAAGTCGGCCGCCTCGCTGAGGATGGAGACCGTGAAGCGTCCCGAACGCTGGATAAGCTCGGTGGTCAGGTTCTCCTTGCTCAGGGACAGAGAGACGCGGTTGGGCTGCGCCGTCACCTGCTCGACGGTGTTGCTGATGCAGCCATTGTCGCGGCCGCCGTCACAGGTCGTGATGACGAACAGGCCATACTGGATGTTGAAAAGAGGGTTGATCATAACTATAAAAATCTCAAAGTGAACTTCAATTTTGATTTGTGAAAAAATCGACATTCAAGCGGCAAAGATACAAAAAAAGTTACAGCCGGAAAGCCGCGACTTCGACCCTGACGAAAAACGAAACTCCAATGAAATATTTGTTTGGTCATCTCACAAATTTTGATATTTTTGCAGCGCATTAAAAAAGAGTATAGGTGGGTGATTAAGTTGTTATCTCATAGGTAGTTGCTTGATTTTTCGTCCGTGCTTTTTGCGGTGCAAGTTGAGTGTTTGCAGAAATCTATTAAAATAGCAATAAAAGTTAGAATTTATGGCATCAACAAAGCAAATCACAAAAATTGACGACATCGTCGTCCGTTTTGCAGGTGACTCTGGCGACGGCATGCAGCTTTCCGGGACCCTGTTCTCGGATGCCTCTGCCCTCACTGGCAACGACATCGCCACATTCCCCGACTATCCGGCCGAAATCCGCGCCCCGCACAACACCATCGCTGGTGTGTCCGGTTACCAGGTGCATGTGGGCAACCACATCTACAGCTCTGGTGACAAGTGCGACATTTTGGTTGCGATGAACCCGGCTTCGCTCAAGTCGAACCTCAAGTGGGCCAAGAAAGGCGCCACCATCATCGTCGATATCGACACGTTCACGGACGAGGCGCTTGAGAAAGCTGGCTATACCGAGAACGACAATCCGTTCACCGATGAGATGGAACGCGCTTACACCATCATCAAGGCTCCGGTCTCCTCGTTCACCCAACGCATTGGTAACGAGCAAGGTGCAGACAAGAAGACTGCCGACCGCTGCCGCAACATGTTCGCGCTGGGTATCATCTTCTACGCCACCCATAAGAAACTCGACCAGACTTTCGCTTATCTGGAGCGCAAGTTCGCCAAGAAGCCCGAAGTGGTCGCTTTGAACAAGGCGGTGCTGTCAGAAGGTTACGAATACGCCGACAAGTTGGAGGTGATGCACTCCCACATTTTCGAGATTGCCCAGGCTGACAGCATGCCCAAGGGTCGTTACCGCAACATCACCGGTAACGTGGCTACCGCTTGGGGTCTTTTGGCCGCATCCGAGAAATCCGGTCGCAGACTTTTCTTAGGCTCCTACCCTATCACCCCCGCTACGGATGTGATGGTGGAGTTGGCTAAACATAAATCATTGGGCGCACGCGTTTTCCAAGCCGAAGACGAAATCGCAGGCGTTTGCTCCGCTATCGGCGCATCCTACGCTGGCGCATTGGCTTGCACCTCCACTTCCGGCCCCGGTCTCTCGCTGAAGAGCGAAGCCCTCGGTTTGGCTGTGATGGTGGAACTTCCTTTGGTCGTGGTTGATGTTCAACGTGGCGGTCCTTCTACGGGTCTGCCCACCAAGACCGAGCAGAGCGACCTGAACCAAGCTCTCTACGGCCGTAATGGTGAAGCTCCCCTCGTGGTGATGGCGGCTTCTTCCAGCGCCAACTGCTTCTACTGGGCTTACAATGCCGCCAAGGTCGCCTTGGAGCACATGACCCCTGTCATCTTGCTCACCGACGGCTACCTCGGCAACGGCTCACAGCTGTTCCGCATCCCGAAGATGGCCGACATGCCCGACATCAAACCGCGTCTGGCAACGCCTAACGATCCTAACTACAGACCTTTCCGTCGTGATCCCGTCACCTTCGCACGTGAGTGGGCATTGCCTGGCATGGAAGGTTTGAGACACCGTGTGGGCGGTCTGGAGAAATGTCCTGATGGACCTCTGAGCACCGATCCCGAGAACCACGCTCTGATGGTACACGACCGTCAGGAGAAGGTGAACCGCGTGGCCAACTTCATCCCCGATCAGGAAGTGACCGGCGATCCTGATGCCGAACTCCTCGTGGTAGGTTGGGGCGGCACCTCCGGCGCGCTCACCCTCGCTGTGGAAGAGATGAACAAAGAAGGCAAGAAGGTGGCTTACACCCACTTCAACTATATTTGCCCGCTTCCGAAGAACACCGGCGACATCCTCAAGAAATACAAAAAGATTGTCGTTTGCGAGCTCAACAACGGTCAGTTTGCCGGTTACCTGCGCACCCAGTTCCCCGAATGCCCGATGACCCAATACAACAAGATCATGGGTCTCCCGTTCGAGGTGGGCGAGCTGAAGGCCGAATTCGAAAGACTGCTTGCCAAATAATTTCAATCACGAACCATTTAATCACAGATAATTATGGCAGAAAAACATTTTGTTCCGAAAGCGGACCGCGAATATACAAAAGCTGACTTTACCAGCGACCAAATGGTGAAATGGTGTCCCGGATGTGGTGACCACGCCATCCTCGCCGCATTGTTGAACACCTTCCCGAAGACCAACCACAAGAAGGAGAACATCTGCATGGTGTCCGGTATCGGATGCTCATCCCGTATCCCCTACTATGTCGATACTTACGGTTTCCACAGCATCCACGGGCGTGCCTGCGCCATCGCC
>JAGCVQ010000066.1 GCA_017962275.1 Bacteroidales bacterium
ATTCCTTTTTGTAAATAATGGGACGGTACTGGACAGAAATGATCATTCCATTCTTTTGGCAAAGTTTGACACATTGGGCAATATGTTATGGTATAAGGTGGTGAAAAGCAGTTCGGAAACGGCCTTCCCTTTATGGATGGAAATCCGGAACAACAAAGTCTATATTTCAGGAAACTGCGGATTTTATGGCGACTATTCCGATGACTGGCTGTACTATTTGGACACGCTTGTTTACAAATACCAACTCAACAGTATTCCTGAAGAACAACAAGAACTGCCGTTTAAGGCATACCACAGGTGGACGTTCTTTGCCCAATTGGATTTGGAAGGGAATCTGTTGGAAGATCATTTTGTGGAAGCATATTCAAGAGATTCTTTTTTTAATGGGGCAGATTCTATTAGAACAGATGAGACTTTGTGTATGCCAGACTACACGGCTCCCTTCCATATAGGAAATGATGGAAGCATGTATGTGTACACGAGAATTTTGTATAGAGGGAATGAAAATTCCCCGTATTCAATTCAAATAGATGGGGACACGAACAAATATTACGATTTATATCTTCCAGGAAGCGTGGGTGCATTTGGGAATATCAACAATGCCATCTTATATAAGTTTTCTTCAAATTGGGAATTGGATTTCACCAAGTTGCTTGTTAGTCATACTGATGGGATAGCCTCATTGTATCCGCTAATAAATGACAGTGTTACCCGTTATTATTATGTGCGTTTCAGAGGTATGTCGTTCGATGAAAATGACAATATGTATTTGACAGGGAATGTACAAGTTGTGGACAGTGACCCGACTGGCGAACAGCATCAATATCCTATCCATATCTGGTGGGACAGCACACATAATTTAACGATTCACGATATTTCTTCTTTAAATGGTGCCCTTTTCATTCTTAAAATAAATACAGATGGTGATTTTATTTGGAGTAATCAGCTTTATACACGGGGTTCTAATATTACTGCCCGCGCTATTTGGAATCAATGCGCCTATCTTGACGGATCGGTTTATGTTCTTGGTGGTGCAGCATACAACAATGACGGAGAATCATTAGTGTATTTTGACAATGAGAATAATCCATTGCAACGATTTCAAACAAACATAACAGACATTTGTTTTTTTGTTAGATACAACAAGGACAATGGTGAGTATATATGTCACGGAATTGTGCCTGCTACAGGTACGGCACCTAGTTTAAAACCAGCTGTGGTGAATAATCGAGTTTTCGCGCTTTCAAGATTTGAGAATTCCTACGGCTATGGATTTTTGTTATCTGAATGGGAAAATGATGGAACATTTATTAAAGCCGATACGATACAGAACACAGGTACAATACAACTGCTGCATTCAATTGGAGCAGTTGTCAATGATAACGGATATGTCCTTGTTTCTGTTCAGGCAACTTCGCCTGTTACCTTCCATCAGAATGTATCTGTCAACTGTCCTTCGTCACAATCCAATGCTGTTTTCGCCCTCTACCACAACCCCGAGTTCACCCAGCCTTTCGTCCCCGACGACTCCGTAGGCCTCTCGGACTACCTCGGCAAGCGCGAGAGCGACATCTACATCTACCCCAACCCCACGTCGGGCGAGGCGGTGGTGTGCGGCTACATGTACGGCTACACGGGCATCGAGTTGTATGACCTGCAGGGGCGGAAACTCGCGGATTTGGTGGAGACGATATGCACATCGTCTCTACAACCGGCGCCCTCGTCATCCCTTCCCGTGTTCGACCTCTCCCCGTACCCCGCCGGCACGTATCTCGTGAAGATTAATTTCGAAAGAGGGGTGAGTGTGGTGAGGAAGGTGGTGAAGAGTTAGCAGTTAGTAGTTAGTAGTTGGGTGGGAGGACACGGAGAACCCCAATATGTTGAAACATAATTCCTTGAGCAGTCCCGGAGGGACAACACGCGCGAAGCGCAATTAACCCCCACATAAGCGACGAAGGAGCGCAGTGTGGGGCTGGCGGAGACGGCACATGTAGCGGCGTCTCGGAGAGACGCAACAATTATTATCGTAAAAAACCAAAATAATGAAAAACATCATCAGAATATCATTGGCCATCATCGCCACCATCATCGTGGCGAATGGTGTCTTCGCGCAGACCCCGGAATGGGTGGAATATTGCCGATTGCGGGATGAAATCAACCACAACGATAGCCTTTCACAGGAGGCCATCTTTCGCATGTATTGTCGCATGGACTCCATCTACAACGGAATTCCTGCTTACAGCGACCTTTCCGGGTTCCTGAAAATTGCGGTGGCGTGCAACGAGCAGGAGAAGATGAAGGAACTGGCTTTCCGTATTGTAAGGTGGAAAGGTTGGGACAGCCGGCTTTTCAACCAACCCGAGCTTTCGGCGGTGAAACAGACCGATTATTGGCCCAAATTGGATTCCCTTTCCTGCATGGTTGGCGAAAAACAGAGTTATACCGATTGCATGAAGAGGCTGTACGATATGTATGTGAGCGACCAGCAGTGTCGCAGGGCACTTCGCGAAGATCTTACCCCAGAGGAAAGGGATTCCATTTGGAAAAGCATACACCAAATTGATTATCAGAATCTGAAGCAGTTGAAGGACTTGATGGATGAAATCGGGTTTCCTTCATGGGAGAAAGTGGGATACCAATACGCCCTTTGTGCGTGGTTGATAGCGCAACATGCGGACGCCGAGTTCCTTCATGAATATGTGGAGCAGATGAAGAAAGCTGTTGCAGACAACAACGCCAATCCCGCCAATCTTGCCTACATGATTGACCGTGACCTGATGAACAGGGGTTTGCCGCAGCTGTATGGCACACAATATATTGGGGTTTACACCGACGACAACACGATGGAAAACATGCTGTGGCCCGTGGAAAACATGGAACAGCTGAACGCCCGCCGCGAGCACATGCTGCTTGCCCCGATGGACACCACAGGAATAAAGATTTACGATGAGAATGCGATGACGCGGTGATTTTTCTCCTCCCCACGCAATATCTTCCCCTCAAAACACGTTTGCCAATATAATATTGTTCACCAACACTTTGACCCTTATGAGAAAAACCATCTTGACCATCCTACTGCTCACCGCAACATTTTCTTTATAATTGGATAATCGACTATCGTAACAACAAAATCTACTTCACTCCAAACGAGCATTACAAAAAAATGACGAAGCAATGAAAAAGCACCTTGACCGAATCTGGTGATGTCTAATAAACCTCAGTCATGCCAATGAGAAGGATAACTATTGTAACAAGTCTGATGTTGACCATTTGCACGATAACCGCGCAGGAGGGGACGCATCCTTTTTCTGCGTATCCGGCAGGAACCAAATTCATACACAAAAACTTGGTGACCCTGAACGGCGACGGCATCGAAAGTTCCACGCTTGACAGCTCGGTGGTTTGGTATAACTTTTGGCACACGCGTTGCAAACCTTGCATTATGGAAATGGAAGAACTGAACCGCATTGCATTGGAATACAAGGATAATCCCAAGGTGAAGTTCATGGCGATTGCCTGTGATGATTCGGCCAGTGTCGCGGAGTTTCTGAAAACGCACCGCTTTGGATTCCAGATAGTGGCTTTGCCCAAAACGGATTTCCTGAACACTTTCAGGGTCTCGCTTTTCCCCACAAATCTCCTCGTCGATGCGAATCAAACGGTTCTTGTCGAAAAGATCGGCGGCACCCTGAATCCCGAAGGCGTGCGGGAGGAGCTTCGGGAATTGTTGGAACAGCTGGAGCGGCTGGTAAAAGTAGAAAAATAAAACGGGCCATTGTCTCCAAACTAAAAAAATGTATCTTTGCAAAAAAATTTAATAATGGAAATCAACGCTCAATTCAAACCCCATCTCACCAATGTGGTGCGTATTCTTGCCCTGCATAAGGTGAAGAACGCCTACTTGTTCGGATCGGTTCTCACAGACAGGTTTAATGCTGCCAGCGATGTGGACTTTCTTGTGAATTACGACCCGTCAATAGATCCGCTGGAACGAGGCGAACTTCTGTTGGATTTGCAGATTGCGTTGGAAGATGAAATCCATAGGGATGTTGATCTTTTGACCGAATATTCCCTTAAGAACCCCTATTTCATAAACGAACTGAACGAAACAAAGTATTTAATCTATGGAGAAGCAAGTTAACAAGTTACTTTCCGATATTCTCGGCTGCATCGCACGAATTGAAGAGTTTACATCGGAAATTCATTCTTTTGAAGAATATCAGTCCAACACCTTGGTGCAGAATGCAGTAGAAAGAAATGTGGAAATTATAGGGGAGGCAGTGAATTCTTTATTGAAGATTTCACCTGAAATAGCAATCACATCTGCGCGGAAAATTGTGAACACTCGCAATTTGTTGATTCACGGATACGATTCCGTAGATTCTGCTACAGTATGGGCCATTTTACAGAAACACCTGCCAGTTCTTAAAGAGGAAGTGGCACGTCTTTTGCCCGCTGAATAAGTATGTCTTTTACCGCAAGGTGTATATGGTGAGAAGGGCTGCTAAGAATTAACGGAAATTCAAAATCATGTTAAAATCGGGAAAAGATACAGGCGTTCATTCCTGTCGTTCAATGATCCTTTATGCCACTGCACCTTATTGTTGCGGTATAAAATGCGCTATTTGTCTTTCTCCCAATGGAAATATCAGAACCGACTTGTCGAGGTTTGCGAACAAACGGGTTTCGCGAAGTCTTCGAAAGGTGAATTTTCTGTCACATACCGTTACAATGACGAATTAGGGCTCGTGGAGGCCGTTTATGATTTCAATCATGAAATTCAAATACGGTTGTCGTTGATTGATGTGATAAAACCTCAGTGACTGCATACAAGTGACGAGAAAATCAATGTGCGGGCAAAAATAAATTGAAATTTTTTTGTAAGGATTTTTGGGTGCTGTTGTCCAATGCCATAAAAATCCAAAATACGGTCAGATGAAAAGCGAGAAAGAAAAGCAATTTGAGGAGCTGGTGAAACAGTACAAGCGGACGATCTACTCCGTCTGTTACATGTTCTCCCGCGACAACGATGAAATCAACGATCTGTTTCAGGAAATCCTGGTCCGGCTGTGGCTGGGGTTCGACCAGTTCGAGCATCGCAGCAGCGTGAACACGTGGGTCTATCGCATCGCGCTCAACACCGCCATCAACGGCAGTAAAATCGCGAAACGACGTCCGCAAACGGTTCCGCTCAGCACCGACATCGACCCCTACGACCCGCAGGACACCTCGCTCGAGCAGATCCGCCAGCTCTATGCGCTCATCCACCAGCTCGATGTGATGGACCGCGGCCTCGTGTTGCTGTGGCTGGAAGGCATCGGCTACGACGAAATTGCCGCCGTTATGGGCATCACCGTGGCCAATGTGGGGATCAAACTGCACCGTATTAAGGAAAAATTGGTCCAAAAAGCGAAATCCATCACCCAGTAAACCCTTATCGTCATGGAAGAGAAAAAACAAAACCAGGAAGTGGAGCTGACGGCGTTGCAAAAGCAATACAAAACGCTCCAGGAAAAGTTCAACCAGCAGGAAATCGTCAACAACGACCTGATTCACGAAATGCTGCATTCGAGAATATCGGACTTCAAACGCCGCAATATAGAAACTGTGCTCACCTATGGGCTGCTGTCCGCCGCGGTTTGCTGGAGTTGGTATTGCTTCGAACTTCGATTTTACTTTATGGTCGTATCGGTGCTTCTGTTTTTGCTTATCGGACTATTTGAACTGCTAAGTTGCCGGAAGGTGCTGAAAATCAACACGGAAGATGCCGACATTCAAACACTTAGCCAAAAGATGAAGAGTGCGCAGACCTGTTTCTCTTTGGTTTGGATCACCGGGGTGCTTACTCTCTGTCTATGGACGATGTGGTTTGTGATTGAGTTGGATGACAAGCGTGAGTTGGTCTATCTGCGACCCTCGTTTGTCATTGTGGCGGCCATCCTTACGATATCCATCATCTTGATAATAGGCTACATAGACCGGCTTTCCAAGATGAGCAACGAGCTTTTGGAACTGACTGCGCGATTGAATGGCGGTGAAGCTGCAGAAATGCCTACTTATCGTCGTGGTGGGGCTTATTGGACTGGCGTTGTCCTGCTCGTGTTAAGTCTTTTCGGCCTCGTTTTCAAGCTGATGCATTGGCCTTTCGCCAACCTTATCTATTTGATTGCGGGAGTTTCAGCTGTGGTGTTTGTCCTGCTGACGGGACGCCATCTGGTGCGCATTGTCCCTGAAGAACGACCGGTTATCCGAATTGCCGAAGTTGCAGGTCTGTTCCTTGTCGCCAATGCCGCATGCAAGCTGTTCCATTGGCCTTTCGGCAATCTCTTCGGCCTCATCAGCGTGTTGCTTCTCCTCACCGCCGCCCTCGTGTATTGGCTGAGGGGGCGGCGTGGAAAAAGGCAGGGGGAAGCGGAATAGTAGTTAGCAGTTAGTAGTTAGAAGTTAGCAGTTATGAAACCCCTCCCTGTCAAAATAGTATCCCTCCTGTTGTTTCTGATTGCAGTCTGCGGACATTCCACCGCGCAGGCGCAAGTTCCTGATTCGGCGTTGTGTAAGAAGGCGTCGGGACTCTTCGCGGAGGCGCAGCGCGTATGTGATGCGGATGGAGGGGAACTGTGGGGCGAGAACCTTTGGGGTCCAGTGTTGCTGGTCAGAGACTCCGATAAGTTGACGTTCTCCAATAATCCCGCGCTGCTTCCGGTTTCGCAGAAGATGGATGCTCTCTATTGCGGAGTGTTGGATTCCGATATCGTGGTGGCGGGCTCGGCCATTCGTTTCAAAGGCTCGGAAGTGGCCGTTGTTCCGATGTTCGATCTGTCAGACAGCGCTATGGTGGAGGTGTTCGTACACGAGCTGTTCCATCGCTTTCAGAACCGGCACTACAATATGAACGAAGTGGTGTACGACAATGCGCATGTGGATACGAAAATGGGCAGAACATTGGTCTTGTGCGAGCTGTTGGAGCTTAGCAAGGCACTGAGCAGCAATGTCTTGGAAAGAAAACCCCATGTTGAGCGGGCTTTGGCGTTCAGGAAGTGGCGGTGGACGCTTTTCCCCGACAAAATCACGGATGAGTGCCGGTTCGAATTCCAGGAAGGACTCGCGCTATATAGCCAATATCGTATTTGCTTTCAAGATTCGCTAAAGGTTGCGCAACAGCTTTGTCAGGAGGTCGAAAGACTGCTCTCCTCCACGAATCTGTCTCGTCAATACGGCTACAACATGGGGGCTATGTACGCTTGTTTGAACGACATAGCCCCTTCGTGGCGACAGGATGCATTCCCTTCGATGAACCTGAGCGAAATGGCCGGCAAGCTGTACGGTATTGACCCCTCAAAACTGGAAGACACGACGGTGTTAAAGCGATCGGATTCCTACCTGCGCGTGATACAAGATATTGATACTCTTGAGATTGAACGACAAAAGGTGATAGACAAAGTCACCGAGTCGCTTCAGTCCAAAAACGTCATTTACCTTCGCACGAACGATTACCAGATGGGGTTCAATCCCGCGTGCGTGATGGGGCTGGACACGTTAGGTAACTATTTCACCGTCATTGAGTTAAAAGGCGATTTCGGCACCATCTATTCCGAATACGGCTGCCTGATTTCCAACCAGCCCATATTAGTTGTTCTCTCCAGCGACATCAAGAAACTCCGCAAGAAGAGCCCTGAATTTTCCATTGAACTGAACAAAGGCTGGCGGTTGCAGAGATGCGAGGAGGGGTATGAAATTGTGAATAATTAAATTTTCCATCATGTAATAATTCTCATTCTTTTGTTGTCTAACATGATGAACGTTGCAACGAAAGTAATGTATTATGAACAACGACAAAGAACAACAGTTTGAACAATTGGTGCGGCGGCACAAGCGGACCATCTACACGGTGTGCTACATGTTCTCGCACGACAAGGCCGAGATTGACGACCTGTTTCAGGAAATCCTCATCCGGCTTTGGAAGGGCTTCGACTCTTACGAGGGGCGCAGCGACGCAAAGACATGGATCTACCGTGTGTCGCTCAACACAGCCATCAACCAAGACAAGAAGGAGCGCCGGCGCATCGAGACGGTACCTCTGACGGTGGACATCGACCCTTATGAATCCGACGATCCCTCCACGCAGCAGGTCCGGGAACTCTACGACCGCATTTCACGACTCGACCTCATCGACCGTAGCTTGATCCTGCTTTGGTTGGAAGGTGTCAGCTACGACGAAATCGGGGCCATCATCGGCATCACGCCCAACCATGTGGGGGTCAGGCTGGTGCGCATCAAGGACAAACTGGTGAAAATGTCGACAAAAGAATGAAAGGAAATCATCATGGAAAATCAGAACAACAATAATCTTTCCGAACTGGACCAGCTGAAGGCCCAATACGAAACGCTGAAACAGCAATTCGATCAGCAGGAAATCATCAACGACCGGTTGATGAAGTCATCCATCCGTCACAGCACCGATTTTTACAAACGGTACCGTTGGACACAAATCATCCTATACCCTTTAGCGGCCATTATCGGCATATTGTGCATCAGATGCTTTCAAGGCAACAACCTTTCGTTAAGTCTGTTTTGGCTCTCCTACTGTGCGGTTTGCTTTGCCGTGGAGTTATGGATAACACGGAATATCCATACCAAGTCTTTGGAAAACACCGATTTGCTGACGCTTTCCACCCATGCTCGAACGTACAAGAAACACTTCTCCCTCTTTATTGTGCTATATACTATTCCGGCTGTTATCTTTGTTCTGGGCATGATGTTTGCAAATACTGGTCATTTGCCAAACTTGGGGACAGCCCTCGTTACGTTAGGTGCAGTGCTTCTGATCACGCTGGGCATAGCATTTGTCGAATTCCGCTATAAGACAAGACCTTGCGACGAAATCATCCGGCAAATAGAGGCTGCGGAAACCCCGGCAAACAGGGAAATAGGCCTCAACAGGAAGCAAAAGTGGTTCCGTATCGCCATGATTGTCGTGTTTATCGGTTTCGATATTTGGGCTTGTCTCCTTGTCGCCAAATACATTAAAACGCCCCCGATATGGAGTCATTCGGGGTATAAGCTAGAGTACGAACGCGGTGCAGGCGACTTCACAACGGAAGGGACTTTGGAGGTCAGGCCAATGGATGCCGACACCGTGGCCATCAGCTCGGAACTTTTAGGGGGCAAGCCAATAGTGCAACATGTGGAAGTAACGGTTCCCAGCATGATAAGTGACACAGATTTAGTACAAATCAACGTGACATTGACTCCTGAGGCGAGCTTGCTTTGGTATCAGTTCACCACCAAGGCAAAGGGTCATCACGCCGCACTTTACCTGAATGGCATCAAAATTCAAGACTGGCAAATCAAATGTGGAATAAGCTGCGGTAGCTTCTTTATCATGAAGGAGCATTCGTCGATGAAGGAATTGGATGCGTTCTGCGAAAGGTTGATACGGCAGTGAACCGTCCAATTTTCATACACCCTCCGTCTCATTTTTTGACACAGGCTCCGCAGCTCTTCAACGCTATGACGTTGATATTGAAGCATATCCTACCATTGGCATCATTTTTGAAACAATCGCATATTGAAATTTTAGCATCCTTTTAGAAAGTGTTCAAATTATTTTGTATTTTTGCGGTGTGAAAATATTTACGATATCATGAAGACTACGGAATTATTGAAGAAGATACTTGATTCAGGATGTACATTGGTGAGACATGGTGCTAATCATGATATATGGTATAGTCCAATTACTGGCAAAAAATTTCTGATACCACGTCATTCCTCAAAGAAATTGCCTGTAGGAACACTGAAAGATATTGTAAAAAAGTCGGGAATTGAAATTTAAGCAAAATGGATAAGATCATCGAAAAAGTAATAATTGAGGTGAGCGCGGACGGTCTGTATTCCGCCTATATGCCTTCCGATGAGTATGGGTTCGGGCTTGCGGGATACGGCGAGACCGAAAAAGAGGCAATAGATGACTTTTATACGGCTGTATCGGAAATGCGAGAATTGGAGGAAGCCGACGGAAAAGTCTTCCCGGAATTTCAATTTGAATTTGAACATGCCTACGCTGAATATGTCGCTCCTGAAACGGCTTGCAGCTGCGTTGCCGAAGACCCCGCCACCTATATTAGCAACGAAAAAACTGATAACAATTAAAACATATTCCTTAAGCAGTCCATTCCCCTCCTTTGGAGGGGTGCCCGAAGGGCGGGGTGGTATTGGACGAAACACGAAATAGAAATGAAAAACACCATCATCATAGTGGACGACAACCGCAACGTCCTCGCCGCGGTGAAGCTGCTGCTGGAGCGCGAGTTCCGGCAGGTGGTCGCGCTACCGTCGCCCAACACCCTGCTGCGACAGATAGAGGCGACCCCGCCGGAGGTCGTCCTGCTTGACATGAACTTCTCCGCCGGACTCAACACCGGCAACGAGGGCCTCTACTGGCTCCGCGAAATCAAAAGCCGCTACCCGCAGCTGCCCGTGGTGCTCTTTACCGCCTACGCCGACATCGAGCTGGCCGTGGCGGGCATGAAGGAGGGCGCCGCCGATTTCGTGGTGAAGCCGTGGGACAATGACCGTCTCATCGCGACCCTCACCCGCGCCTGCGCCCGCCGTATCGCCCCGAAACGCTCGGAGAAAGCCGATGCCGCTGTCCCATTCTGGGGCAACAGCACCGCTATGCAGGAGCTGAAACTTATGGTCGAGAAGATCGCGCCTACTGACGCCTCCATCCTCATCACCGGTGAGAACGGAACGGGTAAGTCGTTGTTGGCCAAAGCGATACATCAGTACTCTTCCCGCAGCGAGAAATCGCTCGTCAATGTGGACTTAGGTGCGATAACGGAAACCCTCTTCGAAAGCGAGCTGTTCGGGCACGTGAAGGGCGCGTTCACCGATGCGAAAACCGACCGTGCCGGCAAAATCGAGGAGGCCGACGGCGGCACCCTCTTCCTCGATGAAATCGGCAATCTCGCCTTCCCGCAACAGGCTAAGTTGTTGACGGTTATCCAAAATCGCACCGTCACTCGCGTGGGTAGCAACAAGTCTGTGCCCGTCGATTTCCGGCTCATTTGCGCCACCAACCAGAAGCTCGATGAGAAGGTGCTGCGCGGCGAATTCCGTGAGGATCTCTACTACCGCGTCAACACCATCCATCTCGAAATTCCGCCTCTGCGTGAGCGTCCCGAGGATATTCTGCCCTTTGCGGAACAGTTTCTGAAACGTTTTGCCGAGAAGTACCACAAACCCGAGCTGAAGTTAAGTCCCGATGCCGCTCGCAAACTGCAAATGCATCCGTGGTACGGCAACATCCGTGAGTTGGAACACGCTATGGAGCACGCCGTCATCGTCTGCGACGGAGCCGAGTTGCGGGAATCCGATTTCCGTCTGACCGCCTCGCAGCCAAAGGACAAGATGCAGGAAGTCACCACTTTGGAGGAGATGGAGGCCGAGATGATCCGCAAGTGCATCGCCAAATGCGGCGGCAACCTCTCCGCCGTGGCCGCCACGCTGGGAATCACGCGACAGACGCTGTATAACAAGATGAAGAAATACGGAATATAGTTAGCAGTTAGTAGTTAGCAGTTGAAACGGAAAGCCCCCAATATTATAAACTTCTTCCTTGAGCAGTCCCGAAGGGACAAGGGCTCGAAGAGCTCAGTAACCCCACATAAGGCGAAGCCGCAGTGTGGGGATGGATACCGAAAAAGGTCCGGACTGCGGGAGCAGAGATAGAGATAAGGCGGAGCCGCAGTGTGGGGATAAAACGAACAGATATGGTAATAATAACGATAGCAATCGCCCTCGCATGGGCCATCACCGCCGTCATCCTGATCCGGCGGAACCGGCGCCATACCGAGCGGCTCAAGTTCCTCTCCGACGCGATTGCGGGCGGGGATTTCAGCTTCACCTTCCCGGAGCAGGGACGCTGGCGCCGTGACCGCGCCACTGCCGAGTCGCTGAACCGCATCCGCGACATGCTGAACCGTACCCGCCAGGAGACCATCGACAAGGAACGCTACTACGCGCAGATTCTGGAGAGTGTGCATACCGGCATCGTGGCGTTTGACGAGAAGGGCTTCGTCACGCAGACCAACAAGGCTGCTGCCGCGCTGTTCGGGCTCCCTGTGCTGACCCACATCCGGCAGCTTGACCAAGTTAGTGACGGTCTGGCGGACACTTTGCTCGTGTCGGCGGCGGGCGACAACCGCACGCTCACCCTCCACGACGGCGAAAGTACCCGCCAGCTCTCCATCCAGGTCTCGCAAAGCCGTATCCGCGACCGCAATATCCGCATCTTGGCGGTCAATGATATACACAACGAATTGGAAAACAAAGAGCTCGATTCTTGGGTCTCGCTCACCCGCGTGCTCACCCACGAAATCATGAACGCCGTCAGCCCCATCACCTCGCTGAGCGAAAGTCTGCGCGAGTTGGTGCCCGACAAGACCTCGGAACTCTACAAAGGGTTGGATGTGATTCATTCAACGGGTACAGGCATTGAGGGTTTTGTGGAGTCGTACCGGCAGTTCACGCACATTCCGTCGCCGTCGCCGTCGCTGTTTTACGTGCGGGGCTTGGTGGACCGGGCTGTGCGGTTGGCGCAAGGCTTGCCCGAGAACCATCGCATCGAGTTCCGATGGTCGGCGGTGCCGGAGGACATGCTACTGCACGCCGACGAGAACCTCGTCGGGCGCGTACTCAACAACCTGCTGAAAAATGCGGTGGAGGCGATAGGCGAGGGGAGTGACGGCTGGGTGGAGGTCCGCGCCTTCCTCAACGAACGCGAGGACGTGATTATCGAGGTTTCCGACAGTGGCGATCTTATCTCGCCCGAGGTCGAAGAACGCATCTTCATTCCGTTTTTCACCACCAAAACCGGCGGTTCGGGTATCGGGCTGAGCATTTCCCGACAGATCATGCGCCTATCGGGCGGTACGCTCACGCTGCGCACCCGCCCGAACACGACATTTGTGATGACGTTCGGTGGGTGAGGGGCGACAACAAGGACAACATTATAAGAAAACGGCGTGCATCCTCGATACACGCCGTTTTCTAACGTCTTACGTCAAACGTCCTATCTCTTCACAAACTTCGTCGTCACGCTGTGCTTGCCGTCGCTCAGGCGCAGGAAGTAGTTGCCGGCGGCGAGCTGCTGGGCGCTCACGCGGATCTGGTTGTCAGAGACCGGCTGCGAGAGGATGAGCTTTCCGTTGATGTCATACACCGCGAGGTCGCTGACCTGGAAGGCGTTGGTGCGCAGGCTGACCGTGAGTTGGTCGGCGACGGGGTTCGGATAAACCACCACGTCGTTCTCGGTGAGATATTGCGGAACACCCGTGCCAAGGTCGGCAGCGATACGCGGAATCAGGTAATACTGGCTGTAGGAAATCTTGTTCACGCCGGTGAGGTTGGTCGGGGTGGTGGGGATGGCCTCGCCCGTGATGCCTGCCACATTGTAGAAATGGATCCACACGCCGGCGCCGGAAGTGCCGTTCTGCGTCAGCGTATATTTCGTGCCGTTGACGAAAGCACCTGTTTCATTGAAAGTTACATCTTCCATGCGGATGAGCTCGCACTGGTGACCGTTCATGTATTCCACATTCTGCATCTCCGCAACGGTTACAGTCAGCGGGGTGACATCGTTGTAGATGGACAGCGCCGGTCCATTGAAGTCTTCTGACAGGGCGAACTGCAGAAGTCCGTAGTAGTCAGTGAGTTTGCCGTAAAGGTCGGCAATCTCGTCGCCGGTCTCCAATGCGCTGGTTACTTTGCCGTTCGGGTCATCGATGACGATGGCGCCAGTGGCATCCTGGATGAAGATCTGGTGACGATAGGAGTCGTTGATGCCCGTCACAATGACGTGGCCGGTAAGTTTATAGACATCGTTGCCGAAGTGGGTGCCGTTGACATCGAGCTCGTCCGTCCATTTGGCGCGGAGGGCGGCGATGTTGGCCACCTGGAACTCGGAGGAGACGCCGTAGGTGAACGTGACGGTGTCAGCTGTCATCACATTGCCGGCAACGTCAGCTACATTGTTGACAATCAAGGTGTAGGTGTTACCCTCGACAAGTGCCGGGGAAACGGCTAACGTAACCACACTGCCGTTCAAAGTGGCACCGGTGATAGCGGTATTGTTGTCAAGTGCGTAGTTGCCGACCGTCTCTGCGGTGGTTTGGTCAAGGGCCTCGTTGAAGACGACCGCGAGGGTGTTGCCCGACGGGGTCACACTCGCCACAAACGGAGCGTCAGTGTCCGGACCCAGTTCCTGGGAGGTGATAATCACGTTGTCGAGGAAGAAACGGCCGTGGCTGGCTTGGAAGCCTTGGAATTTGACGACCGTGGCCGATGTGCCGCCGGAGAACGGAACGGTGAACGTGTTGAAAGTGCTGGTGCTGAGACCTTCCACCGTGTAAGGAACGCCGTCAACGGCCACGATGAGGCTGGTGGCGTCATTGTTCCATGCTTTCGCGTCGAAAGTCACGGTGAACTGGCCGTTGTTGCCCGACAGGTCAAGCGCCGGGGTCTGGATGTAACCAGCCTCTGCCGACTTACCGACTTTCACCTTGCCGGTGCTCGGATAAACCCAGTCGCCGGTCCAACCCGGCATCTGCGTGTATTGGTCCAACGAGTTGGTGATGGTGTAGCTGCTGCTGTCCGTAATGGCGGAAAAATCCTCGCTCAAAACGACAGTTTGCGCGTTCAACCCGCAAAAAGCGAGCAAAACCGTGAACAAAAGTAAACTAATCTTCTTCATATTGGTACATTTTAATTTTAAGAATTATCTGTTAAGAACGGCTGCAAAGATACATTTTTTTGGATATAGTGATTTGTGATTGCTAACAAAAATGGGAAACCTTCCCGATTCCCCATAATTATCCATTATCAATTGTCCATTATCCATTACCGAAGGTTCTCTTCCACCATCTCCTTGATATACGCCATCACTTCGGGCTCCTGCATCGACACGCCGTCGAGGGCTTCGTAGAGTTCGTCGGTGTCGAGCACATAGTCGGTTTCCTCTTTGCCGTCCTTCACGCGCTGGAAATGGAGGATGAAGTGGATTTCCGGGTGCGCGGCGATGGTGAGGACCATCGTGCCCGCCAGATCACCCATGGGCGGGCGGTCGAGGTGGGTGAGCCCGAACACGGCGGTCACCGTCGTGCCCACACCGACTTCGCTGTCGATCTTCATCGAGCCGCCGGTCATCTCGGTGTTCTGCTTCAGCAACGGAAGCCCCAAGCCCACCTTGCGCGTCGTGCGTGTGGTGAAGAAGGGGTTGGTGACTTTCTCCACCGTTTCTGCGCTCATGCCGCAGCCGTCGTCCTTGAAAATCAACGTCAGCGTGTCCGCATCGTGGTTCTCCAGCACTTCGAGGGTGATGTTGTTGGCTTTTGCACGTGTGGAATTCTGGAGAATGTCCATGATGTGCATCGACAAGTCTTTCATACTTAGGCGTTTAAGTAAGAATAGATTTGTCCGGCCACCTCAAAGGTCTGCTCGTTGGTGCCCAAGACGGGGATGTCTTCCTCCTTGGCTTGTTCCAGCATGTCGTCGTCGGGTTTGTTGCCTTTCACGAGGATGACGCACGCCAGCTCCTTCAAAGAGGCGATGGCGATGACGTTTTTGTGGGTCTGCAGGGTCACCCAGGCGTGTCCCTCCTGTGCGAATCCCATCACATCGCTCAGCAAATCAGATACATAGCCGCCCTTGATTTCGGTGTCCATGTTGTCCTCACCACAGAACACGGTGAGATTCATTTTTTCTACTAATTCTTTTACGGTCATATTGTTCTTTATTTGTAAATTCGATTATTCTTCGTTCTGATGGCCCCATATTGCGCTCCTTCGTCGCTTATGTGGGGTTATTAGCACTCCGTGCGTCCTGTCCAATACCACCCCGCCCTTCGGGCACCCCTCCAAAGGAAGGGAATGTTTATGCTCAACTCCATTCCGTCCGACGAAGGAGGACGGAATCTCAGACCGGCAACGGCACTAATCATCCAGCGTCAGCAGCACCTCCCGTCCGTCCTCGCCATGGAGTGCCTTTTTGATTTCTTCGAAGCTGCGGGTCTCCATCTTCAGGTAGCAGGGGGCAGTGCCGATGATGTCGGGTTGGTGGGCGTCCGAGCTGCGGGTGAACATCTTGCCTTTCAGATATTTGTGCACCTTCAGAATCTCCTCCTTGTTGCCGTGTTTGGAAAGTTCCACGGCGTCGTAGTCCAAGTCGAAGGGGATGAAACCCAACTGCGCGATGAGGCTGTTCTTCATCTTGTCGATGTGCGCCGGCACGAACAGACCGCCCAATTCGTGTACCTTGTCGGCAATCTGGTTGACGTTCTGGTCGATGGCGGAGGTGAGCAGACGCGATTCCTCATAGACGATGTTCATCTCCTCGTCGATCTGCACTTGGTCGCCGAAAATGTCGGGGTCGTTCGGGATGTTGGGGAGATGTTCGTCAAGGTAAGCCTGGAACTTGTCCAGCGCCTCGTGGTCGCCGAAATAGGCCAAGCAATGCGCCTCTTCCTTGGTGGTGACCTCTGCGCCGCACAGCACGAAGATGTCGCGGTTGTGCGAGTAGTGCTCGGCCAACCGGCAGTGGCGCGTGGCATTGTGGTCGGTGATGGCGATCACATCGATACCCCGCTCCAGGGCGAGCGCGATGATGTTCTCCGGCGTCATGTCTAAGTCGCCGCAAGGGGAGAAGAGCGTATGCGTATGTAAGTCAGCTTTATAGATGTTCATTCCGGCATAAAATTCGCGGGCAAAGATACAATTTTTACAAACGATTCTCTCATTCCCAAAAAAATGTATTTTTGCAGCCGTAAGAACAATAGGACAATTTTGTACTATTCATAAAACGTATTTTGACAATGAAAAGATTGATTAAAACTTCCGTTTTGGCCTTTTTGGTCGTGTTGACCATGACGGGCTGTAAGAAGAGTTACACCATCACGGTGAAATCCAACAACGCCGAATGGGGCTCTGTTACGGGCTCCGGCACCTACAAGGACGGTGAGACGGTCACGATTTCCGCCATCCCTGCAACAGGCTATTTCTTCAACTGTTGGAACGACGGCAATACCGAGAACCCACGCCATATTGTGGTGAGCGGCAATGCCGAGTATATCGCCACGTTCAGCGACACTCCTGGCGGTGGCGGCGGCGGTACTGAGGGCGCGTTGGAAGTCTCCGGCAGCATCAGCGCCAACACCACCTGGCCCGACCGCGGAATGGCCGTTGACTACATCATCGATGGGCGTTTTTGGGTGGAAGGCAATGCCCTGCTGACCATTGAACCCGGTGTGACCATTATGTTCACTGGTGTTGACGGTGGCATTTCGGTGGGCGAGAATGCCGGTCTGCGTATGGTGGGCACGGCCGACAAACCCATCGTCCTCACGGGCCCTGCCAATAACCCGAACAAGGGCTCCTGGAGCTATGTGTGGGTTAATTCCAACCGCGCTGACAACCAGTTTGAGTATGTGACCTTCAATAATGGCGGATCTGAAGCCGCCGTTATCGATGTGCCTGGTAAACTCTCCATGAAACATTGCACTATCAACGGTGCTTTGGGAAATGGCCTCAATGCGAGCGGTACTTTGAGTGCATTCGAGAATAATACCATCAAGAATGTGGACCAATTCCCCGTGGCACTTTGGAATTACAAGCTGTTGAATTCATTCGGTAATGGCAACACTTATATGAATAATGGACACAATATGATTAAGATGGATTGCTATTGGCTGGATAATGAGGGCAACACTGAGACTATCGGTTTCCGCAACCAAGGTATTCCCTACTACATGTATCAGGGTGTCAATTTGCAATCGACGCAAGACGTGATGAGAGTTTATGAGGGCACGGAGATTGTTTTCGCCCACAATACCGATATGTACGTCGGTTGGGACGCTATGTTGTTGGTGGAGGGTACCGCCAGCGCACCGGTGATTTTCCGTGGAGAGCTGAATGAAAACGGTTCTTGGGGTGGTATCGAAATCGCTTCCACACGCACTACGGGCGGTGGCAACAAGATCCTTAACTGCACGATTAAGAATGCCGGCAGATACGATGAAGCTGCGTTGCGCACCATCGAGGAAAACCACCTGACCCTCACCAATGTCACCATCAACGGTAGCAGCGGCTATGGTATGCGTGTTTCCATCCCCGTGGACTGGGACACCGAACAGTACGACTTCTCCAACTACCACGTGACCGTTTCCGGTTTGACGTTTGCCAACTGCACTCAAGGCAACATCTATGAGACCAACAAGGACCAGGTCTATACCACCATGCCGGGAGGCAAGAAACTGGCGCGGAAATAGTCTGTAGTCCTGTTTTATGGTAGAAATCGAAGCCCCTCGCTGTCATGGCGAGGGGCTTTTTCTTTGAAAGTGGTGGCAAAACGAAGTGGCACCAAACTTATTTTTGACTTTCATCCTGTCTCTTTTTTTTTTATTTTTGCGGTTTGTTTTTTGTCAAAAAGGATAGGGTGGGGTGTCTTTGGCGAAACAAAGGGAGATAATCTTGATATATATTTGAAAATTAACAATATGGAAGAAGAAAAAACTACGATTGAAGAACTGGAAAACGAAATCAAGCTTCCCGAAAACGCGTATCGGGAGCTCAAGGAGGGCGAAGAGTACAAGCCCATCCTCTTGTCTGACAAGAAATATCCCGAACTGAACGGTTGGACAATCTTCTGGGGCATCCTGATGGCGGTTATCTTTTCCGCTGCCACGGCCTATTCCGGTCTGCGTTTCGGTCAGGTGTTTGAAGCGGCCATCCCGATCGCCATCATCGCCGTGGGTATTTCCACCATCGCCAAACGGAAAAGTCCGCTTTCGGAGAATGTGCTGATCCAGTCCATCGGCGCGAGTTCCGGCGTGATCGTGGCGGGTGCCATCTTCACGCTGCCGGCCATCTACATCATCAAGGAGACCAACCCGGTGGCGGGCGCGGAAATCCAGGTCAATTTCTTCCAGATTTTCATGTCGTCGCTGCTCGGCGGTTTCCTCGGCATCCTCTTCCTGATCCCGTTCCGCAAGTACTTCGTTTCCGACATGCACGGCAAGTACCCGTTCCCGGAAGCTACCGCCACGACGGAGATTATCGTGTCGGGCGCGAAGGGTGGCAACCAAGCCAAACTGTTGTTGATCAGCGGTTTGGTGGGCGGCCTTTACGACTTCCTGATGACCACTTTCCACTTCTGGGCCGATACCATTTCTACCCGCATGACGGGCTGGGGCGAGCAGTTGGCCATGAACCACAAGTTCGTCTTCAAAATGAGTGCCGAGTCCATCCTGTTGGGCACCGGCTACCTGATCGGACTCAAATACGCCGCCGTCATCTGCGCCGGTTCCGCCCTTTCGTGGTGGGTGTTGACCCCGCTATTGGGCCATTACGGCATGATTGAGGTCGATGGCGTGGCCATGGCCATGAGCACCCTCGACCCCGATTTAATCTTCTCAGGCTATGTGCGTTACATCGGCATCGGTGGCATCGCGATGGCCGGTATTCTCGGCGTGATCAAATCCGCCGGCGTGATTAAGAAATCCATCGGTGTGGCGGTGAAGGCGGGTAAGTCTGCCGGCGAAAAGAGCGAGGTGGTGCGCACGCAGCGCGACCTCTCCATGAAAATCATCCTCTTCGGTTTCCTCGCGGTCATCGTGATGATGGTGCTTTTCTTCTTCCTCGGCGGCATGCAGATGAACCTCAAGCAGGTGTTGGTTGCCCTGTTGGTGGTTTTCCTCTTCGCGTTCCTGTTCACCACGGTCGCGGCCACGGCCATCGCCACGGTGGGCACTAATCCCGTGTCGGGTATGACGATGATGACGCTGATTCTCAGCTCTTTCATCCTCGCTTCCGTGGGTCTGAGCGGTGCCACGGGCATCATCACCGCATTGGTGGTGGGTGGCATTGTTTGTTCCGCGCTTTCCATGGCCGGCGGTTTCATCACCGATTTGAAAGTCGGTTACTGGATCGGCACCTCGCCGTACAAGCAGGAGGCTTTCAAGTTCGTCGGCACGTTCGTTTCCGCGCTGACGGTCGGCGCGGTCATCATGTTGCTTTCCAAGACATACGGATATACGGGTGAGAACGCTTTGGTGGCCCCGCAGGCCAACGCCATGGCGGCCATTATCGAGCCGATGATGTACGGCGGCTCCACCCCGTGGATTCTCTACATCGTGGGTGCCATCCTGGCCGTCCTGCTCGATGTGCTTGGCGTTCCTGCGTTGGCTTTTGCCCTCGGTATGTTCATCCCGTTGCAACTGAACCTCCCGTTGCTCGTCGGCGGTTTCCTCGCATGGCTCGTGAAGACCCGCAGCACTGACGAGGCTGTCAACAAACAACGCGCCGAGAAGGGCACGCTCCTCGCCTCCGGTCTGCTTGCCGGCGGTGCCATCATGGGTGTCCTCAGCGCCATCCTCAAATACGCCGGCGTCGAACCCACCTTCATGGCCAACTACATCGGTTCGCCCATGTACAACATCCTTGCCATCGTGATGTTCGTTGGACTGTGCACCTACCTTGTCCTGCACGCCACCCATACCGAGGAAATTAAGAATTAAGAATTAAGAATTCGGAGCGTTGTAGAGACGCAAAATTTTGCGTCTCTACAATAAACCTTAACCTATAACCCCTAAACCTTACCCCATGCATATAGCCGTCGCCGGAAATATCGGATCCGGAAAAACAACTTTGACAGGGATGCTGGCCAAGCATTACGGATGGGAAGCCCTCTACGAGAGCGTGGAGGACAACCCTTACCTCGCCAGCTTTTACCAGGATATGCAACGCTGGTCGTTCAATATCCAGATCTATTTTTTGAACAGTCGCTTCCGTCAGGTGCTCGACATCCGTCAGCGCAAGAAAGACGTGATTCAGGACCGGACGATCTACGAGGATGCCTACATCTTCGCGCCGAACCTGCACCGGATGGAGCTGATGGCCTCCCGCGATTTCGAGAACTACGCCTCGTTGTTCGAGCTGATGAAGAAGTTCCTGCAACCGCCGGATCTGCTCATCTACCTCAAGGCGGACGTGGAGACGCTGATTTCGCAAATCCTCAAGCGCGGTCGCGCCTATGAGGGGGACATCAGCCTGTCGTATTTGGAGAATCTCAACAAGCTGTATAACGACTGGATTGAGAACTACACCGAAGGCAAGCTGCTCGTGGTGGATGTCAACAAGCTGAAATTCGCTGAGCGGCCCGAGGATTTCGGGGTGATTATCGAGAAGATTGACACGGAATTGTACGGCCTGTTCAAATGAGGGATTTCAACGTTTTCGGTATCATTCCCGCCCGTTACGCCTCTTCGCGTTTCCCGGGCAAGCCGTTGGCGCTCATTGAGGGCAAGCCTATGGTGCAGTGGGTGTATGAGCGTGTGCAATCGTCTGAGGTCAAGGAACTTGCCGTGGCCACGGACGATGAGCGTATCGCGGAATGCGTGCGCGGTTTTGGCGGTCGGGTGGTGATGACCTCCCCTGACCACGCTTCCGGCACCGACCGTTGTGGCGAGGCGGCCCTTTCGATGCGGCCCGATGATAACGATGTGATTATCAACATCCAGGGTGATGAGCCGCTGATTTCCCCGAAGGAGATTCATCTGCTCGCCAGCGCCTTCGAAGATCGTTCCGTGCAGATTGCCACCCTCGTGAACCCGTTCCACGACGAAGAGCTGCTCCACAACCCCAATGTGGTGAAGGTCGTGAAAGCGAAGAACGGCAACGTGCTCTATTTCAGCCGTCTGCCGATTCCGTATTTGCGTGGAGAAGGTGCCGTGGCCCCGAAAAGCTACTACCGCCATATTGGGGTGTATGCCTACCGCTACGGTGTCCTTCGGCAGATTGTGCAGCTCCCGACCTCGGAATTGGAGAACAGCGAAAAGCTGGAACAGCTCCGTTGGCTCGAGAATGGCTATACCATCAGGGCGTTGGAGTGTGATTATCAAGGAATTGGGGTGGATACGCCGGAAGATTTGGAACAATTAGTAATTAGTAGTTAGCAGTTAGCATTTAACGATGGACCAAACACATAAGGTATTATTTCCTTGAGCAGCCCATCCCCTCCTTTGGAGGGGTGCCCGAAGGGCGGGGTGGTTTAAGGGGCAAGAGTTCGGTAGCCAGGGGTAAGCGGAGCGAAACCCCTGGATCAAAAGTTATAGTTAGCAATGATAGATTATATACTCAAAGCATTACAACAGGAGGACCATGTGTTCATAGAGCGGCTCGGGGAGTTCCGGCTGCGGATGAAGCACGCGGAGATCACGAAGGACAAAGTCTATCCTCCTTATAACGAGGTGGTTTTCTCGCCGAAGGAGAGCGAAGAGAACAACTTCGCTCTCTCCAATCTGATCAGCCGCGAGAAGCAGTGTCTCTTCACCGAGGCCAACGAAATGGTCACGGCTTGGGTGAACGAGCTGCTGTCCGCTTTGCAGCACAATAAGTCGGTGTCCTACGAGGGTTTCGGCACCTTCATGCTCGACAAGAAGGGGAATCTCTCCTTCGAGAACGAAATCATCCCGCAGCTGAACAGCCTCTTCGAGGGGATGGATCCGATCGAGCTCTCGTATCCGGTTGCAGCGGCGGTAGAAGAAGAGGATGTGACTGCGGAAGAAACTGTAAATGAAGAGGTTACGGAGACCGAAGAACCCGTAGGGGCGAATAATGATTCGCCCACGAATAATGATTCGCCCGTTGAACAGGAACCCGTTGTCGAACAGGAACCGGTCGTGGAACCGGAACCTGTTGTCGAACAGGAACCTGTTACGGAACCGGATAATATCGTTGAACCTGAACCGATTGTGGAACAGGAACCTGTAATTGAACCTGAACCCGTTATCGAACCCGAACCTGTTGTGGAACCGGAACCTATCATTGAACCTGAACCCGAGGTTGAACCCGAACCCGTAGGGGCGAATAATGATTCGCCCTCGAATAATGATTCGCCCTCGACTGATGATTCTCTCACGGACCACGTCGTTGAAAATGACAAAGATGAGGACGATGACGAGGATGAAGATGAAGACGAAGACGACGAGGATGAGGAAGACGAGGACGACCACAAAAAGCGCCATCATTTGGCATGGTTGTGGATATTGTTACTGTTGCTCGCCGTTTTGGCCGCGCTCGGTTATATCTTCAAGGACAAAATCACCGACTGTTATCATCAGTGGCAAGACAAAAAACAGCCTGTGGAACAGGTGATTGACACGACCAACACCTCAGATGCGACCGTCACGGAGCCGGAAACCGCCGACGATGCGGAAACGGTTGCTTCCGAGCCCGAAACGGTGGAGGAACCTGCTTCCGAGACCTACACGCCCGAGTTGCTGAAACAGACCGCCGACGGCAAGTACAACTACATCCGCTTTGAGCCCGGTCATTATTACGCGATTGCGGGCAGCTTCCCCGGCGAGGCTGACGTGGAACGGCATATCCGTCAGAAAAATCTCGACCAGTACTCGCCCGTGATCGTGGTGCAGGAAGGTAAGAACCTGCGCGTCTGCATCGGCGTGTTCGACACGGAAGAGGAGGCGGAACAGTTCGCGAAGGGGGTGAATTCGCAGTATTGGGTCTTGAAATAAGGGTTACATGCTTATCTAAAATCAAATGTCTAAAATAAATATCAAACAGCATATTCCGAACACCATCACCTGTCTGAATCTGGTGTGTGGTTGTTTTTCGATTATGTCGTCGCTGAACGGGAATTTGACGTTCGCGGCCATCTGGATTGTGATGGCTGCCATTTTCGACTTTTGCGACGGTCTCAGCGCTCGCTTGCTGCATGTCACCTCCGACATCGGCAAGGAGCTCGACTCCCTCTCCGATGTGGTCTCATTCGGGGTCGCTCCGACGATGATCGTCTATAAGTGGCTGACAATCTGTTATCTGCAGATGACTCCTGCCGCGCAGACTCCTTTTGCCCACTACATGACCTATCTGGTGTTTCTCGTGCCGGCACTCTCGGCAGTGCGTTTGGCAAAGTTCAACCTCGACACGGAGCAAGCGGAGAAGTTCATCGGGATGCCGACACCGGCCAACGCCCTTTTCCTCGGCTTCATTCCCGCCGCCTCCGAGCATATCGCCATTCTCAACAGTTTCTGGGTGGTGCTCTGCTTCGCCGTCTTTTTCGCCATCCTCTTGGTCAGCCCCATCAACATGATTTCTCTGAAATTCAAGGACTTCAAGCTCACGGGCATGAACATCGCCCGCTTTTTGATTCTGCTCGTCGGCATCATCCTTTTCTTAGTTTTCAAGTTGGGTGCGTTCCCGTTGATCATCTTCGGTTACCTGCTCATCTCCATTTTTTATCACACCTTAACGAATTTGGAAGTATTATGAAATATCAATCCTTGGCTTTGTATTGCGGCTCCTCAGTGGGCAACAATCCCGCGTATGCGCAGGAGGCGGCGCGTTTCGGTGAAATGTGCGCCCGGAAGTCGTTGACGCTCTATTACGGAGGCGGTTCCATCGGTCTAATGGGGGCTGCCGCGAATGCCGCGCTCGATAATGGCGGCAAGGTGATTGGCGTGGCGCCGGATTTCTTCACGAAAGGGGAGGTCCTGGCCACGAACATTACGGAAATGATTCTCGTGAAGACCATGAGCGAGCGCAAGCAGCTTTTGGAGGAGAAAGCGGACGCCTTTGTCGTTTTCCCGGGCGGCTACGGCACCATGGACGAGCTTTTCGAGATGATCACCGATGCGCAGCTCGGGCTGCACTTCAAGCCCATAGCTGTCTATAACTATCTGGGATTCTATGACTTGCTGCTCAAACAGTTGGACAAGTTCATGGAGGAGGGATTCCTGCGTCCGTTCCATCACAGCCTGCTGATTTCTGCCGGGAATCTGGAGGAACTGTTCGAGAAGTTAGATGCCTACGAGAACACCAACGATCACACGTGGTTGGAAAAAATCAAACAATAAAATCTTGACAACATGTTATTTAAGGATGTTTTAGTGGACAACGAGCTCAAGCAGAAACTCATCGACCTTGCCCGGGAGGGTAGGGCTGCGCACGCGCAGTTTTTCTTGGCGCAACCCGGCAGCCACGCGCTCGCCCTTGCGATAGCCTACGGGCAGTACCTCTGCTGCGAGAATCCCGGTGAACACGATTCCTGCGGCGAGTGTCCCTCCTGCAAGCAGTTTGCCAAATTGTCACACCCCGACCTGCACCTCTATTTCCCCAACTGCACGACCAAATCCGTGAAGAAAGATCCCGATTCGAGTCAGTTTCTCAACGAATTCCGGGAATTTGTGCTGAAAAACGACTTCCATGTCGATATCAACGGATGGCTCAACGTGCTGGAGGGCGAAAACAAGCAGGCCAGCATCAACATCCGCGATTGTTCCGACATTTTGCGGCACAACAACATGCGTTCGCACCAAGACGGCTTCAAGGTCTATGTCCTTTGGTGCATGGACCGTCTTTACCATACTGCCGCGCCGAAACTGCTGAAAACCCTTGAGGAGCCCGAACCGAATTCCGTTTTTCTCCTCATTTCGGAGGAGCCGGACAAGATTCTGAACACCATTCTGTCGCGCACGCAGCTCGTGAAAATCCCGCGGCTGACAGATGCGGACATCGCCCAAAAGCTCCAACAAGTTTATCCGGATCTCACGCCCGAGGAAGCTTCCGACATTGCCATTTTGGCCGACGGCAACTACAACAAGGCCATCCACATCGTGACCGACAACGAGGACCAGCGCATTTTGTTGCAGCAGTTCGAAGTGGTCTTTGACAGCATTACCGCATTGGCACAGAACAAGTTACTGGCGGCGGTACAATACGACCAGGCGCAGGCGGCCCTTTCCGAGGTGGTCGCCAAGGGTCGCGAATACCAGAAACAGTATCTGCAGCTGATGTTGCGCATGCTGCGGAATATCTTGATGCTGAATACCAACAATCCGCAAATGCTGAAGGTGACGCATCAGGAGCAAGCTGTCCTTGACAAATACCGTGGAATCCTCCATTTGAAGCAGGTTTCCGCCATGACGGAGCTCTGTAACGAGGCGTTGTACCATATTGCCCGAAACGGGAACACTTCGCTTATTCTGACCGATTTGTACTTCAAATTGGTGAAGGAGATGAAGGGGTAGAGAGGTTACACGGTTACATGGTTACATGGTTACACGGTTACATGGTTACATGGTTATACAATAAAGGCATGATTTTTGCGTTATGGCGACGCTAATTTTATGAATATGAAACGTAGTATTTTCTTGTTTGTGTCGCTGTTTTTATTCGGCGCGTTCTATTTTGTCAATGCGCAAGACGAATCTCTCTGCACGGCCAAAGCGCCGGCGGAAGTGGTTGTCGATCAGCAATTTCAATATACGGTGACGACCTCGGAGAAGGGTACGATACTGGATACCGACTTCGGGAAGTTCGAGTTTGTGGGCGGTCCGAGTATGGGGTCCAGCACCTCCATTTCCATCGCCAACGGACATACGGAACAGAGCACGCAATACACTTACACCTACGTACTTACCTGCAAGCGCGAGGGCACGTTCACGATTCCGGGCGTATCCGTTTCAGTGGACGGGCGCGTGCTGCGGAGCAATGCCGTGGAGGTTCGGGTAGTGAAGGCCGGCAAGCAGTCGCAGCAGCAAGAACAGCAGTCCGACTTCTTCCATTTCGGAATGCCGGATTTCAACTTCTTCGGAGGCGACAACCGTTCCCAGCAACCGAAATCGAAATCGGAAAGGGTTGAGTACAAGGACGATATCAAGAAAGAGGACATGTTCGTCAAGGCTGAGATTGCTCAGACCGAGGCTTGGCAGGGCGAGGCCGTGGTGGTGACGCACAAGCTCTACATCAAGCAGGACATCCGGGGTTACGACATCGCTCGCGCCACATACGGCGCCACCGATGCGCTATGGCTCGACCGTTTGGAGAACAACTACAGCGAGGAAGCCACCGAGACCATCAAGGGCGAGCGTTACCACGTCTATACGATTCTGCAGACGGCGGCCTATCCGCTGAAAACCGGCAAAGTGACGATTCCGAAGCTCGATCTCATTGTGCGCATCGGCGTTCCCGCCACCGTCCACAACCCGTTCTGGGGCAATATGACGACCACCCGCGCCAAGGATTTCCGGCTGACCTCTAACGAGCTGAACCTCAAAGTGAAACCGCTTCCCGGAGCCCAGAACAACGGCAAGACGGAAATTGTCGGTCATTTCGACATCTCCGCCTCTATCAACAAGACGGAAGCGTATGTGAATCAATCGGTTACGTTAACCGTGACCGTTTCAGGCAACGGTAATCTCCACCATATCGAAGCGAAAGATCTGAACATTGATTTCCCCGCTGACTGTGACATTACCTATCCACGTGTCAGTCAACGCATTAGCGCCAAGGGCAACCTCGTGAGCGGCACCAAGACGTTCCAGTTCACCCTGATTCCGCGTTCCGAAGGCGAGTATTTCATTCCTGGCGCAACATTCACCTATTATGACGATGAAACCCAGACCTATCGGACCATCACTTCGCAGGATTTCCGCATCGATGTGAAACCGGCGAAGGAGACCCCGCATCGCGACGACAATGGCAATTCCGATTCGAAACCGAAAGGGAAGGTTTACAAGATATAATTTATGGATTATGTTGTTGGGTGTAGGGGCGAATAATATTCGCCCAAATACTCAATCAAAATCGCCTATTACGCATATTCCGCCCTGAAAATTGCCCGATTATTCGCCCTCGTCTTTTTGCGTTTCGATAATCACCTTCCGACCATCGTACAGCGTGCAACCGAAGAGGTAGCATGCATTTCCGTCTTTGATTTTCAGTGTTTTGCGCAGTTCTTCCGCCGATAACGGGAAGTTTCGCACGGCGATACTTGCGTTATGAAGATGCGCCAACTCTTTGCCTGTTTTGCGCGGGTGGAAGTCATGGACGGCCTCGATGCGGAAGATGCGTCCCGGGAAATCCTCCCGCAAAGCGTCGGATGTAAACAGATTGGTGTTTTTCGCCAGTTTCTGGACCTGGAATTGTTGCGACAGGGCATTGAAGATGCCGGCCTTCATCACGGCGGCGTTGGGTTCGTAAAGGTAGGTGCCAGGTTCTGTAGCGATGAACAACGGGGCGGAACGTTCGGTTTCTAATGTGGTATTAAACAACGTGTTGTCATCATTTCGAAGGTCCATCGCAATCATTTGAATATCTGTTGCCGTTTTCGAATTGATAATACACACCACCTCCTTGCATTCCCCATTGACCGCAACCACATGCACCGCATACGTTTCCGGCAATTCCCGCAGGGTCTGGTGCAAATCAATCATAGGGGAGAGCTTGACCATCAACGTGTTGCATTTCTCCAACAGGGCGGATTTCCATTCGAGAAGATTCGGGGTGCAGTCGGACAGGGAGACCACGCGCCGACCGTGACTGTCCCGGCGGGAGGGGTCGAGGTAGATGACATCAACAGGATCCAACCGTTCGATGCTGTTCTCCAATAGGTCGTTGATGATGGTTATATGGTTGATACCGAATGCTTTGCTGTTGTGGTGAAAGAGTTCGCACAGCTCTTCCTGCGGCTCTACGTAATACCCTCTTTCGAACTTTCGGGCAAGGGCAATGGTATCCACCCCGAAACCGCCGCTCAGGTCTGCAAAAGCTCTTCCGCTGACCAAAGAGGCTTTGTAATCAGCGGTTTGCGAGGAAGAACACTGCTCCATGGAGACTTTTTTCGGATATAGGATTCCACCGGTGGCATACCAATCGGGCAACTCCTCCTTGGCCTTCTGCCGCCCGGCAATCTGCTGCAACGCCATGGGCATATCGACTTGCGGGTCTTTCGAAGGATGCAACGCCAATTGCGCCACGTCGGCGGCGGCGTGGGAGATGATGTATTGGTGGGTGGGTTCGTTGATCATTACTGCTGGATAATTTGTTGCTGCCTACCCCACACTGCGCTCCTTCGTCGCTTATGTGGGGTTACTAGCACTTCGTGCGTCTTGTCCCTTCGGGACTCCATCTATCCCCACACTGCGCTCCTTCGTCGCTTATGTGGGGTTAATAGCACTTCGTGCGTCTTGTCCCTTCGGGACTGCTCAAGGAATTATATTTAATATATTGGGGTTGTTCGTAACTGCTAACTACTAACTACTAACTACTAACTACGAACTGCCTGCTGTATCTTCTTCAACCAATGGTACGCCGCCTTGAAGGTGGGGATGTTGTGGATGCTACAGACAAGCTTGTGGTTGGCCTCTTTGAGATGGACGACGGGGTGGTTCTTCTGCATGAAGAGCAG
>JAGCVQ010000067.1 GCA_017962275.1 Bacteroidales bacterium
CATGGCTCCCATCAAATGTCGTTGTGAACCAGAAAAGACAAAGTTTGCGTTGTTTGTGCGCTGGATATAGGTTCGCAGCAGTGCTTCCATGTTCCGATTGTCGTTGTAGTAGAGGATTTGCTGGAACTCGTCAATGGCCACGATGCAGGGCTTGTCCGCGTTGTTGAGATAGCGGAAAATTTCGTCAAGTGTCACGGTTGGATTATCAATGGCCCCCATCCCGATTCCCCAGACGGGCATGCCGTTCGCGTCGAAAGTGATTTCCGAACGCAGGGATTGGATGATTTGCAGGAAACTTTCCCATGCACTGCGGCCTTTCGGACGAAGTTCGTCCATGATGGCCTTGCCGAAAACGTTGACGAAATCGCTGACGGATGCGGTGGCGTAAATGTCGATGATGAAGGTATGATAATGGTTGCAGATATCCGGTTGCCCGAAGCAATGGTGCAACAAGTCCGTTTTCCCTATGCGACGTGACGAAATCAGCGCCACGTTGTTCCCGTTGGTCAGGAAGTTAGTGAGCAGCGTGGTCTCCTTTTCGCGGTCGCAGAAGTATTTGGGACCCGCATATCCGTTGGTGACGAAGGGGTTGTTCATATCGGTTCATCTTGAAAATACGCTGCAAAGATACACTTTTTCTTTCTTTTGCCATAAAATGATTATCACAAAATGGCAATGAAAATGTCAGGATGTAGAGACGCAAAATTTTGGAGCCTACTGCTAATTGCTCACTGCTTACTAAAAATTTGTACCTTTGCGCCCGAAATTTGAAATAATATTTGTTATAAACCCCGACGGAGTCCCTAACCCCTCAATAACCAATAACCAATAACCATTAACCATTAAAGAATGCGTACCAAATTCAACATCCCCCATACCTTCACCATCGTGTTCTCCATCATTGCCGTGTGCGCCGTCCTCACGTGGATTGTGCCGGGCGGAGAGTTTGACCGTCAGACGGTTACGGTCGATGGGCACGAGCGCAACGTGGTGGTCGCCGACTCGTATCACCGGGTGGATCCCGCGCCGCAGACCTGGCAGGTCTTCACCGCCTTCTTCAAAGGGTTCGAGCGCACGGCCAACATCATCGTCTTCATCCTGATGATTGGCGGCGCCTTCTGGGTGATGAACGAGACCGACGCCATTAACCGCGGCATTTGGCTTTTCCTCGACAAAACGCAGCGAATGCAGCAGCACGCCCTCTTCCGAAAGGTAGGCGTAAACAACCTGCTGATTATCGCCATTATGCTGATGTTCAGCTTGTTCGGGTCGGTATTCGGGATGAGCGAGGAGACTATCGCCTTCATTGTGGTCTTCGTGCCGTTGGCCGTCTCCATGGGTTACGACTCCATCACGGGCGTGCTGATGTGCTATGTGGCCGCGCACGTAGGTTTTGCGGGCGCGATGCTCAATCCCTTCACCATCGGTATCGCGCAGGGACTATCCGGTCTGCCTACCTTTTCGGGCATCGGCTATCGTCTCCTCTGTTGGATTATCCTTACCGTCATTGCCATCGTCTTCACCCTATTATACGCTGCGTGGGTTAAGAAGAATCCCGAAAAATCCCTGACCTACAGCATCGATAGCTACTGGCGCGAGAAAACCGCCGTCACGGATTCGAAACGGGAAATGGTGAAATCCCAATGGCCTGCATGGACTGTATATGCTTGTATATCCGCTGTTCTGATCTTCTGCGCCGTCACGATGCCCTACACGGACATCACTGTTGGATTGGGTAGCCGTCATGTGATGCTTTTCCCGATTTGGGCCGCATTGTTCGTGCTCATCGGCTTTTTCGCCACGCGCAAGTCCGTCCACCATCTGATCCTCACCATCCTGCTCTTCACCATCCTGATTCTGGTGACGGGTGTGTTGGGATACGGTTGGTACGTGATGGAGATTGCCGGTCTTTTCTTCGCCATGGGCATTTGCGCTGGATTCGCCTTCGGGATGCGGTTCGACAAGATCTTCCGCAGCTTCCTGGAGGGTTGTAAGGACATCCTCGTGGCTGCCCTCGTGGTCGGTCTGGCCGGCGGCATCATCATCATTCTGGAAGACGGTCACATCATCGACACTATCCTCTTCGCCGTGGCGCAGGGGATGCAGGGTGCGGGTCGTATCGGCAGCACCGCCGCGATGTACGTGATGCAGAACCTGTTGAACCTGATTATCCCGTCGGGCTCTGCCAAGGCCGCCCTCACCATCCCGATGATGGCGGAATGGTCTGACTTGATGGAGATTCCGAGACAGCTTACCGTCCTCGCGTTCCAGTTCGGTGACGGCTTCACCAACATGATTACCCCCACCTCCGGCGTGCTCATCGGCGTACTCGGCGTGGCCCGCATCCCGTATTCCACCTGGTTCCGCTTCATCTGGAAGTTCCTGTTGGTGCTCATCGTGCTGGGATTCCTGCTGCTGCTCCCGCCGCTGTTCATGCCCTTCGCCGGCTTCTGATTCAATTAAGAATTAAGAATGAAGAATTAAGAATGAAGAATGAAGAATGAAGAATGACGGTTAACCCTATCCTTGAACTTTGAACCTTGAACTTTGAACTTTGAACCTTGGAACCTTGAACCTTGAACTTGGAACTTGGAACCTATAACTTGAAACCTGAAACTTGAAACTAAAAGAATGAACCACTACGACGACCTTCTCCGCATCGAACCCACTGGCCTCAAACTGGAGGCAGGCCGGCTGCTAGTCTCCACGCCCTACTTCAACGACCCGTTCTTCAACCATTCGGTGGTGCTGCTGACGGACTACGAGGAGGAGCACACGGCGGGGCTGATCATCAACCGGCAGTTGCCGCACAGCGTCTATGACGTGGTGAACGAGATCAAGGTGGACGATCCCATCTATTTCGGCGGGCCGGTCCTGCCCGAAGCCGTCTTCCTCCTCCACAGCTTCGACTCCTGCCCCGAGGCCACGCGGCTGCTTCCGGGCGTGTATGTCGGTTACAACCCCGTGCTCATCGCCGTCCTGGAACATCGCGCCATCCCCAACCTCAAGAGCAAGTTCCTGTTGGGCTATGCTGGTTGGTCTCCTGGACAGTTGGAGGACGAGCTGGAACGCAACATGTGGGTCGTCGCCCCGGCCACACAATCCCTCGTCTTCGACACCCCCGCCGAGGAAATCTGGTCCCGCACCGTCCGCCGCCTCGGCAGCCGCTACGAGCACTGGCTGGGGATACCGAAACACATCGAATATAATTAGCTTTTAGCTGTTGGCTATCCACTTGCGAGATACCTTGAACTTTGAACTTTGAACTTGGAACCTTGAACTTGGAACCTGAAACCCAATGGAACGCGAAACTTTCAACAACCATACTGTCTATTCCTTGTCGGATGTGGCGATGAGCATCCACAAGGTGATTGAGCGTACCTATAACCGTCCGTACTACATCAAGGCGGAGATTCTGAAGCTGAATTACTATCCGTATAGCGGTCACTGCTATCCGGAACTTGTTGAACGTGAGGGAAATACAATTAAGACGGAGATGCGGGCGATTATCTGGTCGGCCAATTTCCAGGACATCAACCGACGGTTTGTGCAGATCACGGGCGAGCCGCTGAAGGAGAACGTCCGCATTCTGTGCCTCGCCACCGTGCAGTTCAGCCCCAAGCACGGGCTCGCGCTGCACATCGAGAACATCGAGCCGAGCTATACGTTGGGCGAGATGGTGCGCAACAGGCAGGAGGTCATCGACCGCCTCAAGAAGGAGCAGGTCTTCGATCTCAACCGCGAGCTGCCGATGCCGACCTTGCCGAAGCGCGTGGCGGTCATCTCGGTGGAGACCAGCAAGGGCTACAGCGACTTCATGCAGACGTTGCACCAGAACGAGCAGGGCTATAAGTTCCACACGGAGCTGTTCCCCTCCATCTTGCAGGGCGACAAGGCCATCACGGGCATCACGAGCCAACTGCAGAAGATTGAACAGCGGCGTGACGATTTCGATGTGGTGGTCATTGTGCGCGGCGGTGGCGGCGACGTGGGCATGAGCTGTTACGACGATTATGACCTCACGCACCGTGTGGCCACTTTCCCGTTGCCGGTCCTGACGGGCATCGGGCATTCTACCAACCTCACAGTCACCGATATGGTGGCGCACGCCCGCTTCATCACCCCCACGGAGGTTGCCGTCTCTCTTATCGACCATTTCCGCCGTTTTGAGGAACAGCTGAACGACAATATGTCACGCATCGTGCAGCATGTGCGGTCGCGGCTCGCAGAGACCCGACAGACGCTTGTCCTTACCGAAACCGCGTTCCAGTACAAGCTACCCAAAATCATGGACGGCCATCGGAACCGGCTTGGTGAACTGTCCAAAACGCTGGTTTACAAGTCGAAAGAGCTGACGATGAATGCGACTTTCCGGTTGAAGTCGTTGGCGCAGGAGGCGGATCGCAACATGCAGGTGCGACTGAACGGTGAGTGGCAGCGTCTCGACCGTCTGCGCGAGCAACTGCCGAAAGGAACCGCAGCCATGCTGCAGAAACGTGCCCGCGAATGCGACAATATCGATGGAAAACTACGACTGCTCAGCCCCGAAAACGTGCTCCGTCGCGGCTACAGCATCACTTTGAAAGAGGGTAGGGCAGTGACGGATGCCAAATCGCTACAACCCGGCGACCGTTTAGTAACCCGCTTTTACGAAGGGGAAATAACCTCCACAGTTAATTCTTAATTCTGAATTGAAGAAAGCATTTCATCCACCCCTCTCGAGGTGAGCGTCGCGCCGGAGATGGCATCGACGCGGTTCTCCTCGGCGATTTCGCTTGCAGTGCCCGGTTTCAACACCCTGACGGACACGAAATTGCCGTCTTTGTCGTAGAGTTTCTTGCCTTTGAAGGAGTTCAGGAACGCCTCATCGGTGATTTTCGCGCCCAAACCCGGGGTCTCCGATTTGTGGTCGAAGCTTACACCTTTGAGGGTCTGTCCGTCTTCCGAGACCACCGCGTATCCCCAGATCGGTCCCCACAGCCCTTTGCCGTCGAGGCGCACCGCCGTGCCCGTGGTGCCGTCGGAGCAGATTACCCGGTACTTCCGGCCGTCATCGGTCAGCGGTGTGGCAAGATTCGAGAAAGCCTCCACGGCTTTCGAACGGTCGATGTCGTGGCCCGCCGCCCGCAGAATCTGCTGGCACTTCTCGGCCTGCTTGTTCATGTCGCGGCGCGGCTTCAGCCCCGTGGAGACCAACGTGAGTACCACTGCGATCACCACGACCAGCGCGGTGATGTAGATGAATATGTAGGTGTTGCTGTCTTTCTTCATATATAGCTTTTCATACTTTGGCCGCCCCACATTGCGCTCCTTCGTCGCTTGTGTGGGGTTATTAGCACTCTTGTTGGTTTGCTTCTCTTGCGGGCCCCACACTGCGGCTGTTGCCTTGTGTGGGGTTAATTGCACTCCGTGCGTGTTGTCCCTCCGGGACTGCTTAAGGAAATATTTTTAATCATATAATTTCGGTTCGTTACCTTTTGCCTATTGCCTTCTGCCTCCACTTGATGTGCCGTTGCACGACGCACCAGTCGATGAGCGGGGCGAAGATGTTCATCAGCAGTATGGCGAGCATCATGCCTTCGGGATAGCCTTTGTTGAGGGTGCGGATGAGGATGGCGAGGATGCCGATGAGCAGTCCGTAGATGTATTTGCCGTCGCGGGTGTGCGCGGCCGTGACGGGATCGGTGGCCATGAAGACCGCACCGAACATGAAGCCGCCCATCAGCAACTGGTCGTAGCTTGCGATGGGACAAAGTCCTGTCCATCGGCAGATGACCGCCGTGACATAGCCGCCGACGAACACGGAAAGCATAATGCGCCAATCGGCTACCTGCGTGAAGAGGAGGATGGCCGCGCCGAGCAGGATGGCGATCTTGCAGGTCTCGCCGATGCAGCCCGGAATGGTGCCGAGGAACAGCTCCCACGTGGTGGGCATCGCCTCGGGGTGACCGTTCATGACGAGGGCGAGGGGCGTCGCACCCGTGACCGCATCCGCGCCGGAAATCCAGACCTTGTCGCCGGAAATCACCGACGGGTAGGCGAAGAAGACGAAGGCGCGGGCTAACAACGCAGGGTTCAGGAAGTTATAGCCGGTGCCCCCGAAGACCTCCTTGCCGAAAATCACCGCGAAGATGGTGGCCACCGCGACAATCCACAGGGGCACGTCGGGCGGCATGATCATCGGGATGAGGAAGCCCGTGACGAAGAATCCCTCCGCGACTTCCTCCTTGCGAATCTGCGAGAAAAGCACCTCCACTCCGAGCCCGCTGACGTAGGTCACGATGACCAACGGCAGCCACTTCAGGAAGCCGTACCAGAGACACGGCCACAGGGATGTCTGCTCCCCGATGGCGAGGAAATGTTGGTAGCCCACGTTCCACCATCCGAACAGCAATGCCGGACAAAGCGCGATCATCACGGTAATCATGATGCGCTTCATATCGACCGCGTCGCGCACGTGGCAGCGGCCGTCCGTGACCGTCGCGGGCGTGCGCAGGAACGTGTCCATGGCGTCGAACAGGGCGTTGAATTTCTTCATTTCTTCGTATTATTTGCGCTGGTTTGAGCGTAAAATTATACTCAAATTCTTTCTTTTAATTCTAAGAGGCAAAAATAATAAAAATATTAGTGCAAAAACGTGCATCTTAAATTTTAACAGTTAATTGTAAAGAAAAATATTTTGAAAAATATATCATTGATTAGTTGTTGATAATAAAAATAATGTATATTTGCGGCGTTAAACTAAATTATACAAATTAAAAAAAATAAACTATGAAAAATGAAGAGAATCAAGCGGATGTGAGTTTGTTGGAAATCCAGCAAATGACGGTGAACAATGCGGTTCGTCAACAGGAAAACAGACAAGCAATCGCCCAACTGCGATTGGACCATGATCGAGATGTTCAACAAATATGTGATGCCGCCTCGGAAAAAGAGAGAGAGCATGAACGACACATGAGTGAGCTTCGGGAACGATGGAAAAGGGATGAAGAATGGTTTGCGGAAATGAGACGATCGCAGGCGGAGACGGACCGGATAATAAAGGAGACAGCCCAGCAAATGAAGGAGACGGACAAAAAAATCAAGGAACTCTCCACACGGTTTTCTTCCACTACCGGACACATCATTGAAGGGCTGATGAGCTCCTCCGCCATCAAAATATATGAGGATAAAGGCTTTGTGATAAACTCGTTGTGTAAAAACTACAAACGGAAGAACAAACAGTTGAATTTGGAAATGGAGCAGGATGTGGTGCTGTTCACCGACACGCAGGTGATCGTGGAGGAAGTGAAGGCTAGCTGCGACAAGAAGGACGTGGAAAAATTCTTCCGTAACATGGAAATGTTCAAGCTGCTGTATGACGAGTACAAGGACAAGGAAGTCTTCGGGGCCGTCGCCGCCGTCAACTACGAGGACGGTGCCGACCAGTACGCCCACGAACTCGGGCTTTTCGTTGTCCGTGTCGCCAGCGACGAGATCTTCACGCTCGACCCGTTCAAAATGGAAGAGCTGAAACGGTTCTGATTATTGATTATCCTGTGGTGACGACCTATTTGTAACCGTACACCTCTATCACCCAGGCGTTCTCCAAAGCCTCCAGATCCCTGAAACCGACCTTGGAGAAGTCGATAGTGAGGGTTCCCTCGTTGTCCTGCTTCCATTTTAATGCGTTAGGGGCGATTCCTTTTAAGTACAGTGTGGCATTCGGATTGATTTTGGGCATCTGGTAAATCCGAAGAGGTTCGGTACAGTCAGGACGTTCAAACTCAATGATATAGAGGCTGTTTCCTTTGGTTGTGAAGCAGCGTGTGGTATTTTGCCAACGGATTTCGCTAAGCCAGTTGGTGGACACGGGTTCGAAATCCCCTCCGTCAACACTCACCAAAAGAGCGGCAGAAGCCTCGAGGTCTTTTTCGTGATACCAGACCTCTAAAACATAGTTTTCTTCTTTGGCGAGGTGCACCTCATACCAGGGCGTGTTTTCCGCCCAATTGCTGTTGTAATACAGAACGGTGTCCCCATTGCCCGCCACGGTCATCTCGTCGTTGGCAACAGCCTTGAAACGGTACATGCCATCCTTGGGAGCCACAAATGACCCTTTCCAATATATGTCGAAGTTGTCAACTGGCATTTCCCTGAGTGGCGCATTTCGTACCCAATCGAAATCAAGAGCTCCTGAAAATACGGGTGAAACAAAGGATGTTGTACGTTGGCAGGGAATCACGTACGGTTTTGTCCCGTAGATTGCCTCGCCGTTGAACTCCAGCCACTTGCCGAGGCTTCTCAACCGTTCCTGCTGGATGAGCGGGATGGTGCCGTCGGCGTAGGGTCCCACGTTGAGGGTCAGGCCGCCGCCGTGGGCTACCAACTCCACGAAATGCTGGATCAACTCCTTGTCGGTCATGTAGTTGTCCAAATCCTCGTTGCGGTTAAGGCCGAAGCTGCGCCCGAAGCCGCGGCACTCCGCCCACGGCACTTCCGTGTTCGCGATGCCCGCGCTGTACTCCGGCGTGAGGAAGCCGTGTTGTGTGCCGTTGCCCCAGCGGTTGTTCACGATGGCGTCCTTGCCGACGGTATTGTAGTACCAGCTGATAAGCTCTTGTGAATGAAACTGTTCCGCCGTGTTGTTCCAGTCGCCGTCGGAGAAGAGGAGGTCGGGTTTGTAGCGCGTCACCAACTCCTTGAACTGCGGTACCATGTAGTTGTCAACGTAGTCGCCGATCTCGTTGTCGGGATCCACCATCCAGATGTGGCGCGGGTTGGTCCATTCGGGCAGCGAGTAGTAGAAGCCCATCCGCAGCCCCTTGTCGCGCACCGCCGCGGTCAGTTCCTCCACGATGTTGCGTTTCGGACCGCTCACCACGCTGTTCCATTCGGGCTGGAACTTGCTGTCCCACAAGCAATAGCCGTCGTGGTGCTTGGTAACCAACACGACATATTTTGCACCGGCGTACTCAAAAAGGTCCGCCCAATCGTCGGGATTCCAAAGTTCCGCGTGCCAGTATTTGGTGAGCTCTCTGTACTGGTCGAAAACGGGTTTGGTGGTGTCGGCGTAGTAGCTCATGATACGCGTCCGCTCGGGCATGTGCTGCATCAGTCCGCGGTAGAACCATTCGCCATAGCCCTCCTTGGAGGCATACGCGGGCACGGAGTATAGTCCCCAATGGATGAAGATGCCTAACTTCGCGTCCTGGAACCACTGCGGGTAGCCGCGCTGGTTAAGCGACTCCCACGTGGGCTGCACCTGCGCCTTCGTCGTAAATCCAGCCAAAAGGAATATCGTGATGGTCAGGGCTCGCACGGCGGCTTTGCGCGTCTTGTCACAATACCACCCCGCCCTTCGGACACCCCTCCAAAGGAGGGGAATTAACTGCTCATGGAATACAATCTTCATTCTTCGTTCATCATTCTTAATTCAAAAAGCGCATCCTCCACGATCCTCTGCCACTCTTTTTTCGAGGGACAGACCAGCTCGCAGAGGGCGAAGTCCTCGCTATCGACTTCGTGGATGCCGAGGGCCTCCATTTGCTCGATGTCCTTGATTTCGCAAGCTTTGAGCAGTTGCAGCGGCATCAGGTCGAAGGGGAAGACCTTGTCGTAAACGTCCGTCATCATGATGGCGCGGCGGCCACCGTGCAGCGAAGTGTCCACTTTGTAAGTGCGCTTGGGGGTGAGCCACGACAGGAACGTGTGCGACGCGCTCCATTTCTTCAGTCCGGGCAACAGCCAGCCGAGGATTTCCCGCTTGCCGCCCTCCGCTATGACGGTGATCTGATGGTCGTGAAAGCGCAGGGTAGGGGAGGTTTCTAACTTGCTTCCACTCAGCACGCTGCCGCTGATAATGCGGACATTATCTTGAGAAAGGTTGTCCGTGAACAGTGATGTAAGATCCGCCCCGTAAACCGTGTTGAAGTAGCTGGTTGTCTTGACGGCGGGACCCGTCAACGCGGCGGTTTTCTCAAATTGCAGGACATGTTCCGCAAAGAAGCGACCGATACGGGCCACCTCCTGTGGTTCAATATACCAGACGACATCGCCTTTGTTGATGGGGTCGATATGGTGGATGTGCGTGCCGACGTTCCCCGCCGGGTGCGGTCCGCTGAAGTAGTGTTTTTCGACATTCTCCGCTTTCTCAAAGAGCTGGTTGTCAGCCCCATCGCGCATACATAGGTGTATGGGGACGTTGTCGGCGGCTAACTGTAACATCTGCAACCCGAAACGGAAGAGCTCCTCTTTGCCGCGCATCAGGATATTGATGTCGGGGGAGAGCGGGTTGCTGTCGAAGCAAGGGATAAAGACCGACTTGGGCTTCACGTCGGGGCTCGGGATGACCGAGAAGGGACGTTGCCGCAGACAGGGCCATAAACCGTACTGCAACAGCAGCTTGCGGATGCTCTCGCCGTCGGTTGGCGTATCGAATTCGATGGTGGCTACGATTGCGGATTCAGGGTCGCGGGTAATCGTGATCTCCTCGATGACCCGCTTCTCCCCGCGCACAATCTCCTGCACTGTTCCCGCCACGGGCGATACGATAACGATGCGTTCGTCGCGTTTGTCGTGGAACAGCGGGGCGCCGATCTGCACGCGGTCGCCCGCCTGCACAAGCAGTTTCGGATTCAGCCAGCGGAAGTCGGACGGGCGGATATGGTACGTACCGGTAGGGGCGCAATCCAGCAATTTGTCCGCCGCGGTGCCGTTTAGCTTCAGGTCCAGTCCCTTGGTGATGTTGACGTTCATTAGTTCGATATTTGAAACGGCAAATATATACAATATTCCAGTATGAGCAAGAGAAGACGACGCTCTGCAATGCATCGGTAACGATTACATTGCCGTTATCTAATCGCCCCCAAGGTTCACGCTTCTAACACCAACTTGTAGTCCGCCGACAGGGTGAAGTCCCGGACGAAGCTCTCGGGATCGACCTTCGCGGCGAAGTTGAAGAAGTCGGAGTGGAAGTTCCGGTCTTTCTCGAAAATGCGGATGTTGAAGGGGGTCTTGCCGGAGTGCTTGTCTAACATCTCCTTGATATTCAAGGCCAACGCCCCGGTGATCTCGCCCAACTGCAGTTGCAGCTGCACCCCCTTGCACAACTTTTCATAAACTTCGTTGATGGGGTAGATATAGACGGGGTTCACGTCGTAGCGCACCACCTGCTGCTGCGTGGCCTTATCGACCCAGGAGTTCTGCTTCACGGAGGCGTTCACGAACACGCGGTTGCCGACCTTCAGCAGCCATTCGTATTTCTGGAAGTTGGAGCCGCGCAGGAACCATGTCCATGTGCCGCTGTTGTCCTCCAGCACGACCTTGCCGTAAGGGTTGCCGGTTTTGCTCACCCCGCTCATCACGCTGCTCACGATGCCGGCTACCATGATCCCCTTGCCGCTCTGCACGATGCGCCCTAAGAAGTCGTTGTCCTCCATCATCGACATGTCGGCGTTGGTGAAACTGTCGATGATGACCTGGTACTCTTTGAGCGGGTGTCCGGAAATGAAGAATCCGGCCACCTCTTTCTCGTATTTGAGCTGGTCGTAATAGTTCCACGGGTCGCACTGCGGGAAGACAAAGGTGTCCTCCACCGCCGCCCCGTCGTCGCCGGTCATCTCCGCGAAGATGTCGATCTGCGTGGCGTTCTTCTCTTTCGAGGAGGCTCGGGAAATGAGCATGTCGATGGTGTTGCGGCCCTTGTCGTTGACGATGAAGTACTGTGCCCGATGGATGTCGGGGAAGCAGTCGAAAGCACCGGCGTAGGCCAACGATTCGAGACAACGCTTGTTGCAGCTGGCGAGGTTCACGCGCTCGAAAAAGTCCATGATGCTGGTGTAGGGCCCGTTGGCGTTGCGCTCGTTCACGATGCTGCTCGCCGCGCTGAACCCGACCCCCTTCAACGCCGCCAGGCCGAAACGGATATCGCCGTCCTTGTTGACCGTGAAGGTCTCGTCCGATTCGTTGATATCGGGTCCCTTGACGGTGATGCCGCTCTTTTGGCAGTCGTCGATGTAGGTGGTGATCTTCTTGATGTCGGTGACGCTGTTCGTCAAGTTGGCAGCCATGTACTCGGCGCGGTAATGCGCTTTGAGATAGGCCGTTTGGTACGCGACCCACGAGTAACAGGTGGCGTGCGACTTGTTGAAGGCGTAGGAGGCGAACTTCTCCCAGTCGGCCCAGATCTTCTCCAAGGTCTTCTCTTCGTGACCGTTGGCCTTGCCGCCCTCGATGAATTTGGGCTTCAGCGCGTCCAGCTTGTCTTTCAGCTTCTTACCCATGGCCTTACGCAGCGTGTCGGATTCGCCGCGGGTGAAGTTGGCTAACAGTCTCGACAGCAACATCACCTGCTCCTGATAGACGGTGATGCCGTAGGTGTCTTTCAGGTACTTCTCCATGATGGGGATGTCGTACTCGATTTTCTCGCGACCCTGCTTGCGGTCGATGAACTGCGGAATGTAGTCCATGGGGCCGGGACGGTAGAGGGCGTTCATAGCGATGAGGTCCTCGAAGGTGGAGGGCTGCAGCTCGCGCAGGTACTTCTGCATGCCGCCGGATTCGAACTGGAACGTGCCGATGGTATCACCTTCGCAGTAGAGCTTGTACGTCTCCGGATCATCCAACGGGATGTGGTCGATATCCACGTCTATTCCCCTGGATTTCTTGATGTTGGAGACGGCTTCCTTGAGGATGGTGAGCGTGGACAGGCCGAGGAAGTCCATCTTGATGAGGCCCACGTCCTCGATGACAGAGCCTTCGTACTGGGTGACGATGATGTCCTCTTTCGCCTCCTTGTCCTCCACGGTGGAGAGCGGTGCGAATTTGGTGAGGTCGTCCGCGCCGATGATGACGCCGCACGCGTGGATGCCAACCTGCCTCACGGTGCCCTCCAACTGGCTGGCATAGTGGATGATGTCGTGCAGGCGCGGACCGCTGTCGTAGGCGGCTTTGAACTCGGGGATGTTCTCCAAGCAGTTCTTGATGTTGACCTTCGGGGCCTTGTGGGTCTTCGGGTCCTCGGGCAGCTTCACCGGAATCATCTTGGTGAGGCGGTCCGACTCGGGAATCGGCAGATCATGCACGCGGGCCACGTCCTTGAGACTCGACTTTGTGGCCATGGTGCCGTAGGTGATGATGTGTGCCACTTTCTCCTTGCCGTATTTCTTGGTAATCCAGTCGAGAATCTTGTAACGGCCCTCGTCATCGAAATCGACATCGATATCGGGGAGGGAGATACGGTCGGGATTGAGGAAACGCTCGAACAGCAGGTCGTACTTCAGCGGATCCACATCGGTGATTTTCAGGCAGTAGGCCACCACGGAACCTGCCGCGGAACCACGTCCGGGCCCCACGGAGACGCCCATGTTGCGGGCCGCCGCGATGAAGTCCTGCACGATGAGGAAATAGCCCGGGAAACCCATGTTGCGCATCACACTCAGCTCGAACTCGATGCGTTCCAAGATTTCGGGATCTACAGGGTCGCCGTAGCGTTGCACCGCGCCCTCCATGGTGAGCTTGTGCAGGTAGTCGGCCTCTAATTTGATACGATAGACGCGCTCCATGCCGCCCAATTTCTCGATACGGCCTGCACCGCCCTCGCCGCTCTCGAACTCGGCGCGCAGGTCATCCTCGCTGAACTTCTGCTTGTAGCTCTCCACCGTGCCGAATTCCTCGGGAATCTCGAACATCGGCATAATGGGGGCGTGTTTCAGCTGATAAACCTCGACTTTATCGACAATCTCCTGCGTGTTGGCCAATGCCTCGGGCACGTCGGCGAAGATTTCCGCCATCTCCTCGGGCGACTTCAGCCACTCCTGCTTGGTGTAATGCAACCGGTCGGTATCGTCGATTTTCTTGCCCGTGCTCAGACAAATCAGTCGGTCGTGGGCCTCGCCGTCGTCCTCGTTCACGAAGTGCACGTCGTTGGTGGCGATGACCTTCGTGTTGGTCTCGGCTGCCAGTTTCAGAATGCCTTCGTTGGCCACCTTCTGTTGCTCATAGACCGTGCGGTCGCCGCCGGGCTTGTCGGTTTTATGTCGTTGGATTTCAAGGTAATAGTCGTCGCCGAAGATACTCTTGAACCACATCACGGCCTCCTTGGCCTTCTCATAGTCTCCGTTGGTGATGTTGCGCGGCACCTCGCCTGCCAGACACGCGGAGGAGACAATCAGCCCCTCGTGGTATTGCTCCAGCAGCTCGCGGTCGATGCGCGGACGGTAGTATTTGCCGTCGATCCAGGCCTGCGAGACGATTTTGCAGAGGTTGTGGTAGCCGATCTCGTTCTTGGCGAGCACGATGAGGTGGTAGCCGCTGCCGTTCTCCTTGTGCTCATGCACGAGGCGGCTGCCGGTGGGATTGGTGTTCGTCACACGCGCCACGTATGCCTCGCACCCGAAAATCGGCTTGAAGATCTTCTGCTTCAGGTCGGCGATTTTCTGTTGGCATTCAGTGATTTGTACCTCGTCCGTCAGCTCCGCCAGCTGCTTCTCCAACGCCTTGATCTCATCCTTCACCTTGCCGTTCTTCTTGGCCACGGTGTCGGAAAACTCCTTGATGCCGTACATCACGCCGTGGTCGGTGATGGCCATGGCGTTCATGCCGTTCGCCAGACATTTGTCGATCAGCGCGGGGATTGCGGACATGCCGTCCAGAATCGAATACTGCGTGTGCACATGCAAGTGCGTGAACTTACTCATAATCTATCGTTTTCTGCTATTATTATCATTTTTAACCCCTAACCTCTAAACCATAAACCATAAACCTTCCTACAAATTACTGCGGAAGTCGTCATGCAGATTGAGTTTGAGCACATCCTTCAATGTTGCCGACTTCACGTTGATGGTGAACTGCCAGCCCTTGCGGTAGCCGATCGGGATCCAGTTGAAGCTCATCTCCCAGCAGTGCATGTCGCGGTGGATGTCGATGGAGGTGTAGGAGAGCGCCTTCTGCACAAAATCGTAGCCGGTGGTGAACCCCACTTTCCATTTCTTCGTGACGTTGATTTCGCCTTGGACGTTCAGCGTGTGCACCATGTTGTTCTTGTAGGGTTTCACATCGGTTCCGTAGTAGAGCAACCTATAGTAGTCGGGATTGTCGTTGATGCCGTAGGTGAAGGTGTAGTTGAAGGTGAACGACCAAGGCAGCCGTGCCTTCTGCCGTTCGGGATCTTTCGACTTGAAGGTGTTCTGGTCGATGCGGTAATTCAGTGACACACTGTAAGTTCCGGACGAGAAACGCAGCAGCCGGTGGTTGGCTTTCCATTCGGTGACATTCACCCGGCGGCCTTCCTCGTTGATGCTGTAGGGATCGAAGATGAAGCTGTAGGTGAGGTAGAGCTGTTTGAAGAGGGTGCTGCGGCCCGACATGGTGAGGGTGGACCAACGCATGGAATCGGCGGCGAAGTCGTAGTACATGGAGATGTTGAAGTTGTCGATGATGGGTACCTTTTTCGTTCCGGTGACGGTGTCTTTCTTCGATTTCACCTTGATTTCCAAGTTGTTGCCGAACGAGAGCTGTGCTCGTGCCGACATCCGGGTGTTACCGCCCCCGAAAATGGAGTTGTCGTAGTAATTGTACTGCACAATCTCGCCGGTCATCGGGTTTACATATTGCGCGGTGTTGCGGCCGTTGAGCATCGGCTGGAAGGTGAAATTCAGCGTCGGGGTGATGATGTGGCGGATGGCATTCAGCCCGCCTTTCTTGAAAATGTACATCACATAGACTTTTGTTGTGAGGTTGGATGAGATGGAGAGATCGTGCACCGCGCCGAACTTGCGATTGAAGTACCGTTCCAGTGTCGGTGTGGTTTCGGCTGTCGTGCTGTCCCACGTCATCCCGAGGGTGTAGTGCTGCAGATACCACTTTTCAGTGAAGGTGACGGAGGTGTTCCAGTTGATGGTCTTGGCGATTTTGATGGGGATGGTGAGCGGGATGGTGTGCATCATGCCCGTCTCGAAGTGCTGCCAGGTGACGGGCTGGAAGAAGAGCGAATCGGCGGTGTTTACCTGCCCGATGAGCTGCGACGACCACTTCAGCGAGATGTTGTCGTACCATTTCAGCTTGCCGGCCTTGTTTTTCTTGCGGAAGGGGTAGAACTGCGCCACCGACATGTTGACGTTGGGCAGTTTGAGGTTCACGGCGTGGGTGCTGGTGTTCTGCGAATAGGAGACCGTGGCATCGACGAAGAAGAAGTCGGCGGCGGAGGTGGAAAGGTTGACCGTGGAGGTGAACTGGTTGGAAAGGTAGTCCTGCGCCGAGGTCATCGTGTATTTGGCGTAGTTGGAGCTCTGCACGTCGATGTGGGCGGTGAAGCGGGTGCGCGGGTGCGACTTGTTGTCCTGCTTGTGGTCCCAATAAATCTTGTAACTGTTTGACTTTTTGAAGTTTGCCGTGTCGATGCGGTCGCCGGTGAGGATGCGGGAGTAACCTACCTCCACGGCGCCGGCGCATTTGTAGCGGAACGCGTAGTTCGACTTCGCCTTCAGCCCCCAGCTGCCTCGCGTGTAGATGTCGGCCGAGAGCAGCAGGTCGATGTTGTCGTTGATGGCGAAGTAGAACCCTAAGTCGTTGAGATAGAAGCCCATGGTGGTCGATTGTCCGAAGGAGGGCATCACCAGTCCGGACTTGTGCTTGGAGTCGAGGGGGAAGAAGCCGAAAGGCAGCGCCAACGGGGTGGGCACTCCGGTAAAGCTCAGGTAGGCCGGACCGATGAGGATTTTGTCGTGCTGGATGACCTTGGCTTTGGAGAAGGAGATCTCGAAGTGCGGGTCGTCCAACTCGCAGGTGGTGTATTTGCCGCGCTTGATGTAGGCCACGTTGTCGCCCATCTTCTTGACC
>JAGCVQ010000006.1 GCA_017962275.1 Bacteroidales bacterium
AGAGGCGCCTGCCGTGTGGCCGGCCTCCCCAAAACCGAATGTTGCGTTTAATTTAGCTTTTGTCTATTGGCCTTTAGATATTGGCTTTTAGCACGTATTTTTCGCTAATAGCCACATAGCCAACAGCTAATAGCTAACAGCCAATAGCCAACCCCCTACACCCTAAACCCTACACCCTACACTTATGAGTACCATGCACTATCTCGCAATAGCGGCACCGCTCTATTGCATCGTTAGTTTGTTGGTTCATTTTGTCAAGATCGTGCGTTTGGGCGCGCCCAAGGACAAGTCGGAACCGAGCGGCAGTGTGAAAGAGGGCGTGATTTACGCCAACACCCGCGCGATGATGCCCACCGAGAAGGAGTCGGCGTATCTGCACTTGCCTTCCTACGCTGTGGGTATCCTGTTCCACATCGGCATTTTCTGCAGCCTGCTTTTCTTCGTGCTTTCCTTTTTCCCGTTCTTCAACCGCTGGATCGGTGACGGCAGCGTGTGGCATTACCTTCTCGCCATCCCCTCTGCCATTGGGGCCGTTTGCGGTATTTTGCTGTTTCTTAGAAGATTGGTTTCCAAAGACTTGAAGGTGTTGTCGATGCCGGATGATTTCATCTCCACCTGTCTGGTGGCGTTTTTCCAGCTGATGACGACGCTCTATCTGCTCTTGCCTGCCGCAGGTGCGGTGAATACCATATATTATATAAGTAGCATCCTGTTGCTTCTTTACATGCCGTTGGGCAAGTTGCGCCATGTGGTCTATTTCTTTGCGGCGCGCTACCACCTCGGCTTTTTCTACGGCTGGCGGAATGTGTGGCCGAATCACGAGAAAAAATAAACCCGTATGAGACTTGACTTTTTAGGCGCGACCGAAGAGGTCACCGGCAGCAAGTTCCTGCTCACCACGCAGGACGGCATCAAGATTCTGTTGGATTGCGGTATGTATCAGGGCAAGGGTCTGGAGACCGATGCCATGAACCGCGACCTGGGCTTCGACCCGACCCAAATCGACATCGTGCTGCTTTCGCACGCGCACATCGACCACGCCGGGCTGATACCATATATATATAAGTTAGGGTTCCGCGGCAAGGTGTTCTGCACGCCGGCCACCCGCGACCTCTGCGCCATCATGCTGGCCGATTCGGGTCGCATCCAGGAGGCCGATGCACGGCAGTTCAACAAGAAGACGGAGCGCGTGGGCAAGACACCCATCGAGCCGATCTACAACGAGAAGGACGCGGTGGAGTGCATGCGGCTCTTCATCAGCATCCCGCGCGGACTGCACTTCAACATCACCCCGAAAGTGGCCATCGACTTCATCGACAGCGGTCACATGCTCGGCAGCAGCGCCATCTACATCACCTTCAAGGAGGGACGAAAAACCCGCACGCTGTGTTATACCGGCGATGTGGGTCGTTACGACAAGCGCATCCTCCCCGACCCGCTGCCGTTCCCGCACGCCAACTACATCATCACCGAATCCACCTACGGCGACCGGCTGCACTCCACTTTGGACGAGGCTGACAAGGAGTTGATGCTCGTGGTGCGCGACGCATGCGCGAAACGCAAAGGCAAACTGCTCATCCCGTCGTTCGCCATTGGCAGGACACAGGAGATCGTCTATACGCTGCACCGGCTGAAACTCGCCGGAGACCTGCCCGACATCGAATGTTTCGTCGATAGTCCGTTGGCTTGCTCCGCCACCAACATCTTCCGGCTGCACGATGACTGTTTCAACGAGGAGATGCGGCAGTTCATGACCGAGAACCAGGACCCGTTCGGTTTCGAAAATCTCAGTTACGTCCGCACCATCGATGATTCCAAAGCGTTGAACGAGCACAACCGTCCCTGCATCATCATCTCCGCCTCCGGCATGATGGAGGCCGGTCGCATCAAACACCACCTGGCCAACAACATCGAGAACCCGAAGACCACCATTCTCTGCGTGGGTTACTGCGCCCCGACCACGTTGGGCGCGAAGATCATGCGCGGCGACGAGAAGGTCTCCATTTTCGGCAATGAGTACAAGGTCCGCGCCACCCTCGCCCGCATCGACGCCTTTTCCGGCCATGCCGACTACAGCGAGCTCATCCGCTACCTCTCCTGCCAGAAGGGCAACAAACGCTTGAAGAAGATATTCGTCGTGCACGGCGAGAACGACGCCCGCCACGCCTACGCGAAACATTTGAAGGAAGCGGGGTTCAAGCAGGCGTATGTGCCCATGTTCCGAGAATCTATCGAATTGGTATGATGTGCAGAGACGCAAAATTTTGCGTCTCTACAATCCCCTAAACCATAAACCCTAAACCTTTATGCAAAGCATTCTCATCACCGGCGCCAACGGCCAACTTGGAAACTGTCTGCGCGATCTGGCGAAGGAATATCAAGACAAATACCTTTTCTATTATACAGATGTAGCGGAATTAGACATCACGGATTCGGCGGCGATTGACCAGTATGTGGTGGACCATCGGATAGACATCATCCTCAATGCGGCGGCATACACAGCGGTCGATAAGGCCGAGGACGACGAAGCGAACGCCTACCGCATCAACTGCGAGGCGGTGCGCAATCTGGCGATGGCGGCGAAGAAGCACAGCCTGTTCCTCATCCACATCTCCACGGACTATGTCTTTTCGGGAGAATCTTCCACCCCGTATGAGGAGACGGACACGCCTGCGCCGAAGTCAGTGTATGGGGCAACCAAGCTGGCGGGCGAAGAGGCAATTTTGGAGAGCGGCTGCCGGGCGGTGATCATCCGCACCTCGTGGCTCTACTCCGAATACGGGCACAACTTCGTGAAGACGATGCTGCGGCTGGGGAGCGAACGGGAGGTCGTGAAGGTGGTGAACGACCAGATCGGAGGTCCGACTTACGCCGGCGACTTGGCCCGGGTCGTCATGAGCATGCTGGAGCATCAGCCCGAGACGGGAACCGAAATTTACCACTTTGCGAACGAAGGGGTATGCAGCTGGTTCGACCTCGCGAAAACGGTGATGGAAATGGGCGGATTGGGGTGTCGCGTGGAGCCGATTTCCACGTCGGAATATCCCGCGAAAGCGCGCCGTCCTGCTTCATCTTGCTTCAATTTGCGCAAAATCAAGAGCACCTTGGGGGTGGACATCCCCTACTGGAAGGATAGTTTGGCATTGATTATCAATAAGTTGAAATAAAAATAAAAAAAAATTCGGAGTAGGGTGTAGAATCAAAAAAAAATGTATTTTTGCGCACCTTATTTCCCCGAAAGGGAACGTTCTTTTTTTAGCAAGAAAAAAAAGCCGTTGTAGCTCAGTGGTAGAGTACATCCTTGGTAAGGATGGGGTCATGAGTTCAACTCTCATCAACGGCTCTTTTTTTTTTGAAATGAACATAAGGATTTTAGTTAAAAACATAAATTTATAAAAAATGGCAAAAGAAAAATTTGAACGTACTAAACCCCACGTGAACGTGGGTACTATCGGTCACATTGACCACGGTAAAACTACTCTTACCGCTGCCATCACCACCGTGCTGGCCGACCAAGGTCTCTCCGAACTCAGATCTGTCGATTCTATCGATAACGCTCCTGAGGAAAAAGAGCGTGGTATCACCATCAACACCGCTCACATTGAGTATCAGACCGCTAACCGTCACTATGCACACGTTGACTGTCCC
>JAGCVQ010000068.1 GCA_017962275.1 Bacteroidales bacterium
AAGAGGTCACCAAAGGCAAACCGCAAGATGACGATGTCATCTTCTAGTAGAGACGCACGGCCGTGCGTCTCTATGGCCGGGGTCTCTATAATGCCGTGCATCTTACAATGCCGCGTCTCTACAGCATTTTCTTGATTTCCAGCAATTTCTCCCGAATCTGCGTCAGCGTCGTGACGATGGCGGCCGTCTCCGCCTCCTTCACGAAATCGTTCTGGATGGCGGTCTTCGCGCCCTGGAGCGTGTAGCCTTTCACTTTGGTGAGATATTGGATGGTGCGCAAGATGGCGATGTCGTTTTTGGAATAGAAACGGTCGCCTTTTTTGTTTTTGCGCGGTTTGATCACGTCGAACTCCTTCTCCCAAAACCGCAGGGTGGAGGCCGGAACGCCCAATGCCTCAGCGGTTTCGCCGATACCGTACCATATCTTCTCCTGTTGGGCGATGGATTCGGGCAGAGTGTCCGTTATGGGCCTGTTTTCTTCCATGGCTATATTATTATATGTCAATATTATTCTTCGTCGGTGCGACGGCGTTGGTCGCGTTCCTTGATGGTTTCGCGTTTGTCGTACATTTTCTTACCTTTCGCCAGGCAGATGTCTAACTTGGCATAGCCGTTTTCGTTGATCCAAAGCAAGGTCGGGATGATGGTGAAGCCGCGTTCGTTGAGTTTGGTCATCAGCTTGCGCATCTCCTTGCGCTGCAGCAGAAGCTTGCGGTCGCGCTTGGGCTGGTGATTGTTGTAGCTGCCCTGCGCGTACTCGCTGATGTGCATGTTGTGAACCCATAACTCGTTGTTAATGAACGAGCAATAGGCATCCGTGATATTCGCGCGCCCCGCCCGGATGGACTTGATCTCCGTGCCGGTCAGCACAATGCCCGCCGTGTAGGAAGTGTGCAGATAGTAAAGGAATTCCGCCTTCCTGTTCTTGATTTCGATCTTGTTGTCCTGTTTTCTCTTTCCCATTGTCTTTGAATCGGCGGCAAAGGTACATTTTTTTAGGCAAAAGGCAATAGGCAAAAGGCAACAGTTTCATACAAACAACGAAACGTTAATAAGTTTATCCAAAAGAGACGGAAAACTCCCGCAACAATCGTATCTTTGCGGAAAATTACGTACTATGAGCATAAGTATGATTGCGGCTGTGGGTCAACGGTTGGAGCTGGGCTACCAGAACCAGCTGCTGTGCCATCTGCCCGTGGATTTGAAACATTTCAAGGAAATCACCTCCGGGCACACGGTGCTGATGGGCGACCGCACGTGGGAGTCGCTGCCGAAGAAGCCGCTGCCGAACCGCCGGAACATCGTCATCACCCTCGAGGACATCGAGTTCGAAGGCGTCGAAACGGTGCACTCCATCGGCGCGGCGCTCGACCTCGTGGCCGACGACGAGGAGGCCTTCGTGATGGGCGGCGCCACCATGTACCGCCTTTTCCTGCCCCATGCCGATAAACTTTACCTCACCCGCATAGTCTCTGAATTCGTGGCCGACGTCTGGTTCCCCGAGATTGACGAGAACGAGTGGAAAGTGGTGGAGTCCGTGTTCGTGCCGAAAGACGAAAAGAACGTTTACGATTTATATTTCCAAACCTTAATAAGACAAAAATGAAAAAAGTAATCTTTTCCTTGGTCGCATTGATGATCAGCGTGGCGGCTTTCGCCCAAAAAACCGAACCGATACCGGATCCCCCCTATCTCCCCATCGACGAGCGCACCAACCTGGTCACCTATCAGGATGTCGTGAAACAGGAAGGAACACCTAAAGTTCTATACGACAGAGCGATGGAGTGGGCAAAGAAGTACTATAAGAACACGGGTGAGGTCATCAAGAGTGCCGACCCCGAGAAATGCGTCATCAACATGCGCTCCAGCGTCCGCATTTTCTACAAGGATAAAGAGGGCACCATGCGTTTCAAGAACATCGTCTATTACAACTTCAAGCTCGAATGTCGCGACAACCGCTACCGCTACACCATCACCGATTTCAAGGAGAAGGCCACCGGTTCCGCGCCTATCGAGGTCTGGTTCGACACCTCCGCCTCCGGTTGGACCCCCAGCATGTACGGCTACCTCAGCCAGATCGACGAAGAGATGCAGAAGCTCATCGAATCCTTGGAAGAGGGCATGCAGCCGGCCGAGGAATTCAACGATGAATGGTGATCAATAGTTAGTAGTTAGCAGTTAGCAGTTAGTAGTTAGACACCCGAATTGTTGTTGCATGAACAAAGCAAAACATAGAAGACCATGGGTGTTCGTTGTATTGGCTTTGCTGTGCAGCGCTTGCACGCATGAACCATCAGGCCACATTAAACTGAATTTTTCTTTTGTCGTTGATAATGATTCCCTGCGGTTGGATACCTGTATGTATCGGAACGCCGCAGGGAATTTTTATGAGGTCAACGATGTGCAGTTTTTCATTTCGCACGTGAAACTGGAGACCACCTCTGGCGAGATTATAGAAATCGCTGACAATCAAGGCATTCACTACACCGACATCCGCATTCCCGGAACGCTTTCGTGGGAGGTTGCGGACGTGTTTCCCGCCGATGAGTACAAGTCGATTACGTTTGTGTTCGGACTGGAAGGGGAACAGAACACCACGGGATTTTTTCCGAACCCGCCGGAGAACAACATGAGCTGGCCCGATATGCTCGGGGGCGGCTACCACTACATGAAGATCAACGGCCGCTGGATCGACGGCTCCGGCGTGCGGCAGCCCTTCAACCTGCATTCGGGCAAAATCACCACTGACAGCGGTTTCGCCGACAACACCTTCACCGTCACACTGCCGTTGTCGCAGTTCGCAATCCTCCACAAGGAGACCTCCGAACTGACCTTGCAGATGAACGTGAACGCCTGGTTCACAAACCCTTACCTCTTCGATTTCAATGTCTTCGGCGGCAGCATCATGCAGAACCGCGAGGCGCAGGAGGTGCTGCGGGAGAATGGGGGGGATGTGTTTGGGGGGAAATAGCAGTCGTTATAATTCTTTATCATAATAAAAGTTCAACATATTGGTTGTTAATGAAAAATATGTATTTTTGCACAAAATATTTTTATCAATATAACAAGCAAATTTATATATTATAAACTATGAATCACACAGTTAATTATATAAACAAGGAACTGGGGATGAGTGTTGAAATAACGCCCGTTAATCAAAGGTGTATTCATAATTTGCCCACGTTTTTGACGAGTATGTATAGTCTTTTTTCTGGTAAAATCCATGAACAGTCTGTGATATTTGCCCGATATATGCCCGAGATTGTCCTTGCACCAAGCAATTATGCAAAACATGAAAGAATGCTAAGACAAGTATTTAATGATCCCATTATCTTTGTTTTCAACCAAATTCAAAGCTATAATAAAAAACGCATAAGTGCTCTTGGTATTAATTATATTGTGCCTGATTCCGTGATACATTTGCCTGAATTGTTCATTATTCTATCGAAAACCGCAAAAAAAGACCACGGTGTAATAGCCAAACCACTTACCCCGACAGCACAGACGGTGCTACTATATTATCTATACAACAATAAGAACGACTTATCATACAAACAATTACAAGAGTCCCTTGGAATGCCCTATCCTACGGTCTGCAGAACAATAGAGATTCTGAAAGCGTCAAATCTTTGCCGGGTTGTCGGTTCCCGTGACAAGACAATTCAGTTCGACGTTGATAAAATCGAACTGTTCAACAGAGCTTTGCCTCTAATGAAGTCACCAGTAAAAAGGGTGATATATTCGGAAACTGTTCCAAATCTGTCTTATAAAGCTGGGATGACAGCCTTATCGGAATACACGATGATAAATCCTGATGTTTTTGAACACGTAGCCATGAGTTATGATGAATACAAACAATTGAAGGATTATTCCACCGAAGACAATTATCTTCCTATACACATCGAAGTTTGGGATTATGATCCATCTATGTTTGCCCAAAAAGATGTTGTTGATGTAATCTCTCTTTATCTTTCTTTGAAAGACAATCAAGATGAACGCATACATTATGAATTGAACCAGATTATACAGCACTTATGGTAAGAGGACTCGACACATTCAGAACTTGGTTTGACGGCTATTCAGACAGCTATATCATTATTGGCGGAACGGCATGTGATGCAGCCTTGAGCGATGCAGGTTTTACCGCAAGAGCAACGAAAGACATTGACATTATTCTTATTATAGAAGCCTTATCTGAATCTTTTGTGGCACATTTTTGGGATTTTGTCAAAGCAGCAGGGTATCAGCGATGCGAGCAAGAGATGGAAAAACGCCATGCATATCGTTTTCTCAACCCTTCTGCCTCTACTTTTCCTATTCAGATAGAACTTTTCAGCCGAAAACCCGATGCACTGGTTTTACCAACAAGCTTGCATATAACTCCGATACCTGTTGAAGAAGGTCTTTCGAGTCTTTCTGCCATCCTATTGAACGATGATTACTACAACTTCACTTTGCAGCATAGCACCTTAGCAGATAGTATTCACTATGCCGATGTCGCAGCTTTGATCTGCCTCAAAGCATACGCCTATTTGAGCAACAAAAAACTCAAAGAAAGCGGAATTAACATCCACTCCATCAACATTGACAAGCACAAAAACGACGTTTTCAGATTGTTGCCATTATTGCCTCCAAACGCCAAAATAGTTTTGCCTGAATCTATATACGTTGATATGCAAGCATTTGCAGAAACAATTAAAAACAACATTCCTGAGCACCAAGTATTGATAAATGCTGGTTTCAGAGGGCTCTCGCCAGAAACTCTGTTTCAGAACCTGTTAGCCATATTTAGACTATAACCTTAATGATTACACAACATCATTGAAAAGTCTATATCAACCTAACAATGGACTTCGACAACTCTGTACTGATCATTTCTCAAACTGAAACAACAGCTGGCAATCCGCAGATTCCAGCGTGACGTCCACTGACGGGCTTCCGATTGATTTCAGCCGTTTCATCGGGATCCACCTTTGGTCGCCGCGGTCGTAGTAGTCGGCTCTTTGGCAAACCAACGTGGAGAACTTGCCGCATAAATCACCTTTGATATGCAAGATATACAACGGTGGGTCGAGTTTCTTTTCGGAATTGCCCCAACAGTCGCTACGATAACGGTCTATGGTGTAATGCGCATCCATATCGGTAACGTATATCGTATCGGAAAAAGAGATTAACCGACAGAGGGTGTCGGGAGTAGTCGAATCTTGTTGGGCATAGGAAACTATATCCATGCAAAACAAACAAATGAAAACAAACAGCGATAATAAGCTTATCTTTCTCATAAACAATTTTCTAATTGAACTTGCAAAAATAGAAAAATCCCGCAGAACTCGCAGACCAGCGCAGAAAAACACAGCGGGGAGAACTTTCGTCCTCCCCGCTGTTCATTATCGTATCCAAAGAATCTCCTACTCGCTCAACACACAAACCAAGTTTCTGTCGCCGTAAGCGTCGTCGATCTTGCCGACGGTCGGCCAGTACTTCTCGGTGTGCGGGAGCGGGAAGGCCGCCTGCTGACGGGTGTAAGGACGATCCCATTCGTCGGCGCAGACCACGTTCATGCTGTGAGGAGCGTTCTTGATAAGGTTGTTGGCCTTGTCGGCCTTGCCCTCTTCAATGTCGCGGATCTCCTGACGGATGGCGATCATCGCGTCGCAGAAACGGTCGAGCTCGCTCAGCGGTTCGCTCTCGGTGGGCTCCACCATCAAGGTGCCGTGCACCGGGAAGGCCACCGTGGGAGCGTGGAAACCGTAGTCCATCAGACGTTTGGCAATGTCGCCCACCTGCACGCCCGCGCTTCTGTCGAAGGCGTTGCAGTCGAGAATCATCTCGTGTGCGCACATGCCGTTCGTGCCCGTGTAGAGGATCTTGTAGTCCTTCTCCAAACGTGCCCGCATGTAGTTGGCGTTCAGGATGGCGTTCTTGGTGACTTCCGTCAAACCCTTGCCGCCTAACATCTTGAGGTAGCCGTAGGTGATCGGAATCAGGTAGGCGCTGCCGTAAGGAGCCGTAGCCACCTGGCTGCCCTGCTCACCGCCGACCTTCACGGTAGCGTGGTTCGGCAAGAACGGGACGAGCTTCTCGCAGACACCGATCGGGCCGACACCAGGACCGCCACCGCCGTGAGGCATGGCAAAGGTCTTGTGCAGGTTGAGGTGGCAGACATCCGCGCCCATGGTGCCGGGAGAGGTCAGACCCACCTGTGCGTTCATGTTCGCACCGTCCATATAGACCAGACCGCCGTTCTCGTGGATGATCTTGATGATTTCGAGGATGCCTTCCTCAAACACGCCGTGCGTGGAAGGATAGGTAATCATCAAACAAGAGAGGTTGTCCTTGTATTGCTCGGCTTTCGCACGCAGATCGTCGATATCGACCTCACCGTGCTCGGTTGCCTTCACCACCACGATCTTGTTGCCGGCCTTGGCGGAAGAGGCGGGGTTGGTGCCGTGCGCGGAGGACGGGATCAAGCAGATGTTGCGGTGACCCTCGCCGCGGCTGAGGTGATAGTTGCGAATCACGGTCATACCGGCATATTCTCCAGCAGCACCGGAGTTCGGCTGCAAGGAGATGGCTGCGAAACCGGTGATCTTAGCTAACCAGTTGCAGACCTCGTCCAACATTTCGCGGTAACCCTCGGCCTGATCGGCGGGAGCGTACGGGTGGATGTTGCAGGTCTCGGCCCAGCTCAGCGGCAGCATCTCGGCAGCGGCGTTGAGCTTCATCGTGCAGGAACCCAGCGGAATCATCGCGCGGTTCAGCGACAAATCCTTGACTTCCAGCATCTTCATATAACGCATCATCTCGGTTTCGGAGTGATACTGGCTGAAGATCTTGTGCTGCATGAACGGACTCTTACGGGTCAGTTCGGCAGGAATGTGCAGATCGGGAACACCGCACTTGCCGTCGCAAACATGCGGGGTGAAGGGCTTTCCAGCGGTGATGGCCAGCACTTCGAGGATGTTGTTGACATCGTCGTGAGTGACCGTCTCGTCCAACGAAATCGTGAAGCAACGCTCGCAGTGGTAGCAGAGGTTGATCTCTTTCGACAGAGCCACCTTCTTCACATCCTCGCAGGTGAGACCTTCGGGCGTTTCGAGACAGAGAGTGTCGAAATAGTTCTCGTTGTACTGTTTGAAACCGTATTTCGCAGCTTCGGCGGCGAGAACGCCAGCCAAAACGTTGATCTTCACAGCTTTGTTTTTCAGACCATCAGCACCGTGCCACATGCCGTAGAAACCAGCCATGATGGCGGTCAAGGCACTGGCGGTACAGATGTTGGAGGTAGCGCGCTCGCGTTTGATGTGCTGCTCACGGGTCTGCAGCGCCATACGGACAGCGCGGTTGCCCTGAGCGTCAACGGTCACACCGATGATACGACCCGGCATCTGACGCAGGAACTCCTCGCGGCAAGCGTAGAAACCAGCGGCAGGGCTACCGTAACCCATCGGAATACCGAAACGTTGGGTGGAACCGGTCACGCAGTCGGCACCCCATTCGCCCGGAGGCGTGAGCAGCGTCAGGGCCAGCAGGTCAGTAGCCACACCCACGAAGATGTTCTTGCTGTGTGCCTTCTCAACCCATGCGCGGTAGTCATGGATGCTGCCCCAATAGCTCGGGTATTGAATCATTGCGCCGAAGAAGGTCTCGTCGAGTTCCACTTGGTCGGGTTTGCCGATGACGAGTTCGATACCTTGCGGAGCTGCGTTGGTCTTCATCACGCCGATGCAGTGCGGGAACACGCCTTCCGCCACGAAATATTTCACCACGTTGTTCTTCTGTTGCTCGCGGCTGCGGCTGCGGAAGAACATCAGCATCATCTCGCCGGCGGCGGTGGCGTCGTCCAGCATGGAAGCGTTGGAGAGCGGCATGGCGGTAAGGCTGCTGATCATCGTCTGGTAGTTCAGCAAAGCCTCGATACGACCTTGGGAAATCTCCGCCTGGTACGGGGTGTAGGAGGTGTACCAACCCGGATTCTCGAAAATGTTGCGCAAAATCACCGCCGGGGTGTAGGTGTTGTAGTGACCCATACCGATGTAGGAGCGGTAAATTTTGTTCTTCGCCATCAAACCGTGGATGTGGTTCAGGAATTCGCCTTCGGTCATACCGTCGGGCAAATCCAGCGGCTTCGGCAAACGGATGGCGGCGGGAACCGTCTTCTCAATCAGTTCGTCCATCGTTTTGACGCCGATGACGTCCAGCATTTTCTGTTGCTCGTCCACGGCGGGACCATTGTGTCTGCGCACAAATTCATCTTTTATTATCATATTGATTATCAGTTTGTTATTAATACTTTTGTACGTTGAAAAAGAAAGGCAAAGATACATTTTTTTGGGAATCGTAACAGCGATAGTTTTGGTTTTCATGTTTCATGTAGGGCTGTCGCAATGCGGCAGCCCTACAATCGCAATGCGGCAGCCCTACAATCGCAATGCGGCAGCCCTACAATCGCAATGCGGCAGCCCTACAATCGCAATGCGGCAGCCTTACATTTGCGTCGCTCTAAGGTCGCTCTAGGGTCGGAGCAGGGTCGGAGCACTGTCGGTCAAGACCGAATGAAAACCTTGGGAAGACCGAGGCAAATCCGAGGCTACAACGACGCTGCCCGCAGGTTAAGACTATGGATATTCGTGACAGGTGCTACCGGGTGGCAAGATAACCCAGAAACAAGGTCATGGTTTTCGGCATCGGGTAGTTTTCGATGTCATCGAAGCAAATAACCGTTTGGTTTTCGGATGGCTTCGGCAATCTTTTGACGTTGTTGACGTAGAAATGGGCGTGGATGATTTGGTGGGAGAGGATTTCCCGCGTGGAGAAGACGGGGGTGTCGGGAAAAACATCCGAATCCGTTTCCGTTAACGGAAATTGGTACATGTTCTTCCAAATGTCGTTCGCGGTTCTTTTCTCGATAATCGTTTTATTACCAGATAGATACACCGAATAATGGAAATACCGGTGCTTCGATTCCGCTTTCTTCTTTTTGATGGGCAGAATATCCACGAGCTGGTTATTCTGAGCGTAACACTCTGATTGGAAAGGACATTCCTCACATTGCGGATTTTTCGGGGTGCAGTGCATCGCCCCGAAGTCCATGGCCGCCTGGTTGAACACACCCGGACGGTCGCGGTCGATTTGCTCGTTGCAGATGTCCGTAATCCGCTTTACCACAGCGGGTTGTGATACATCCTCACACACCCCGAAGATCCGGCTGATAATGCGGATCACGTTGCCATCGACAGCGGGGTAAGGCAAATGGAAGGCGATGGAACTGATGGCGGCGGCGGTATAAGCGCCTATCCCTTTGAGCGACAGGATCTTATCGTAAGTGTCAGGAAACGTTCCGTTGTGTTTGGTCATGATTTCGCGGGCGGCGGCGTGCATGTTGCGGGCGCGGGAGTAGTAGCCCAACCCCTGCCACACTTTCAGCACCCGTTCCTCCTCGGCCTCCGCCAATGCCTTGACATTCGGGAAGTTGTCAATGAACCGCAGATAGTAATCCCAACCCTGCTGCACGCGGGTCTGCTGCAGGATGATTTCGGAAACCCAGATTTTGTAGGGGTCGCTCTCGCCGCGCCACGGCAGGTCGCGCTTGTGGTCCTCGTACCAGGCGATGAGCGTGTCGGCGAAAGCCATGGTTAGTTGCCTTGAATCAGTTGGAACAGCTGGTCCAGATTGGGGGTGAGGATGATCTCCGTGCGACGGTTCTTGGCGCGAGCCTCGGGCGTATTGTTCTCATCCAGAGGCAGATACTCGCTTCTGCCGGAAGCCGACAACCGTGTGGGGTTGATGTCGCCGTTCTGCAGCAACGCCTTCACCACGGCGGTGGCACGCATCACGCTCAAGTCCCAGTTGTCCTTGATCTGACCGCTGCCGCGATAAGGCACATTGTCGGTGTGACCCTCGATGAGCACAGAGATTTCCTTCTCGTTCTCAAGCACTTTCGCCAACTGCTTGATGGCACTGAGTCCCTGCTCGTTGATGTCCCAGCTGCCGGAGGCGAACAGCAGTTTGTCGTCCATGGAGACATACACCTTGCCGTCCTTCTCATAGACGTTCAGACCGCTGCCCTCGAACCCTTTCAGCGCGTTGATGACCTTGTCTTTCAAGGCTTTCACCTCCGCATCCTTTTGGGCGAGGATATTCTGCATCTCCCGGATACGCTGCTCTTTAAGTTCAAGTTCGGCGCGGGCCTTCGTCAGGGAATCCTGTTGCAGGGCCAGCATTTTCTCCTTCTGATTCAGCTCGTCCTTGTAGCGGTCGCGGTCACCGAGCAGATCGTTGATCGTGTTCTGGTTGTTGTTGGAGACGTCCGCGAAGTTTTTGAGCAGCTCGTCGTAATCCTTTTGCGCCTTCTCGTACTCCATTTCGCAAGTACGGGCCTTCCGGTAGAGCCGCAGCGTGTCCGTACGGAGCTTTTCAGCCTCGGCAGTGAGCTCGCTCAGCTGTGCCTGGAGCGCCTTCTTCGCATCCTGGCAGTTCTTGTTCTCGGAGGTCATAAACGTCAGCTCGTCCTGCGTGCGCTGCAATTTGAGCTGCAGTTCGTTATACTTCTGCTTGGTCACACAGCCGGAAAACAACGCCGCTGCGAATACCAAAAATAACGTTATTTTGAATGTTTTTCTCATCATTAGGGATAATAATTGCTCAATCGGCAAAAATACGGTATTAACCGAAGTGATTCTGTCGAAAAAAATAAAGATATAAACAATGGATTTTGGATAACCTCAGAGGGCCGTGACCTCTGTCATAGGCACTTTGCGCAACGCCCCCGTGATGCGGTCGGCATCGCGCTGCCGCACGGAGATGGTGTAGATGCACTGCATATAGCTTTGTCTGTCAAGGACTTGTACTTCCGGATCTTTCAGAATCTGCATGATGTCGTTCATCTTCACATATTCGAACGTCACGCGATACTGCTCCTGGACCGTGCGTTCCTCGATGACGGCGGCATCCAACGCCTCGCGGGCGGCCACCTTGTAGGCGTTCTGCAAACCGCTGACACCCAACTTGATACCGCCGAAATAACGGACCACAATCACCAACGTGTTGGTCAGGTCTTTCGAGAGCAGCTGTCCGTAGATGGGTCTTCCGGCAGTACCCGAGGGTTCGCCATTGTCGTTCAGACGGTAGGCGTCCTTGTGCGGACCGAGGATGTAGGCATAGCAGTGGTGGCGGGCATCCCAGTGTTTCTTCTGGATCTCCGCAAGCCGCTGTTTCACCTCCTGCTCGTTCTGCACGGGAAAGGCGTACGCCAGAAACTTGCTGCGCTTCTCGCTATAGCTGCCTTCGGCCGGTTTCGCGATGGTTTTATACGTGTCGTCGAACATACATCAACCGATTGTCGTCAATATTCACTGTTTTATCCGGAATTCCGGGCAGCTTCGGAGCGGGAAGTCCCCTCCCCCACTGCTGGTTTCCCACCAAAATCCGCGCTTCGTCCCATAACCCCGCCGTCAAGAATTTCTCCAATGTCTTCTTCCCTCCTTCAACGATAACCGATTGGACATTAAGGTTATACAGCTCTTTCACCGCCTCCTCCGCGTTGTCGGAAAGAGGGGTGCAAGGCAGGGGTGCATCGACCTCGTTTCCTCGCTGCATCACGAAACGCTGCGGATCCTTCCCCGGATATTCGCGGGTGGTGAGCTGCGGACGGTCGTTCTGCATCGTGCGGTACCCGACCAAGATGGCATCCTCCTCGCTCCGCCACTTATGCGTCAACACTTTCAATGCGTAATTCGTTATCCAATAGGAATTTACATTGCCTTCGCCACGGTCAATGTCCATGAATCCGTCACGGGTCTGCGCCCATTTCAGGATGATGTACGGCCGGTGTTTCCGATGGAAGGAGAAGAAGCGTCGGTTCAGCTCTTCGCACTCCTCGCGGCAGACGTTCTCCACCACCTCCACGCCGGCCTCGCGCAGCTTCCGCACGCCGTTGCCGTTCACCTTGTCGTGGTAGTCGATGGAACCGATGACCACCTTAGGGATGCCATAGCGAATGATGGCATCGGCACAAGGGGGCGTCTTCCCGAAATGCGAACAGGGCTCCAGGTTGACATACAGCGTGCTGCTCTTCAGCAACTCTTTGTCATTCACGGAGTTGATGGCGTTCACTTCCGCGTGAGCCTCGCCGCAGCGATGGTGGTAACCCTCGCCGATAATCTTGCCGTCACGCACAATAACCGCCCCTACCATCGGGTTGGGACTGGTATGACCTAAACCCAAGGCAGCCAACTGCAAGCACCGCCGCATGTAGGTTTCCTCGACCATGCCTACTGCTGTTTCAGGAAATACGACAACGGCTGGTTCTGACGGTCGAAGTGGTAATATTGGCACTGGACCAGATCTTTGGTGTTGCCGTTGAGCACCGCGTAGAACTTGTCGCGGTTGTAAGGTTCGTCTGCGGCGCGTTCACCTCCGCCGACGATGGCATCCAGATAGTATGGGTCAATCTCCATCTTGCGGTACATTTCCAAGGTCGTCTTCTCCCCGTTAACATCCGTCAACGTGATGGTTTTGAAGTGGTTATACTTCAATATCGAATCCTTCGCACCTGCCGACATGCCCGAAATGTACATCTCGTAGTTCTTGTCGCGATACTCTGACAGCATGTCCAGCAGTTTGGCCGTGTCGTAATCCGCAATCAGCTCATTGTGAACATTATACAGACTAAAGAAACGGGTTCCGGACTTCTCCACATAGTACGAATCTTCGGGATTCTCGAAATCCTCCACCTTCAGCGACTGGATGCGGGTAATCTTCGTAGAGAAAAGGTCGCAGTTGTACCAATCGACGGGCTTGTAGGCGTAAAACGGGGTCAAAAAGCCGCGGAAGCCGGGAATGTGGACAATGCAAGGTTCGTCAAATCCCTCAAGGATAGCGAAATTGGCGATATTGTCCATCGTCGAAGGCCCCATGTAGTAGGTCTTCACTTTCCGTTCCTTGGTGAAGAAGGGAATGCCGAAAAGCTTGAATTTGGGCGCGTTCTGGTATATTTCCACCTTTATGGCGTTCACGGACATCATCTTGTTGATGTTCGATTGGGCGGTCTTGGCCACGGTCTGCTGCAACTCGACATTGTGGATGGTCGATAGCAGGTCGTTCACCTTCGAGGGCATCGCCTTCACGGAATCCTGCACATACCAGCCGTCATCGTGGCGCACCAGCAGCGAATACTCGCCATTCATGTCGGCGATGAATATCTTGGTGATGTTGGCGGTGTCCTTCACGGCGAACAGTTCGGCATTCGGCTGTTTTTTGCCGATGACGCCGGTCTTTGCCAAAACAAGACAGAGGCAGCCCACCAGCAGCAGGCAGCCCAGAATAATGGCGATGGTTTTCTTGTTCATTTCTTTCGTTATAATGTAGATGGGAACCACGGTTTATTGCCAACGTTGTTCCGATTTGTCGATTTCGCGTTGCAGGTTGGCGGGCAATCCTTCCTTCATGCACTGGTGGCACTGCATATCGAGCGTGTACATGCGGCCGATGCAGTAGTTGGAGTGCTTGCATCCGCTGCGGGTGATTTCTCCGCTGTGCAGTTTGTTCACGAAATCGGTGTCGTGCACGAGGGCGCGGGCCATCTGGAAGGCCACGAAACCGGAATTGAGCACCTTTTCCATGTTGTCCTTATCGACCATGCCGCCCACGTAGATCAGCGGCATCTTCACGGCCTGACGGAATTTCATGGCGGTGTCGTAGAAGTAGGCGTCTTTGTAGGGCACGGTGGGGATGACGATGTGGCCGCCGAGGTGCAGACCGAGCTTCAGCCACCAGAACTTCTTCGTGTCCATATAGTAGGCCATGGTCTTCACCGGCATGGAGCCGCGCATCACATCCATCGGGGCCTTGCTCACGAAGCCGGCGGTGAGCACCAACGCATGCACGCCCAGCTTCTCTAACTCTTGCGCCACCTTGATGCATTCGTCCACCTGCATACCGCTGCGGAAACCGTCGTACATGTTGGTTTTCACCACGATAGCCATGTCGTCCTTGGCCTCTTCCATCACGCGGGTGATGACGCGGCGCATGAAGCGCATGCGGTTTTCGAGGGAACCGCCGTACTCGTCTTTGCGACGGTTGGTGTAGGGCGACAGGAACTGGCTGATGAGATAGCCGTGACCGGCGTGCACCTCGATGCAGTCGAAGCCGGCACGACGACAGAGGTCAACGGCCTTGCCGAAATCCTCCACAATCTGGTCGATGTCCTTGATGGTCATCTTGCGGGTGAAGGTCGGGGAATAGAGGTTGAAACGGCCCGACGGGGAGAGCGGTTTCTGTCCGCAGGTGGCCTTGTGGGTCATGTTGCCGCAATGCCCGATCTGGATGGAGGCTTTCGCGCCCTCCGCATGGATGGCGTCGGTCAACTTCTTCAGTTCCGGCACAATCTCCTCGCGCAGCCAAAGCTGTCCGTCGAAGGAGAGACCGCTGCGGCTCACGGAGGCGTAGGCTATCGTGGTCATGCCGATACCGCCACGAGCCACTGCCGTGTGGTAGTTGAACAATTCTTGGGTGGGACGATTGCCGTGCGCCATGTTCTCAAACGCTGCGGAACGGATCGTTCTGTTTCTTAATGTGACAGGCCCAATCTGACAGGGCGTGAAAATAGGAGAATCTATCATTGTGGTTGGGTTAAGGTTTCGGGTGTAGGGTGTAGGGGTTAGGGTTTATGGGTTAGGGGTTAGGGGGTTAAAGGGTTACACGGTTAGAGGGTTAGCGAAAACCCGATTAACTGCTAACTAAAATCGGTAGCGGACGCCGAGCGAAAAACTGTAGAGATAGGAGGTGTAATCTCCTTGGCTGAGTCCGAAGATGTTGATCATCGGACGCCAGTCAACGCTGAGGTTGATCGGTGCCTTGAACTCGTACTCCAGTCCGATCTGCGCACCAAGAGGGAGACTTAGCTTCCTGTAAGTCACCAACTTGCCGTTTTTGTCGTAATGCGGATTATCGAAGAATTCACCATAACCCCAGCTCACACCGACGGCCGGACCGACGTACCAGTAGAAACTGGGGAGAATGTCCATAATCCAGTCGTAAACGAGTATCGCCTGAACGCGCCCGTAAGTGTAGTAGTGGTCGACAGCAGAGCCGTCTTCGTTGTACATGACGCCTTTCTGGGTGATGAAGGGCGTGATTCCGGCATCAAACTCCAGCATTCCGGAGTTGGCAAGCGGATACTGCAGGGAGAGCTCAAAGTTATATCCCAGGCGTGTGCCAAAGGATCTTGATTGCGCCTGTGCTGCACCTGCCATCAGGCAGATAATTGCTATTGTGAATAGTATTTTCTTCATATTCAATTGAAAAAGATTCGTTCGGCATTCTCGGTGGTGCGTTCCATCACCTCTTTCACGGAGACTTCCATGATTTCGGCGATCTTCTGGGCGATGAGGGGGATGTAGCTGCTCTCGTTGGGGGTACCGCGGTGCGGGGTCGGGGCGAGATAGGGGGCGTCGGTCTCCAGCACGATGTGGTCGAGGCCGATCTTCGGGATAAGTTCCTGCAGCTTGCTGTTCTTGAAGGTCACGATGCCGCCGATGCCGATCACAAAGCCGTGCCGCGCAGCCCATTCCGCTTCCTGGATGCCGCCCGAAAAGCAGTGCAGCACGCCTCGCAGCGAACCCACGGCATAGCTGTCCAAAATCGGGATGGCCTCGCTGTAGCCGTTGCGGATGTGCAACGACAGCGGCAGGTTGCGGTCGCGGGCCCAGTCCAACTGGCGTTTGAAAACCAGCTGCTGTTCCTTCTCGAAGTCGCGGTCGTGGTAGAAGTCCAATCCGATTTCGCCGATGCCCACGATATTGCGGTCTTCGATATGCTTTTCCAGCTCCGCAAGCTGTGCCTCATAATCCTCCTTCACATCGGAAGGGTGCAGTCCGATGAGCCCGAAGATATTCTCCGGGAACATCTCCACCGCCTCCGCAATCATCGGCGGCGTGTTCTCATCCACACAGGCGAGCAGCACCCGCTCCACCTTCGCGTCGATGGAACGCTGAATCACCCCCCGCAAGTCCTCAGGATAGTACTCGCGGTAAAGGTGAGCGTGAGTGTCGATATAATAGTTCATTTTAGTTTCAGGTTCAAGGTTCAAAGTTCAAAGTTCAAGGTTCAAGGTTCAAGGTTAAGAAAATACAATCAAAGTGAATAACATCATATTACGCATACACAATAACGAGCGACCCCATAATTATCCATTATCAATTATCAATTGAAAAAACGTCTCGTTGCGTGTAGAGCAGGATGGCGGCAAGGACTGCGCCGAGGACATCGGAGATGGTGAGCGAGAGCCAGATGCCGTGGAGACCGTCCCAGCCGGCGTCGATGAAGAGCAGCGGGATGAGGAGGCTCATGGGCACCAAGAAGAGGACCTGCCGCGACAGGCTGGTGACGATGGCCACCCACGGCTTGTCGATGGACTGGAAGAAGTTGGAGTTCACGATGGTGAAACCGATGAGCGGGAACATCACCATGCTGTAGCGCAGAGCCGTCTTGCCGATTTCGATGAGCTGCTGGTCGGTGGTGAAGACACGAATCAACGTGCGCGGGAAGACGCAGGAGACCACGCTGCCGAACAGACCGACGGCCACGCAGATCCACATCGTGAGGCCATAGACGTGCTTCAGCCGGTCGCCGCGACCCGCCCCGTAGTTGTAGCCCGCAATCGGCTGCATACCCTGACAGACGCCGATAATCATGAGTACCAAGAAGTTACCGTAGGTATTGCAGATACCGTAGGCCCCCACCGCGAGGTCGCCGCCGTAACGCAGCAGCTGCCGGTTCAGGATGGCCACCACACCCGCGGCTGCCAGGTTCATCAGGAACGGGCTCATGCCGATGAGCGTGATGTTCTTGAAGATATAGCCCCGCAGCTTCCAGCAGTGCGCACGGAAGCGGATAAAGGAATCGGGCTGCACGAAATGGAGCACCGACACCAACGCCATGCAGAAGATGGAGATCGTGGAGGCGATGGCCGCGCCCTTGATGCCCAGATGCAGGGCGAAGATGAAAATCGGGTCGAGGATGATGTTCAGAATCGCGCCGCCCGCCATAATCAGCATCGATTTGGTGGGGTAGCCCGAAGCACGGATCAGACCTGTGAGGTTGAAGGTGACGGTAATCAGGAACATGCCCGGCAGGATATAGATCATGTACTCACGGGCATAGGCCACGGTTTCTGCCGTCGCCCCGAACATCATCAGGATGCGGTCCATGAAAAGATAACAGAAAAGGACAACCAGGCCACTCAGGATAAAGGTGAATATCAAACTGTTGCCGAGAATGTTCTCGGCCCATTCCTTGTCTTTGCGGCCCAAGACAATGGACATCCGGGCGGAAGAGCCCACCCCGATGAGGGACCCGAAAGCGTGGATGATGTTCATCAGCGGGAAAGTGATGGCAAGGCCGGCGATGGCCAGCGCACCCACACCCCGACCGATGAAAATACGATCCACGATGTTGTAGATGGAGGCAATAATCTGACTGATCACCGCCGGCAACGCATACTTCCACAGCAGGCTGCCGATGTCGCGGGTCTCCAGTTCTTTTGTTCTGTCAAGCGTTTCCAATGCCGTATAAAATTATATTACAGTGTTCAAAAAACAAACCGCGAAAATACACTTTTTTTCGTTACGTTATGAGGGCGATGAGACGCTGCCGACGGACAATTATTATCTCCATTGTCGCGGTCGTCGTCATTATTTTCGTATTTTTGCGGCTTATAAAAAAGTGCATTATGAAATCCGTAAAAACCCTTTGTATGTCCATCGTGATATGTTTGTCGGCGCTGACCGTGAGTTTGAGTGCTGACGCCCAGAAATCAGACAGTTACAAGAACGCCGCGTTGGAGAATATCGCGACGCGCACCTCCGTGAGAAGTTACCTCCACAAGCCCGTGGAGGCAGCGCAGATCGAGCAGTTGCTCCGCGCCGGCATGGCTGCCCCTACGGCTGTGAACCGTCAGCCGTGGCATTTTGTGGTGGTCACCGACAGGGTGCAGCTGGCCGCACTCGCCAAAGCCAACCCGCACGCGGGCATGCTCATGAAAGCGCCCCTCGCCATTGTGGTGTGCGGTGACATGAAGAAGGCCCTTGACGGTGAGGCACGTGAGTTCTGGGTACAGGACTGTTCTGCCGCCACCGAGAATATCCTCTTGGCTGCCAATGCGTTGGGACTCGGGGCTGTCTGGACCGGCACCTACCCTGACCGGAAACGCTGCGATGCGGTTACCGCCGTCCTGAATCTGCCCGACCACCTCATCCCGCTCAACACCATCGTCATCGGCTACCCCGACAAAGAGAACACGCCGAAAGACAAGTGGAAACCCGAAAACATCTCCTACAACACGTACGGCGGCAAACAACCCGAGCCCGAAGTGCGCCCAATCCAGGAGACTGATTTCGTGGAGTTTGACTACACGCAGTCACCGAACCTCAACCCGTTCACCTGGTTCAAGGGCAGCGGACTGCTGTTGGCCTCCGGTGACGTGCGCCGACACAACGCCATGACCATCGGTTGGGGCGCGATGGGCAACATCTGGAAGCACGACATCGGCACCATCACCGTGTATGTCGCCCCCGCCCGCTACACCTACGAGTTCATGGAGCGCTACCAATATTTCACCGTCATGGTCTTCGACGAGGACCGCAAAGACGTGTTGGAGTACATGGGCACCCACAGCGGCCGCGACGGCGACAAGGCTGCGGCGTTGGGCTTGCATGTGGCTTACACTGAACACGGTGCGCCCTACTATCTGGAGGCCCGCGAGGTTTATGAGTGCGAAATCATGTACCGCGGCCCGTTCGATCAGAGAGGTTTCGAGGAGATCCCGCGCAAGCGTTACGAGAACTTCCCGGCGGGGGTCCACCACGAGTATATCGGCAAGATTGTGAGTGCGAGAAGAAGGTAACAACGTCTTCATGAACCGCACTTTCAGACCAAAATACGTGCAGATACGCGCGATACGCGGAGATAAAAAACTAAGATAATGAACGACAGCAGCAAAGTGATGGACCTCGCCTACGAGGCGGGTGCGATCCTGTTGGAAAACGGGGCGGAGATTTCGCGCGTGGAGGAGACCATGCGGCGCATCGCCGGCCATTTCGGCGTGGATGACGAGAGTTTCTTCGTGCTCAGCAACGGCATCATGGCCACTGCGAAGGGGTATGCCCGCTCGAAGTTCATCCCCATCAAAGGCACGAGTTTGGACAAGGTGGTGGCGGTGAACCAGCTCTCGCGCGAGGTGGCGAATGGCAAATGTAACCTCGAGCAGTTAGAGGCCCGGCTAAAGGGGATCCGCGCCATGCGGCCGAAACCCGCGTGGGAGCAGATTTTGGCATCCGCATTGGGCAGCGCCGCCTTCTGCATCATTTTCGGGGGCGGTTTCGACGATTGTTTGGCTTCTATGGTGGCGGGCACGCTGCTGTGGGTCTATATGCTGTTTGTCGGCTACCGGCATTTGTCGCGCATCGCCGGCACCCTCACGGGCGCGCTGCTGGCCACGGTGCTTTGCGGGGTGATGTACCGAATGGGCTTGGGCACGCATCCGAGCAACATGATTATCGGCGCCATCATCTCGCTGATTCCCGGGGTGCCCTTCACCCACGGTATCGGCGACCTGGCCAACGAAGACTACATCGCGGGCATCACGCGTCTGCTCGACGCGCTGCTCACCTTCCTCTGCATCGCGTTGGGGGTGGCCTTCGCCTTCATCCTGGACGCGTGGATTTCCGGACGAATGCAATACCTTGAGAATCTGACCGCCGCGCCCGAGACCGCCGGTATGGTCATCCAACTGTTGGCGGCCTTCGTAGGCACGGTAGCCTTTGCGGTGCTCTTCGGCGTGCCGCGCAAGAACTACATCGACTGCGGCATCTGCGGCACCGTGGGCTGGCTGCTCTACCTGCTGCTGGTGCGCCACACGGGGATATCGGTGCCGGGCGTGGTCTTCTTCGCCACCACGCTGGTCGCCCTCACCGCCCTCACGCAGTCCATCGTGCGCAAATGTCCCATCACCGTGTTCCTCATCTGCGGCCTTTTCCCCTTAGTGCCCGGCGCCGGCATCTTCTGGACCACCTACAACCTCGTCGCCGAGCAGCTCCCCGCCGCCCTCCACTCCGGCATCCTCGCCCTGAAGGTCACCCTCGCCATCGCCTTCGGCATCCTCTTCGTCGCGGAGCTGAACGGGAGAAATAGGATTGGGAGGTTGGTGGGGAAGAGGAAGAAAAGATGAGTTGGGGATAGCGGCCAAAAGAGACACATCACATTATTTCTTTACTTATTTGTTATACAAGACACAAATTGTTTTGTATAAGTAGCTGTATTTTATCTCATTATAAAATACACTCAATTTGAGAACACCATTGCGTGTATTTTTGCACTCAAATTGAGAATGTATAACTATGGTTGAAGATGTTGATTATCAGGACAAAATAATTCAGACGATAAAAAAGATACGTCTTGAGAAGAATATTAGCCAAGCTAAGCTCAGTGAGCTGTTAGGGATTTCCAGAGGACAAATCGGCAACATCGAAAATCCCAACTACCCGCACAAATATACCCTCAAGCAGATTGTTGCCATCTGCAAACATCTCGATTATCCCATCGAAAAGATTTTTATTCCGGAAATGGTCATAGCACATGATTGTTCTATGGCAATTAATGCATTGATGGAGCGGGTAGTAAGATATGAATAACCTCATAATGATTTAGGATTCTATGGCTAAACAGGTTAAAATCATTATCTCCACAGATGATAATTCTGCAATAATCACGCATTATTTTCAAAACGCAAACACAAAGTATGCATTACCTTTTGAGAAGGATGCTTTGGATTTGCTTAGTTACTATGAAGAAGAAGAAGATAATATAAGTGTTGCTAAAGAATCTAATCTCCAATATAATTTGTTCCCAGAATTGTATTCTGTTCCTTTCCCTGCCCCTTCTAAGCCTAAGTTCACTTTTATAGATTTGTTCGCTGGTATTGGTGGTTTTCGCATTGCTATGCAAAGCCAAGGGGGTAAATGTATTTATTCCTCAGAATGGAACAAATTTGCACAACAAACATACTTGGCTAATTTTGGCGAGGTTCCTTTTGGAGATATCACAAAAGAAAAAACGAAAAGCTATATTCCTAAACAATTCGATATTCTTTGTGCGGGTTTTCCTTGTCAACCTTTTTCAATAGCGGGTGTTTCTAAAAAAAACAGTTTGGGACGTGAAACAGGTTTTAAAGATAAAACCCAAGGAACATTATTCTTTGATGTTGCTGATATAATTAGCAGGCATCGGCCGAAAGCTTTTTACCTTGAAAATGTCAAGAATCTGACCTCGCATGATAAAGGAAACACATTCCGAATAATTCTAGAAACGCTTGAAGAATTGGATTATTCAGTCCATTATCAAGTAATGGATGGCCAAACTTATGTTCCTCAACATCGTGAGCGTATTATGATTGTGGGATTTGACAAGAAAGTTTTCAAAGGTAAAGAACAATTTGTGTTTCCCGAACAACACCAAGCAACAATGGCAGTAAAGGACATTCTTGAACCTGTTGTTGATGAAAAATACACTTTAAGTGATAAGTTATGGACATATCTTCAAAACTATGCTGAAAAACATAAAGCCAAAGGAAATGGTTTTGGGTACGGCTTAGTTGATCTTAACGGAATTACACGAACACTTAGCGCAAGATACTATAAAGACGGTTCAGAAATTCTTATTCCCCAATCAGGTGGTAAAAATCCGAGAAGGCTTTCTCCTCGTGAATGTGCTCGGTTAATGGGCTATCCTGACAACTATATTATTAATGCAGTTTCAGATGTTCAAGCCTATCGACAATGTGGCAACTCTGTTATAGTACCACTAATTACTGCTGTTGCTGAGCAAATAATAAAAACAATAGACGATTATGAGCGAAATTCTAAACTCCGCCGTACAAAGTGTTCGGCAATCTAAAGCTGCTTGGTGTCGCTTCATCACAGGCAACGATACTGGCACCACTGGTTCACACCAAGCTGGATTCTATGTTCCGAAGTGCGCATCAGAATTGCTTTTTGATGAGCCAGGGCGAAAAGGTGAAAACAAAGAAAAAACTGTACAAATCAAATGGCAGGATGATTTTACTACCGAAAGTTGCATGAAATATTACGGACAGGGAACTCGTAATGAGTATCGCATCACTCGTTTTGGTCGCAATTTTCCGTTCTTGCAAGACGATAACGTTGGTGATTTACTTATCATTGCCAAGTTTACCGAAAAAGATTATGTTGGTTATGTTCTCAGCAGAGACGAAGACATTGATGAGTTTTTTGCCACTTTCAATCTCCCACCAAACGAGACCAACCAACTTATTGACGTTTCAGGAATTGTAATGCCTGATGAAAAGATTGCACAGCTGTTATTCGAGTTCGTCAACCGTTTTAACAGTTTTCCAGAGACAAAAACGATGGCTACTGGTGCTCGCAAATGTTTTAACAGTGCTTATAATATTGCTGAGACTGCTTTAAAGTCCTCTCCTGATGAAATCCTATTAAATTGGGTGGACACCGAGTATCGTCTTTTCAGACTTATGGAGGAAAAGGTCTATGCCGAGGTAATGTCAAAACCTTTTGGTAGCATCGATGCTTTTGTGCAAACGGCTAACGAAGTGCTTAACCGACGTAAGTCTAGGGCTGGGAAATCGTTAGAACACCATCTCGCCGACATTTTCACACATAATGAGCTTGTATTTGAAGAACAGGCTGTCACAGAGGAAAACAAGAAGCCCGATTTCCTCTTTCCTAATGCGGATTGTTACCACAACTTGCAGTTTCCTGCCGATGATCTTATTGTTCTTGGCGCAAAGACGACATGTAAAGATCGCTGGCGTCAAGTACTGACAGAGGCAGATCGTGTGGTTGTTAAGTACTTGTTCACATTGCAACAAGGAATCTCAAAGAACCAACTTCGCGAAATGAAAGATTCCCAACTAAAATTAGTAGTTCCTCATAAATATATAGGCAGCTTCCCTCAAGAGTTTCAATCGGAAATTAGTACTCTTAAAGATTTTATTCATTTTGTAAAAGGAAAACAAGAGCATTTTCCTCGTCATTATTTTTTTCATTACTGAAATTATGCCCCACACCCTCTACAAAACCCAAGGCACCTGCTCGCAGTTCATCGATGTGACGGTCGATGACGACGGCGTGATCCAACAGGTCTTCTTCATGGGCGGATGCGACGGCAATCTGCAAGCGGTCTGCCGTTTGGTCACTGGCCAAAAAATCAACGACGTCATCCAAAAACTGAATGGCATCCGCTGCGGAGGTAAGCCTACCTCCTGCCCTGATCAGCTCTGTCGGGCATTGGAAACCCTTAAACAATAGCCCTATGTCCCTCCTCCGCGTCCTCCTCGCTATCTTCTTCCCACCCCTCGCCGTTATCGACCGCGGGTGCGGGTCGGTGCTCATTGTGTTCCTGCTCACCCTCTGCGGGTGGGTGCCGGGCGTTATAGGCGCACTGGTCATCTTGAATAAAAACTGAATAAATCACCACATTATGGATATCAAACTCTTTTTCCAAGCCCTAACTAAATTCCTCCTCGGAGCCGTCATCTTCGGACTGCTCATCTTTCTGCCCGCCGGCTCGCTCCACTATTGGCAGGGGTGGCTGCTGATGGGCGTTCTGTTTGTGCCGATGTTCATTGCGGGAATCGTTATGATGGTCAAGAATCCCGAACTGCTGCGTAAACGACTGAATGCCAAAGAGGAAGAGAAGGAACAAAAGACCGTGGTGGTACTGAGCATGTTGATGTTCATTGCCGCATTTGTGGTCGCAGGACTCAACTGGCGCTACCAATGGATAGTACTGCCCGATTGGACCGTGTGGATTGCCGCTGCGCTCTTCCTGTTCGGTTATGTCCTGTACGCGGAAGTGCTGCGCGAGAACACCTACCTCTCACGGACCGTCGAGGTGCAGGAAGACCAAAAGGTCATCGACACGGGACTCTACGGCATCGTCCGCCACCCAATGTACACGGCCACGATCATCCTCTTCCTCGCCATGCCGTTGATACTAGCTTCGCCCATCTCCTTTCTGATCATGCTGCTCTATATCCCCCTCATCGCCAAACGCATCCGCAACGAGGAGGCCGTTCTGGAACAAGGCCTCAAAGGCTACATCGAGTACAAACAACGGGTGAAATACAAAGTTTTGCCGTATATTTGGTAGCAAAAATAGGCAACAGGCAATAGGCAATAGGCAAAAATGGTGTAAATAATACAGTTTAGATTTATAATACCTATTTGATATGAAACTTACCAACAATATCATCACCATTGAGCTGGCGGAACACGGGGCTGAAATGCAGAGCCTCACCAAGGGCGGTCGCGAGTACCTGTGGACTGGCGACGAACACTTTTGGAGCCGTCGGGCGCCCATTCTTTTTCCCGCTGTGGGTAAGCCTTTTAACAACGAGATTCACGTAAATGGCATCGCCTATCCCTTGCATCAGCACGGCTATGCACGGGATAGCGAGTTTGCCGTGATTCCTTCCGACAAGGACCACTCCCTTCGTCTTCGAATGCAGGAGAACGAGTCGTCGCGCAACTACCCCTATCGATTGGGATTAGAGGTGTGTTATCGTCTGGAAGGCAGTGTGGTGGAGGCTGCTTGGACCGTGGAAAACCTTGACGATAAGGAGGCCTACTTCCAGATCGGCGCTCACCCGGGATTCCTGCTGCCCGATTACGACCCCGAAAGGATGGTGAATGGATACGTCCGCCTTTATAACAAGGAGGGTAAGCTTGTCGCCCCCACCCTCACCTCAGATCTCGACGGTGGGTGCCGTGTTCCGCGTAGCTCAAAAGTGATGCTGCTCCAGGAAACGCCCCTCATGCCGGAGACTTTCAGTCATGATGCCCTGATTATCGAAGAGGGTCAGGTGACAAAGGTCGAGCTTTGCGATAGACACTGCAATCCCGTCCTGGATGTGGACTGCCCGCAAGCGGATGCTTACGGTATTTGGGCACCTCACAAGAAAGACTGCCCGTTTGTTTGTCTGGAACCCTGGTGCGGTATCTGCGATTCCAAAGGCTTCACCGACGATATCTCCAAAAGGCAATACATCCACAGCCTCGCACCCGGCGAAACATACACCTTTACCTATACCATCGAAATTTATTAGACATCATCATGGACCACAAACACGTTTCCGCCGCCATCATCCACGGCCATCAAGGCCGCATCTTCGCCACCCAACGGGGGAGCGGCGACTGGAAGGACTGGTGGGAGTTCCCGGGTGGCAAAATCGAACCTGGGGAGACCCCCGAAGAGGCTCTCAAGCGCGAGATTTGGGAAGAACTGGAGACACGCATCGTCATCGAGCAGCTGGTGACGACTGTCGAGTGGGACTACCCGAAGTTTCACCTTACGATGCACTGCTTCTGGTGCCACGTGGAAAGCGGCGAACTGACCCTGAAGGAGCACGAGGCGGCTCGCTGGCTCTCGCGTGACGAACTGGACAGCGTGCAGTGGCTGCCGGCAGATTTGGGCGTGATTGAGATGATCCGGAACAAAATGGAACAATTGGAACGGATCGGGCGGATGGAATGTCTGCTGGAGGAGGCCAAACAGGCGGTGAAAGGACTGTCGGAGGCACTGGACGGATATGAAACGGCGCAATCGGCAATACGTGCACTGGAAACCTATTATGACAGCGAGGAGTGGATGAAAGATTTCAGCGACGATGAGCAGGGCCGATTGCCCAAAGAGCTGAAACGCGGCGTGCTCTCGGAAGATGCCATCTGGAATCTGCTGGAAGAGAACCGCGACTTAAAGGAAAGAATGAAAGGAATCTGAAAAGTACCACACCAGCAAGCAGGCGATGACCGACATCATGACACCCCAGCAACGCCACTACTGCATGTCGCGGATCCGCAGTAAGGACACCACGCCCGAGAAACGCGTGCGACAGTGGCTGTGGAACCACGGCTACCGCTACCGTCTCTGCGTGAAGGGGGTGCCAGGGAAACCCGACATTGTGATGCGGAAGTACCGCACGGCGATTTTTGTGAACGGATGTTTTTGGCATGGACACGGTCTAGCGTGGTCGGAAAACCCACCCCGTCCCTTCGGGGCACCCCTCCCAGAAGGAGGGGAATTATCGGATTCGAAATGTTGCAAAATACCAAAGACAAATAGAGAATTCTGGGTGGCTAAGATATATAGGAACCAGGAGCGCGATCAGAAAAATTATGAGATTCTCTTCGAGAATGGTTGGCAGGTGATTGTGCTGTGGGAGTGTCAGTTGAAACCCAAAAAGCTGGAACAGACGATGTTACAGGTGGAGGTGCAACTGCACGATTATTATCTTCGCACTTTCAGCCGAAAGTCGAAAACCTACATTCACATCGAAGAGGAGAACCTGCCGATGGCGGCGGAGGATCCGGAAGAGTATGGACTAAACTTTTGAAATAAACCCCCAATATTATGAAAAAGATTCTCATTTTAGCCCTTGCCGCTCTGATGTTTGCGGCATGTAGTGATTCTGAAAAACAGCTGAAAAAGCGTGCGGCGGAGTTGTGTCAGTATATCCCCGACCATGAGCTGTTAGAGAAGTCAAAAGACTTTATGACGGCAGACTTTTACGCCGTTTTGGACACGATGTTCAACCAACTGCCGGAGTTCGAGGCGATGGACCACGAATGGCTCTACTATTTCGTGACCGGCAACGGCGGAACCATCGCGGATTACGAGGTGGTCGACGTGGAGAAGACCGACAAGACCCACGCGGTTGCGACCATCAAAGTGCGCCAGAAATGGGAGGATGGCTCGTTTGACGAAAACACTGACGTAGAGGAACATAAGCTCTATATGGAGAAGGTGGACGGTCAATGGCTGATGTCCGATTTCGACGGCCACAAGCAGGACTGCATCGAAAATATCGCCAACAGCCGTATGGAACAGGCGCGACGCGATGCCATTAGCGAGTACTTGGTGAAGGAGATCGGATCCCAGTACTCACCAGGCGAGGTCTGTGTTCCAGTGCTGATGATCGTTTCTACCGAGGAAAAAGAGGCCGACAACACGTTGGTGTGGGGCGACTTCTGGGTGTTCAACTACAATCTTGTCGGCGATACCCTCAAGACCGTTTCCGGCGGCAACCATTCGGGATGTATGACCCTTATCCGAGCAAATAATGATTCGCCCCTACAGGTATCGGCATTCGAACAGACAGAGGATGGTGCCGGCAATGAGGCCAGCGCCAAACGCATCTTCGGCAAACACTACGATGTTTACCAAAATATGCATTCAAATGAGGATGTTCGCGAGGCCGTTCGGAAAGAACAGTTGAAGGAGTACGTCCGTCAGCACAATCTCAACGTCCACTATTATCAGGACTACGGTTGGCCAGCTGTGGAATTGTAAGAATATGTGAAACAAACCGTAGAGACGCAAAATTTTGCGTCTCTACCTATTGCCTTTTGCCTGTTGCCTCTATTGCCTCTTCCTCAAATATTCATCTATCGCCTTCGCGGCGCTCTTGCCTGCGCCCATGGCGAGGATGACCGTGGCCGCGCCGGAAACGATGTCGCCGCCGGCAAACACCCCTTCGCGGGAGGTGGTGCCAACCTCATCGGCCACAATGCAGCCGTGATTGTTGACATCCAGACCTTGCGTCGTGGTGTAAATCAGCGGGTTAGGCGAAGTGCCGATGGACATGATGACCATGTCCGTATCCAACACAAATTCGGAACCCGGAATCTTCACCGGGCGACGGCGACCTGAATCATCCGGCTCGGTCAACTCCATTCGCACGCACTCCATGCCGCACACCCAACCCTTTTCGTTGCCGATAATGCGCACCGGATTGGTCAGCAGTTGGAAATCGACCCCCTCTTCCTTGGCATGGTGCACCTCCTCACGACGGGCAGGCAGCTCCTCCTCGGAACGGCGATAGACGATGTGCACCTCCGCACCCAGACGGATAGCCGTTCTTGCGGCATCCATAGCGACATTGCCGCCACCCACCACCGCCACTTTCTTGCCGACAAAGTTCGGGGTTTCGTAATGCTCTTTGTAGGAAAACAACAGGTTGTTTCTCGTCAAAAATTCGTTGGCAGAGACCACGCCGCACAAGTTTTCGCCCTCAATGTTCATGAAATTGGGGAATCCGGCACCCGAAGCGATGAAAACGGCGTCGTAACACCATTTGTTCATCAAATCATCAACCGACATCGTGCGACCGATCACCACATCGCTCTCGAATCGCACCCCAAGGTTCTTGATGGTCTCGATTTCGGGCTTCACGATGTCTTTCTTCGGCAGACGGAATTCCGGAATGCCATAGACAAGTACGCCGCCGAACTCGTGAAGTGCCTCATACACGGTAACATCGTACCCCATGCAGCGCAATTCCTTGGCGCAAGTCAGGCCGGCGGGACCGCTGCCCACCACGGCCACTTTCTGTCCTTTCCGCACCGTGGGTTTCTGCACAACGTTATGGTTTTTCATCGACCAATCGCCAATGAACCGCTCCAACTTGCCGATGGCCACGGGATCTCCCTTGCGACCGAGAACGCACTTGCCTTCGCACTGGCTCTCCTGCGGGCACACGCGACCGCACACAGACGGCAACGCGGTATCCTCACGAATCAGCGTGGCGGCCTTGTCAAACTGGCCCTCCTTGATCATCGAAATGAAGTCGGGGATGCGGATGTGCACCGGACAACCGTTCACACACTGCGGATTTTTGCAAGTCAGACATCGGCGAGCCTCTTCCACCGCCTCTTCGGCATTGTAGCCGAAACAAACCTCCCTAAAGTTTGAACGACGCACCTCGGGCGCTTGCTCGCGCACGGGCACACGTGATTTTGGCGGAAGGGCCTCATGTGTGATACCACCGATATGACATTGGTGATTCTCTTTTAACTCCTCTTCATCCAACAACTTACGACCTTCCACATGGTCGTACATGGCCTGACGGTGCATGCACTCATCGAAATTGATGAGGGATGCATCAAATTCGGGACCATCGACGCAGGTGAACTTGGTCTGTCCGCCGATCTGCACACGACACGCGCCGCACATGCCCGTGCCATCCACCATCAGCGAGTTGAGACTCACCACGCAGGGAATCCCTAACTCCTTGGCTTTCAATGACACAAACTTCATCATGATCATCGGGCCGATGGCTGTGATCTCATCGTAGCGGCGACCTTCCTGATGCACCAGATGGTCCAGCATGTCGTTCACCGTGCCTTTGAACCCCATGGATCCGTCGTCGGTGGTAATATACAAATTGTTGGTAATCTTGCGGAACTGCTCAATATAGAACAGCAGCGACGCGTTGCGGGCCCCGATGATGACATCGCACTCCAGCCCGTGTTGTGACATCCACTTTACCAATGGAAAGACCGGCGCGATGCCAACACCTCCCGCTATGAAACAATAACGCGACCGGCGCAACATGCCGATCGGGCGGTGAATGAAGGCCGAAGGGTTGCCCAACGGTCCCACCACATCATGGAAAAAACCGCCTACCGGGAAGGAGACAATTTTCCGAGTCGAAACGCCTATCGCTTTGATAACCAAAGTGATGGTCCCATCCGGCAGAAACGTGTCGCTGACGGTTAACGGGATTCTTTCGGCGGTCTCGTTCGCTTTCACGATAACAAACTGCCCGGGCAGCACCGATTGTGCGATTTTCGGGGCTTCCACTTCCATCAGGTAGGTATCCTGACCTAATTCTTCCTTTTTGACGATTTTATACATTGGTTTACTGTTTACCGTTTACTGTTTATGGCCCCACACTGCGGCTTGCGCCTTGTGTGGGGTTAATTGCACTTCGTGCGTTTTGTCCCTTCAGGACTGCTTAAGGAATATGTTCAATATTACTACCCCGCCCTTCGGGCACCCCTTCTATAATAGAAAGGGAATTGGGGTCGCTCGTTCCCTATTGCCTTTTGCCTCTTGCCTTTTGGCTATTTAAGAGAACCAACAATCGCATCCGCCAACGCTTCCAGCTCCGCCCGTTGCGTCTCTTTCATCGCGGATTTGAAGGTGATGGCCGGTTCCAAAACGGTTGTGTTCTTCATTTCGCCGAGGATGGATTTGACGGCGTTGCCGGAGACAGGCGCCCATGAACCGTTCTCAATCACGATGAAGGTGCGATTCTGCAACAGATGTGCCTTGATGTCAAGCAGATAGTTCTCCATCGGGGGGTAGAGACCGCCGTTGTAGGTCGGGGCGACAAGCACGATGTGGCTGCAACGGAAAGAGTCTGACACCAAGTAAGATACGTGCGTGGCGGCGGCATCGTACATGCGCACGTTGCGACAGCCTTTGTCGGCAAGCAGTCCGGACAGAACCGTGGCCACGGATTCGGTATGACCGTACATGGAACCGTAAATAACCACCACTTCCTTGTCTTCGGGCTCGTAGCGGCTCCATTTGTCGTACTTCTCCACAAACTTGTCGAAATCCTTGCGCCAAATGGGACCGTGAAGCGGGCAGACCATCTCGATGTCGAGCGTGGCGGCCTTCTTCAACAGATTCTGCACCTGCATACCATACTTTCCTACAATATTAGTATAATAGCGACGGGCCTCGTACATCCATTCGCGGTCGAAGTTCACCTCGTCGGCGTAAAGATTGCCGCCGAGGGCACCGAACGTGCCGAACGCATCAGCGGAGAAAAGCACCTTGTCGGTGGTGTCGTAAGAGACCAGCACCTCGGGCCAATGCACCATCTGCGCCCCCACAAACTGCAGCGTATGTTTACCGGCATTCAGCGTATCTCCCTCTTTAACAATCTGGAATTGAACATTTTCCGAAATATCCATAAACTGCTTCATCAGGCGGGAGGCCTGCAAGCTGCACACGATGACGGCATTCGGCCAACGCACCAGCACCTCCTGCAAAGAGGCCAAATGGTCGGGCTCCACATGATGGACAACGATGTAGTCCAATGCACGTCCACCCAACACGGCGGTCAGATTCTCCAAAAATTGCGCCCCAACAGCCTGATCGACTGTGTCCAAAAGCACCGTTTTCTCGTCGGTCAGGACGAAAGAATTGTAAGAAGTGCCGCTCGGGATGGGCATCATGTTCTCAAAAAGGGCCAGTCTTCTGTCAGACGCGCCGACATACCATAAATCACTCGAAATTTGTCTTGATGTATTCATTTTTATGATAACTAATTGTCTTATAAAACTTTTGTACGGTTCAGAAACCGAAGCGCAAAAATACAAAAAACCACGTTACAAGAAGAAAATTTAAATATCTGATTTGAGATGGGGATTTATTTATTTTTTTTGTATTTTTGCGGGCTATAATATTAATTGGAATAATTATAAATAAAATTCTATAAAGTATGAAAAAATTTACCCTGTTAGCATCATTACTGATGTTCATTACCTTGAGCTACGCGGTGAATGTTGTCCCCGTAGGAGATGCCATGCAAGCATCGAGAAACTTCCTTATCGAGCGTGTGGGTGCCACTAAGGCCAACCAGCTGGAACTGACCCTGGCGAACACCGAATATTCCGCCGAAGGCGTTCCGGTGACCTACCGTTTCAACGTTGGCGAGAAAGGCTTCATTGTTGTCTCCGCCACCGATCTGGCCAGCCCCGTGCTCGCCTTCTCCTTGGAAAGCAACTTCAAGGAAGGCACCGGCGCCGACCTCTACATGGAGAACTACAAAGAGCAGTTGTCCTTCCTGACCCAAAACCCCGAAGCGGCACTGTCCAGCAGCAAAGCCTGGAACCATTATCTGGCTTCCGACTTCCAGCCCTACACCCCCGCCAAGGGTACTCCTTGCGTGGAGCCGCTGGTAACCACTCGCTGGACCCAGGAAATCTACTACAACGCGATGTGTCCCACCAACCCGCTGAGCAGTTATTCTTATGACGGCCGTTCCGTGGTGGGCTGCGTTGCCCTAACCATGGCCAACATCCTCTATTATTACCGCTACCCGGAACACGGCTACGGTGTCGTCACTTACATTCCCAGAGAATATAACGATGATTATTCCGAGGTGATCTACACCTACCCGAGACAGACAGTGAACTACAGCCAAGCCACCTACGACTACGACGCCATGTGCAATCAGTTGAGTGCATACGATGGCGAACTGGCCAAACTGATCTATCACAGTGGTGTGTCCGTGCGCATGAATTATGGCCACGAGGGTTCCGGCTCCCAATCAGCATACGCTTTATCAGCCCTTCAGGATCACTACTTCTTCTCCAACAATGCACAATTCCGCTCTGTGAGCGACTTTGTTGACAACCAACAATGGATTGATTTGGCGAAAGGCGAACTCGACGCCCATCGTCCGCTCTTCTTCTCCGGTCAAAGCGCCTCCGCCGGTGGCCACGCCTGGATTGTTGATGGCTACATCACCGTCAACGACATCACCTATTTCCACGTGAACTGGGGATGGGCTGGCACCGACAACGGCTACTACCAAATCGGCAACATGATGTCCTCCAGCAGCGGCAACTTCAACGTTGCAGGAACCAACACCATGATGACCTCTTTGATGCCCGACAGCGCTGCCATCGAGAAACCCGCAGTGAGCTCCAAACGCGTCACCGCCAGCTTCGGTACCATCAGCGACGGTGCCGGCAACATGAAATATGCCCAAAACTCCAACCGCAGATGGGTTCTCGCTTGCCCCAACGCTACTGGCTACAGATTCCAATTCTCCAAGCTGAAAGTGAAAGCCGGCGACAAGGTCAAGATCTACAACGGCGGCACTGAGGCTTCTGGCGTTAAGCAAGAGTTCAGCGGCGAATATCTCATGGCCGCCTGCAGCGATTACTCTCCCCTGGGCGATGGCATCCACGCTGATTACGTCGGCGAACCCCTTCCCGGCGCCATCACCGTCAATGCTGACAGCGTGCTCGTGGTCTTCACCTCCACCGCCACCTCTGAAACCGACTACGGCTTCGTGCTCGACTATCAAGTGACCGGCTTCAATAAAACCGGATGCTCCGACATGACCCTCACGGATGGCTATGCCCTGCTGACCGACAAACCCAACAACGCCACGGGCAATGACACCTACGTCGCTGAAAATGTCTGCGAATACACGCTGAACCTGCGCTTCACCAACCAACTGGTGTGCGCTTTCCGCAAATTCGATCTGAAACAGGGCGACTTCGTGGATATCTACAACCAGACCAGCGCAGCCGGCAGCAGCAAAAAACTGATCGCCCATTTCGACGCTGATAACCTCCCCTCACAAGTTTACACCTTCGACGTCCCGACGTTCAACTACGCTGGATCTCCCATCTCCAGATTCATCATCCGTTTCGCCTCCGACAACAAAGACCAAGGCACCGGTTTCGAATTTGAATATTACGCCAAGAACACCGGCATCAGCCAGTTCGACAATGTGGAAGTCAACCTCTACCCGAATCCCGCTACTTCTTACGTCAACGTGGAAGTTGCTTCCGACGAGGCTCAGCAATTCAACGCCAAGGTGGTGGACATGATGGGCAAGACCGTTTATGAGGACCAATTCAACCACAACGGTGGTTCCGAAATGTATCAGATTCCGGTGAACTCCTTCGCCAAGGGCGTTTACTTCCTCCATCTGAACAGCGCCAACGGCAACCACGTTCAGAAATTCATCGTGGAGTAATACAATAGTATATATAACAAAAGGCGGCCTGAAAAGACCGCCTTTTTTGTTGCTCAAAACAAGAATAACCGAAGGCTATTTCTTAGAAAAATTGGATTTATCCACGCCGCAGATCGGGCAGGTCCAGTTGAAGGGGAGATCTTCGAATGCGGTGCCGGGGGCGATACCGTTGTCAGGATCGCCAACCTCGGGATCATACGTGTAACCGCACATGTCACAGGTGTACTTTTCCATAATTCAAGAATTTAATGGTGAATTTGTTATTATTTTGAGTTTATATGTATTGGCTGTTAGCTATTAGCTGTTGGCCAAAAGCCAATGGCCAACAGCTAACAGCCAATGGCCAAAAACTATTTCAGCGGGCAGGTAGCGTTCATGCTGCAGATGAGATCGACCACCTTGTTGGAATAACCCATCTCGTTGTCGTACCAGGAAACCAGCTTCACAAAGTGCTCATTGAGCATGATGCCGGCACCGGCGTCGAACACGGAGGTTCTCTTTTCATCGAGGAAGTCGGTGGAAACCACTGCATCTTCCGTGTAACCGAGAATGCCCTTGAGCTCGCCTTCGGAGGCTTTCTTCACGGCAGCCTTGATTTCTTCGTAGGTGGCAGCCTTCTCCAAACGGCAGGTCAGGTCAACCACGGAAACATCAGCGGTGGGAACGCGCAGCGACATGCCGGTGAGCTTGCCCTGGAGAGAGGGGATCACTTTGCCGACAGCCTTGGCGGCGCCGGTAGAGGAGGGGATGATGTTGCCGAGGATGGAACGGCCGCCGCGCCAGTCTTTCTTGGACGGACCGTCAACGGTCTTCTGGGTGGCCGTGGTGGCGTGCACCGTCGTCATAAGGCCCTCGATGATGCCGAAGTTGTCGTGAACGACCTTGGCCAGAGGAGCTAAGCAGTTTGTTGTGCAAGAAGCATTGGAAACGATGGTCTGGCCAGCGTATTCCTTGTTGTTCACGCCCATGACGAACATCGGAGTGTCGTCTTTGGAAGGAGCGGACATCACCACACGTTTCGCGCCGGCTTTCAGGTGAGCCTCGGCGAGCTCTTTCGTCAGGAACAGGCCAGTGGATTCCACCACATAGTCAGCACCCACTTCGTTCCATTTCAGATTGGCGGGATCCTTCTCCGCCGTCACGCGGATCTTGTTGCCGTTGACCACCAGCATGCCGTCTTCCACGGACACTTCGCCCTGGAATTTGCCATGCACGGAGTCATAGCGGAGCATGTAAGCCATGTAATCCACATCCAACAGGTCGTTGATGCCGACCACCTGAATGTTGTCTCTTTCTGTTGTGGCTCTGAAAACAAGTCTGCCGATACGGCCGAAACCGTTAATACCAATTTTGATTTTTTCCATAATGAACTATTTACTTTAAGTGTATTTCAAAAAACGGGCAAAGATACAATTTTTTTCGGTTAGGCGGTTTTTTGTTTTTGGCTGTTGGCTATTAGCTGTTAGCTTTTGGCTATTAATTGGTTCGTAAATATATTTTTCATATTTTTGCCACCACAAAACCACGTAAGGTTGGAATGTTGTAAGTACATTTTAGTGTACACCTTTTGTGAAATTTCAAAATTCAACCAATTATGAGAAAAAACATATTGTTTATAACATTTTTAATGCTTTCCGTGCTGTTCTTTAATTGCAATCGTGAGAATGAACAGCAAAACGACCAGCCGAATGAACAACAAAACATCATTCCCAATGCGGTATATGATATGGACGGCAACAGTTATGATGCGGTGCGTATCGGCAAACAGGTGTGGATGAAGACCAATTTACGCACAAAACATTTTCTAGACGGAAAAGCAATACCGATGGGAACGGATTTCAGCAATACTAAACCATATTATTATGAGCCGAGAGCCATACAAGTCGCAGGAAGTGTAACCGAACAAGTCCCAGGATATAATTATAAAACCTACGGGTTGTACTACAATTGGTTGGCAGTGATTGATGAAAGAGGATTGTGCCCTACGGGT
>JAGCVQ010000069.1 GCA_017962275.1 Bacteroidales bacterium
GCAGCTTTCGGGGCCGCCCGCGCCGGAGTTGATGTTCAGGATCGCGTCGAAGGAGTCCTCTTCGTCGCGCATCATGTTCTGGAACTCCAGCTTCTCCACGGCCTCCATCGTCTTGTAGTAGGCCTCGTCGAGTTCGGCTTCCGTGGCATCTCCCGACTGCTGGAACTCGCTGACCACCAGCAGTTCATCGTTCAGCTCGGCGGCCTTGTAGTAGTCGGCCACCCACGCTTTGATGCCGCTGATCTCTTTCAGCAACTTCTCGGCGGCCTTGGGGTCGTCCCAAAAGCCGTCCTTCTGTGTGATTTCTTCTTTTTCTTTAATTTCTTGTTCTTTGGCATCTACGTCAAAGATACCTCCTTAGCTCACCGAGCCTCGTTACGATGTCCTTAATTTGGTCGTTGGTTGTCATTTTTATCAAATTATGAATGATGAATGATGAATGATGAATAAAAAAGAACGTTGAGTATTTTAAGTTTTTAAAAGGGTGCAAAAATACAACATTTTTCCGAACCGTCATTTCAGAAGTTGGCGGGCGACTTTACAGAGGAGCTCGTGAGTGGTAAATTTCTCGTGGGTAATCATGTCCTTCGGCATCAAGGTGGCGATAAACTGCATGAACGGCACGTAACTGGAATATATATCTTGTGTTTTCTGGTTGATTTTAATAGGCATCATATAGGGAGCTGTCCCCGTACGACAATCCCCGTCATAACATTCAAAGACCAGTTTTTCGCCATGACTGTTGGTGAGCTGGATGGTCAATTCGCTAGTAGATGTACATGCAGGACTGGACGGAACCATCAGAATGCTGGTAAGCAAACTGTCGCTGATTTGGAGAATCGTATCGCGGGCCCATTGACGGGAAGCTGGATCACACCGAGAGCAATCGAAAGCGAAATCCCAATCACTGAGGGCATCTCGCATTTTGTCTAAATCCGCATCGGTAATGACAAACTGATTCCAAGAAACCGCCTGGTCATAATGTTCGTTAAAGTCGCGGAGCAGAGTCTCCAGCTCATCCGCTGAAAAAGTCGGGTGACGCGTCGGCCAATTTTTCACCACCGAATCGCCTCCATCATAAACCGTTATACCATAAATTCGTTCATAGGAATCTTTCAGAACAAACTTGCGACCCAATCGACGATATTCAATCTGCTGTGTCGCACCGCCTCCACAACCTGACGTGGATGCCTTGATCAAGAGTGATTTAACAGGATACTTCAAAAAATCATCAAACGGTCCGGCAACTCGTTCAGACACCCCAACCGGGTTTTCATTTTCAGTCGGCTGCGCCCACAACGAGCCCCCCAACATAAAGGAAACAAGTACGACAAACCACAACAAATACTTCATCCCAAAACAGTTCGTTTAACTACTAACTACTAACTGCTAACTACTAACTGCTAACTATCCCACGATTCCTGAAATGATGATAATCACCAGCGCAATCGGTGCCACGAAGCGCAAAATGAAGTAATAGAGCTCAAAGAATCTGCCTTTCAGTGCGCCGCCGTTGGTGATCTCGTCCTTGACTTCGACTTTCGGGAAGAACCAGCCGAGGAAGATGGTCGTCGCCAAGGCACCGATAGGCATCAGGTAGGAGGCGGTAACGAGGTCGAAGAAGTCGAAAATGGTGCGGTCGAAAAGCGTCCAGTGTTTGATCGGCCCGAACGACAGGGTGCAGAAAATGCCGATGACAAAAATGCTGACCATGCTGACAATCGAACTTTTGCGGCGAGTCCAGTGGAACTCCTCCACCGTGAAGGCCACGACGATTTCCTGCAAGGAGATGGTGGAGGTCAGGGCGGCAATGCCTAACAAGATGAAAAAGACCGCGGCGAACAATCCGCCCATCGGCATGCTGTTGAAGACATTGGGCAGCACCACATAGACGAGTTGCGGGCCACCGGCGGGATCCATGCCGAAGGAGAAGACTGCGGGGAAGATCACCACACCTGCCAACACGGCCACCATGAGATCACAAACGGAAATCCACAGGCTCGTCTTGAACAGCGAATCCTCCTTGCGGATGTAGGAACCGTAGGTCACCATCGCGCCCATGCCAAGACTGAGAGAGAAAAACGACTGTCCTAACGCGCCTAACACGCCCGTGCCGGTCAGCTTGCTGAAATCGGGCTCGAAGAGGAATTGCAATCCCTCTTTCGCGCCGGGCAACGTCAATGAACGGACAACCATCAGCAACAACAGAACAAAGAGCACTGGCATCAGAATCTTGGAAATCTTTTCGATGCCTTTCTGCACTCCAAAGGAAATCACTAACGCCGTAAGCATCAGGAAACAGAATTGATACAGCAACGGCCAAAACGAGCCCGCGGTGAAAGAGGAGAAGGCATCGGCGACCTCGTTGGGTGTCAGCCCGGACAGACGGTTGGTACACGACAAGACGATGTAGTTGAGTGTCCAGCCGGCCACCACGCTGTAGAAGGCATATATGAGGACAGCCGCCAGTATGCTGAAATAGCCGATGGTGGCCCACCCCTTCTTCCGTTCCAATTTCTTGTACGCGCCTACCACATTGCTCTGCGTCCGGCGACCAATCACAAACTCGGTCATCATCAACGGGATGCCGATCGCTAACACGAAAAACATGTTGACGAGCAGGAACGCCCCGCCGCCGTTCTGACCTAACATATAGGGGTAGCGCCAGATGTTTCCCAATCCGACGGCACCGCCCGCCGCCGCCAAAATCGCACCTATACTTGAGGTGAAACCTCGTTGGTTGTTGTTGTCCATTTGTTTGCTTATTTGTTACTGAGAGCCCCACACTGCGCTTCGCTTGTGTGGGGTTATTAGCACTTCGTGCGTCTTGCCTCTTCGAGGCTGCTCAAGGAAGCAATTATCAAGTACTCCTCGACTCCTGAGCGTCTCGAGTCTCAAATAGGCCGCAAAAATACAAAAAATCGGGATTTGCGAATATCCCACTATGAAAATCGAAAGCGTGAAAGACAGAATGGTTTTCCCGCAGGCTAACGCAGACTTTTTTCTGAGCAAATCTGCGAGTTCCGGGGGAAAATTGTATTTTTGCCCTCGATAATAACGAACCACTATGTCAAAGAGAATCTTAAGCATTCTGTTGGTAGCATTGTCGGCGGCGCTCTTCCTGACTGCCTGCAAGGTCGGCGGGAAGACAACAGCGGTTACGGAGGAGCTCCGGAACTCCGACCTCTCGCAGGTGATTATTCCGGACTCCATCCTGACAAATCCCGACTACTGTTCCCAAAAGGATGAGTTTATGTTCATCGAAAGAAACTCCGAGTTCGAGCCCATCGGATATCGAGGCC
>JAGCVQ010000007.1 GCA_017962275.1 Bacteroidales bacterium
AAACCCTAAACCCTAAACCGTAAACCAAATGAAAAAACTCCTGACCATCATCATCGCGATGCTTGCGATGGCAGCCTCCGCCCAGAAAGTGGAGTGCCACTTCACGGAAACCAAGTTCATCAAAGCCTCCGGCAAGACCCTCGAAGGGGAAGGCAACCTCAAGCTCACGCCCCCCGACAAATTCGAGCTGAACTACACCAAGCCCGCCGGCGATTACTTCATCATCAACGGCAAGAACATGTCGATCAACGTTCGGGGCAAGAAATCCGTGGTGGACACCGAGAAGAACGCCGCCATGCGCACGCAGCGGAACACGCTGATGAACTGTATCACAGGTAATTGGAAGCAGGCCGCGACCGACAATAACGCCGAGACCAGCGTCACCGAAAAGGGCGCCAACAAGGTGGTGACCCTCACGGCCAAGAAAGCGGCCCCGCGCGGCTACTCCAAAATCATCATCACCTACCGCAAGTCCGACAACATCCCCGTGGAGCTTGTCTTCGAGGAATTCAACGGCACGGTGACCACCTACAAGATGACCAACATCGTCAAAAAATAGCCGTCATGGAATACGGTGAATTCAAGGTGAAGGAGGGCGTCTATGTTCCGGACATCGGCATCGACTACCCTACCGACGACCCGCACCAGCGGCTGATCCACGTGGAGGTGGAGGACTCGTCGCAAGGGCGTTTCACCTTCGACGAGACCTATCCCTACATAGACGACTCGCTGCGATTCAAGCTCAACGCCATCGCGGGCTTCTTCGTGAAATGGTGCATGATTGCCGTGCACAACCGCTGCCATTTCGGACTCCAGATCAAGGGCAACCTGCGCAAATACAAGGAGCAGCTCCGCGACGGGGCCGTCTGCGTCTGCAACCACGTGTTCGTTTTCGACGCGTTAGGGGTCAACGCGGCGTGCCAGCGGTTCCGGCAGGTGCGCATCCCGATGTTCGCCAAGCACTTCAACGGAAAGGGCTGGTGGATCCTTTGGCAGGCCGGCGGCGTCCCCATCCCCGAAACCCGCGAGGGCATCCGCAAGTACAACGAGGCCTTCGACGAATACGCCCGCCGCAAGATGTGGTTCATCATCTTCCCCGAGGCCGTCCGCTGGAACATGTACACCCCCATCCGCCCCTTCAAGCGCGGCGCCTTCTCCATGGCCTACAAATACGACCGGCCGGTCATCCCGTTCGTCTATACCTACCGCAAACGCCGGGGCCTCTACCGCCTCTTCGGCAAGAAGGACACCCCCTGCGTGACGCTGCACGTGGGCGAACCGATCTGGTTCGACAAGAGCGCGAACCGCAAGGAGGAACTGGACCGCGTCTGCCGCGAAACCCACGAGGCGATGCAACGCATGGCGGGAATCGAGGTGAATCCGTGGCCGTGTATGGATAAGGCGTGAGACGCACGGCTGCAGAGACGCAAAATTTTGCGTCTCTACGAAAAGACCAGATACGGCCTCAGTTTCTCAATGAGTTCCGGGTAGGCGTGGGTGATTCGCTGCAGCTCGTCAAGGTCATGGATCGGGCCGTTCTTCTCGCGGTGTTTGAGAATCAGCTTCGTGAGGTACGCATCGATATAGGGATGCGACACCAACTCCTGATACGTCGCCGTGTTGACATTCAACTTCTTTACTTTCTGCGGGTTGATGTACAGATACGTCTTCAGCTTCGTCGTGTCGATGTTCTGCATCACATAGACCTCCTGCAGCTGCGAGAAGCTGTGGAAACCGCCGAGCTTTTCGCGGTATTCCACCAGCTTCGCGGCACGCTTGCTCCCGAACTGCGGCACCGTGACCAAAGCGTCGGTGTCGCAGCTGTTGAGATCCAGCTTGACAATGTCGTACATCGGCTGCCGCTGCTGCGACTTGAACGGCGGGAGCGTGTCGGAACGGATGCGCGGCCGATTGTCGTAAGTCCGCTGCCGCGCCGCCGCTATCGAATCGTCGAGCCGTTTCCGTTCGTCTGCAAACCGCTGGAACTGGGCTTCGTACTGGTGGACATCGCAGGGCGGCTTCGGATGGATGTCGCACAGGAAATAGTAGATGTTGCCCGCCGTCATAAGGGTGAGCAAAAACAGGGCCGCCGCCCATTCGCCTCTCGTGAAATGGAGTTTCGTTTTCATAATGCAAAGATACAATCCCGAGGCAGGGGTTGTCAAGAGGGGGATCAGGATTTTTATCAACACCGGAATGTGAACGAGTTTTGTCGCTCTTCTGTCGGTTCACTGTCGGAGCACTGTCGGAGCAGGGTCGGAGCACTGTCGCTCAAGACCGAATGAGAACCTTGGCTACTGCGAGGCTAAAACGAGGCTCATTCGAGGCAAAAGCGTGGCAAGGAGGGTCCGTCAAACGTAAAAAATGCTATTTTTGCGGGTTCATTGTATTGTCGGAATATGGATATAGAAGCGATTCTCAGAAAAGAATTCTTGGAGAAAGAGGACCTTGTGCGGCTGTTAGGCGCACAGGGCGAGGAGATGAAGCAGCTGATACGCAAGGCGTTGGAGGTGAAACTCGAACGGTTAGACAACCGCGTGCACCTGCGCGGGCTCATCGAGCTGAGCAACGTCTGCCGCAAGTCGTGCCTCTACTGCGGGGTGCGCCGCGACAACGACCGCGTGACCCGCTACACCTTGACGGAGGATCAGGTGGTGGGATGCGCCCGTCTCGCCAAGCAGCTGAACTACGGCTCCGTGGCCATCCAGAGCGGCGAGCGCAACGACCCGGAATTCGTGGCGATGATCACCCGCCTCATCCACCGTATCAAGGAGATCGACAACGGTTCGCTCGGCATCACGCTCTCGTTGGGAGAACAGAGCGAGGAGACCTACCGCCGCTGGTTCGAGGCAGGGGCGCACCGCTATCTGCTGCGCATCGAATCGTCGGACGAGGAGCTCTACTACCGCATCCATCCCCGTGACGAGCGGCATGACTTCCACCGCCGTCTCGACTGCATCGACACGCTGCTTTCCCTCGGCTACCAGACCGGCACCGGCGTGATGGTGGGACTGCCGTTCCAGACCCTCGACAACCTGGCCAACGACCTGCTCTTCTTCCGCCGCAAGGACGTGGCGATGGTGGGCATGGGTCCCTACATCCCCCACCCCGACACGCCGCTGTACCCGTATGCCGACCAAATCCCCAGTGTGGAAGATCGTATGAACCTGACGCTCAAGATGATCGCCATCCTGCGACTGATGATGCCGGAAATCAACATGGTGGCGGCCACGGCGAACCAGACCATCGACCCGCTTGGGCGCGAGAAGGCCATCCAGGCCGGCGCCAACGTCATCATGCCCAACCTCACCCCCAACGAATACCGCGAGGACTACCTGATCTACCCCGACAAGGCCTGCGTCAGCGACAAGCCGGAGGAATGCTTCTCCTGCCTCGACATCCGGATGCGGGCCATCGGGCACGAAATCCTGTACAACGAATGGGGGGACTCCGTGGCGTTCACGAAAAAAATGTAATTTTGCCGCCTAATTTCTGCCGAATGGAAAAAATCTATTTCACTGATCTCGTACAGGCCGAGAAGGAGCTGGCGGGCGCGAAGCTGCGCGAGTGGCAGCGCAAGTACCCCGCGTCGCCGCTGCTCAACATGTTCGCCCTGAAGGACCCCGCCGCCCGCATCCCGCACCGCAACCGCGTGCGGATGCTCCTCACCCTGCCCGACAAACTGCGCTTCGACCTGCTGCCGTTGGAGACCGCCCCCGTGGTGGAGGTGCGCGAGAAACCGCAACTCAACATCGTGGAGACCAAGGAGAAACGCCACGACAACCTCAACCCCATCTTCGTGAAACATCCCGCCCCGGACCACGACAACCGGCAGGCGCTGATCGATCAGCTGATTGAAAAATTCTCCAAGGATGCTCCGAAAATCATCTACTCCCCCGACACCCATGACGCCGAGGCCGACTACGGAAAAGAGAGCTCCGTGGAAGATCAGAGCATCGTAAGTGTTTCATTGGCAGAAATTTACGCAGACCAAGGATACTACGACCGGGCCATCCAGATGTTCGAAATATTGAAATTGCATTTTCCCGAAAAAAATGCTATCTTTGCCGCCCGAATTGAAGAGCTGAAAAAATTGATGCCGGAGGGGTGATTTCTGGCACTGTTTTTGCAGAAAATCCGGTTCGGAAATAGGAAAAAAGTAATAGATTCATAAACTAAAAAGTTAAAAGAGATGTTTACATTGTGTGTAGTATTAATCATTCTGGCAAGTGTCGTACTGGCTTTCGTGGTGCTGATCCAAAACTCCAAGGGCGGCGGCCTCGCCTCCAACTTCGCCTCCTCCAACCAGGTGATGGGCGTGCGCAAAACCGCTGACGTGCTGGAAAAAACCACTTGGGGCCTTGCCGCAGGCATCATGATCCTCTGCTTCGTCTGCGCTTTCATGTCCAAGAGCGAGTACAACAGCATCCACGGCACTACCAACACCCAAGTTGAGCAAACCACCGATGCAGCCGAGGAATAAACGATTGTAGAAATATACGTTTGAACATGCAGCGCCTCAAGGTGTTGCGTGTTCTTTTTGTTTGTAATATAAAATATTGTATCAATGAATATCAAGCACGAAAACGTCCCTGGCCAGGTTCAGGAACTCACCATTGAAATCCAGAAAGCTGACTACGCTGAAAATGTAGATAAAGCGTTAAAGAAACAACGCCGCGAGATCGCCGTCCCCGGCTTCCGCAAAGGCAACGCCCCCATGGGCATCGTCCAAAAGATGTACGGCAAGAACATCCTCGTGATGGAGATCGACCGCATGGTCAACGAGCAAATCGACAAGTACTTCAAGGACAACGACATCAAGTTCATCTTCGAGCCCATGCCCGTGGAAGGCAAGTCCAACGTGGATTTCGACAACCCCGACAACTTCTCGTTCGTCTATGAATACGTCCTCCGTCCCGATGTGAACGTCGATCTCGGCGCCATGCCCGCCGTCACGGATTTCACCATCATCCCCGGCGAAGAGGAAATCGACACCCAAATCGACCAGCTCAGAGAGCGTCACGGCAAGTATGTCATGCCCGAGACCATCGAGGCAAACGACAGCATCTCAGCTGATTACGGCGGCGAGAAGGAAGCTTTCTTCTTCATCCGCGACCTGAAGGACGACGCCAAGAAAGAGTTCGTCGGCAAGAAGGTGGGCGACAAGGTCTCCATGGCCATGCGCAACGCTTTCAGCTCCGACCCCTTCTTCGCCCGTGCTTTCGACCTCAAAGTCGATGAACTCAACGCTGACGATCCCTACAACTACGAACTGACCGTCAAGCGCATCGGCCGCATCGAGCCCGCCGAACTCAACGAGGACTTCTTCAAGATGGCCTTCCCCGACGGCACCGTCAAAGACGAAAAAGCCATGCGCGAGACCATCAAGGACCAGCTCGCCAACCAGTATAAACCCGACACCGACCGCATGTTCATGGATCGCGCTATCCAGACGTTGCTCGACAACGTGAACGTGGAGCTGCCCGACGATTTCATGAAACGTTATATCATGGCCGTGCAGAAGGATATGACCGAAGAGGCGCTGGAGAAAGAGTTCGACCGCTACAAAAACTCCTTCAAGTGGCAAATCATCGAGAACACGCTGGTGGAAGGCGAAGACGTGAACGTCAACCGCGCCGACATCGAGGCTTACTTCCGCGACTACTTCGTGAAGAGCTATTTCGCCAACTTCAACGCCGACAGCGTGAAGGACCAGGTCGATAAGATCGTGGCCGACGCCATGAAGAACCAGGAGTATGTGAAGAACGCCTACGACCTGCTCTACGACCAGAAGTTGGTGGCCCTGATGCGCAAGAAGATGAACATCGAGCACAAGGAGGGCGACTTCAAGGCTTTCGTCGATGAGATTTCCGCACAGCGCAAGGAGGACAAACCCGCCGAGGCCGCTGAGGAGAAGCCGAAGAAGACGACCAAGCGCAAAACCACGGCCAAGAAGGCGGAGACCGCTGAGGAGCCCGCCGCCGAGACCGCTCCCGCCGAGGAAAAGCCCAAAAAGACGAGAGCCAAATCCACCAAGGCTAAAACCGAAAAAGAGTAAGTCATGAGAAGCGAATTCCAAAACTATGCGCTCAAGCAGCATGGTATCAGCAGTTTGAAGATGGACCGCTACGTGTCCAGAACCAACGACTATATCACGCCGTACATCATTGAGGAGCGTCCGATGAACATCACCCAGTTGGACGTCTTCTCCCGCCTGATGAAGGACCGCATCATCTTCATGGGCGTGCCGATTGACGACGACGTGGCCAACATCATCCAAGCGCAGTTGCTCTTCCTCGAATCGCAGGATTCCGAGCGCGACATCCAGATCTACATCAACAGCCCCGGAGGCGTGGTTTATGCCGGATTAGGCATCTACGACACGATGCAGTATCTGAAGCCCGATGTCTCCACCATCTGCACGGGCATGGCCGCCTCCATGGCCGCCGTGTTGATGTGCGCCGGCGCCAAGGGCAAGCGTTTTGCCCTCCCCCACTCCCGCGTCATGATTCACCAACCCATGGGCGGTGCGCAGGGTCAGGCTTCCGACATCGAGATCGAGGCCCGCGAGATCCAGAAAATCAAGAAGGAGCTCTACGAAATCATCGCCTACCACACCGGCAAGGACTACGAGCAGGTGTGGAAAGACAGCGACCGCGACTACTGGATGACGGCTGCCGAGGCCAAGGAGTACGGTATGATCGACCAGGTTTTGGGTCGCGAACAGAACAAATAGTTCGATGTTTTAGGATCCAGAAATGAATCAACCGGCTTCCGGACACGCCCGGGCGCCGGTTTTTTGTTGTAAAACGAATATATGGCAAAGAAACACAATATAGACAGGACTTGCAGTTTCTGCGGACGGGAAATCCCCACCAACCAGTTCATCATCGGTGGTTACGACGCGATGATTTGCAGCGACTGCCTCCAGGCGGCGATGGACATCTACCACGACCACCAGACGCAAGCCGAGCGCGATGCGATCTCCGAAATCAAAATCAAGCTTCTGAAGCCCAAGGAGATAAAGGCCAAATTAGACGAATATGTCATCGGGCAGGAAGAGGCCAAGAAGGTGCTTTCCGTGGCGGTTTATAACCACTACAAACGGTTGCTGCAAGGCGAAGACAAGTCCGACCCGGATGTCGATATCGAGAAATCCAACGTGCTGCTGATTGGCGAGACGGGAACGGGCAAGACGCTGTTGGCCAAGACGATAGCCACGCTGTTGGATGTGCCGTTCTGCATCGCTGACGCCACCGTCTTCACGCAGGCCGGCTACGTGGGCGAAGATGTGGAGAGCATCCTCACGCGCCTGCTGCAGGCCTCCGACTACGATGTGAAACGGGCCGAGCGCGGCATTGTCTTCATCGACGAGATTGACAAAATCGCCCGCAAAGGCTCCGAGAATCCGTCCATCACCCGTGACGTGTCGGGCGAGGGCGTACAGCAGTCGTTACTGAAGCTCTTGGAAGGCTCGCTCGTGAACGTGCCGCCGCAAGGGGGCCGCAAGCATCCCGAGCAGGAGTTCATCCAGGTCAACACGCGCCATATCCTCTTCATCGGCAGCGGCGCCTTCAACAACCTGTCGAACATCATCTGCGACCGCATGAACACGCACGCCATCGGCTACAACACCAAGAACATCAACTTCAACCCGCAGGAGGCGTTGAAATACGTCAGTGCGCAGGATGTCAAGGATTTCGGCTTGATTCCCGAGCTGTGCGGCCGTTTCCCGGTCATCACCTCGCTCAACGCCTTGGACCGCGAAGCCCTGAAGCGCATCCTCACCGAACCGAAAAACGCCCTCGTGAAGCAGTACATCGCCCTGTTCAAGATGGACGGCATCACGCTGACCTTCACGGAAGAGAGCCTGGACTACATCGTCGATAAGGCGGTGGAACTGCAGCTGGGAGCCCGTGGTCTTCGCGCCATCGTCGAGAAAATCATGACCGACGCCATGTTCGAGTTCCCGAGCCTCAACAAGAAGAAAATCACCGTCGATAAGGCCTACGCGCAGGAGAAGTTCGAGAGTTCCATTTTCTCGTTCAAGGATAAATAAGGCAAGAGGCAAAAGGCAAAAGAAAAAAAGTGTATTTTTGCTTGTTCAAAAATACAGCTACGATGCGACCTGGCCCAGTTCGTTCATTTTTATTGTTTATGGCGATTCCCATGATTCTCGTGGGGCTGGTGATGCTGTGTCCGTCGTGTTCGCGCAAGAAAAAGATTTCGTGTGAAGTGTTGTACGACACAAATGGACTCCGCAACGGAGACCTGATGTTCCGCAATGGTCACGGGTATGAAAGTCGTGTGGTGACGGATCTGAGTTCTGGCTGTTACTCGCACATCGGGATTGCCTATCACGACGGCATTCGTTGGTGTGTGATCCACGCCGTGCCGGGAGAGGTGGAAAAGGGAGAGAAAGAGTTCCTCAAATGCGAAGCGATCGGCGATTTCTTCCGTCCGGACAGGGCAAAGGCCGGCGCGTACGCCCGTGTGGAGTGCAGCGATTCCGTGGCAGAGGCCGCTGCCCTGCACGCCCTCCGGCTTGTCCAACGCAACGTGCTCTTTGACAACCAATACGACCTGGACGACACGTCCAGCCTGTACTGCACCGAGCTGGTGCGGCTCGTCTATTCCGGCTGCGGCATCGACTTGTGCGCAGACCGTTGGCACAGGGCACCGCTCTTCACCAAAAAGCCTGTCATCTATCCTGAGGACATCTGGCACAGCCCGTTGCTCAGCACCAAGAAACCATTCGAAACCTCTCGATAATTCATTTATTATTTCACTTAAAGCCCAATTATTATGAAAAAAATCATTTTAGGAATCGTTGTCGTCGTGCTGGCCGTTTTGGCCGTGGCCTGCACCTGCCAGAACAGCCCCAAAGGCGTCGTCAAGAAGTATGTCACCGCCCTTCAGAAAAGCGACAAAGAGGCAGCCGCCGACTGCTTCTATTACTCCGGCACCGAAGAGGAAATCGCCAAACAGCGTTCATCCATGGTCTCGTTAATTGAAAAAGGGATTAAGAAGATGGAGGAAAAAGGCGGTATCAAGTCATTCGACGTTACCAATGTCGAGGAGAACGGTGACAAAGCCATCGTTCACGGCATAATCACATACGGTAATGGAGAAACCATAGAGGATGAAACTATCCCCACCGAAAAAGTGGATGGAAAATGGTATATTGACATTGAGAAATAACCGTTCTCTCTAAGGAATCGACATGTAGGGCTGCCGCAATGCGACAGCCCTACATGTTTATTGTCCCAGTCCCCGTTCGATAATCGGTTTCAGGATTTTCACGCCGGCGAAGCGGTGGCCCTGCTGGTCGAAGTAGTTGAAGTCGCGGCAGTCTGGGAAACGTTGTTCCAAGTGGTGATGGTCGCCGAGGAGTTCGTCGTCGGTGGAGAGAGCGAAATGGAGCAGCGTGCCGTCGCATTTCAGTTTGTCAAAGACCTTCCGTTCGAAATCAGCGAACTTGGCAAGGTCGGTGCTGGTGAACTGGTATTCTTCCTTCGTAACGTAGTTTTTCTGTTTGCCGAGATGGTTGGCCAGGGTCTCCGACGGGCGTATAGTCGGATTGATAATCACCGCCGGCAGCCTGTGCTTCATGGCGCAGTAGATGGCGAAGAAGCCGCCCAAGGAGGTGCCCATCACCAAGTTCACGCGCTGCACGCGCACCATCGAATCGAGCTTCTTCTGCACATCGGCAGGGTTCTTGTAGTCGAAGGTGGGCGACAGCACCTCGCATTCGGGAAACATTTTCTTGATTTCCAACGATTTGTGTCCGCCACCTGCGGAATTGAACCCGTGGATATAGAGGATTTTCTTGGACATATTCCTTATTATTGCATGACCACCACTTTTTGGGCGGGGCGCGTGCCCACCTTCACCAGATAGACACCTGAGGCCAATGCCTCGTTGCGCACGTACCGGCCCGTAAGATCGAACACCTGCACGGTCTCATCATCCGCGCCGTCAACCACAATACGACCGTTCTCGGCGTGGATACGGATGGGGGAAACTTCATGATCGTCCACCCCTAACTCGCAATCTTCCACAATGTTGTTGAAGAGCCCCCACTCGGGGTGCTGTCTATAGACGACTGCCGTGCTGCAGGGCACAACGAGAACCGCAGCATGGGAGGGGAAAACGCCCACACCGAGATCTGGCGGCGTAGTGCATTGCAAAACGAGGGTGTCAAGCGTAGTGCCGTCGATGAAGAGGCTGTCGCCCAGATAGTTGACCGTCGCGGGCATCGTGACCTTGTGCAAGCGATGGCAGCCGGCGAGCGACTGTTCCGAGACGGTGGTCACCATAGGAGGCAACACGAGGCTTTCCAGATTGGTGCCGTAAAGCATCCACCCTGTGATTTCTTCCAACTGTTCGGGCAGGCGAATATAACTGAGGCTGGAACAATCATCAAAAGCAATGGCCCCGATATACCGCACATTGTCGTGGATAATGACGGTATCCAGCATACTGTCAAACTGGAATGCGTGCTCTCCTATCCTTTCAAGCGAATAGGGCATATCAATACGAGGCAGACGGGTACATAGATAGAAAGCTGCAGCGCCAATATCCACAAGACCTTCGTTCAAGGTCACAGAGGTCACGTTTGAACATCCGTAGAATGTAAAATCACGTATCGTGTCGATGCTGCTGGGCACCACAATGGGAGTGACAATCGATGAGTCGAAATAAAAGCATGAGCGGCCAAGATAGTTGAGCGTGGAAGGAAGATCCACGGTTTCCAAGCTGTAGCACTTGAAGAAGGCCTGTTCACCGATGCTGGTAAGTCCCTCGTTCAAGTTCACGGTCTGCAGGTTTGAGCATTTGTAGAAAACCTTATCGCCGATGAATGAGAGGTTGTTGGGGAGGGTCACGGTTTGCAGGTTTTCGCAATAGCCGAAAGCCCACTCATCGATGGTGTCCACCCCCGCAGGAACGTTTACCGAAAGGAGCGAGCGATTATTGTAGAAGCAACCGTTGGGAATGGCGGTCAGAGTACTGGGAAGGGTGACCGATTGCAGGGAGACGCACTGAAGAAACAGATCATTTCCCAAATGCGTCACCCCTTCGGGAATAACAATAGAGGTGAGAGCACTGTCGCTATCAAAGCAATTGTCGCCAATGGAAACAAGGGTATTGGGAAGGGTCACTTGCTGTAGATTGGTACAAAACCGAAAAGTATTCCTCCCAATATGGGTGAGCCCATTGCCGAAAGTGACGGTGGAAATGCCGCTATTGGCGAAAACCCAATCTTGGAGGTAGGTGAGTGAGGAAGGGAAGTTAATACTCTGCAAACTGGAGCAAAAACGGAAGGCGGCACTGTCGATGGCCAATAGTCCCTCGTTGAGCGTTACCGATTGGAGTTGCACGCATTTGAAGAAAGCCCCAAAGGCGATGGTGTCCACATTAGCAGGGATAACCATAGAAGTCAGCGCAGAGTCGTATGCAAAGCTGACTTCGTCGATGTGGGTAAGCGTGGAGGGAAGGCTCACCGTCTGCAAATTGGGACAGTTCCGGAAAGAGTGTTCGCCCGTCGAGGTGATTCCTTCCGATAACGTCAAGGACTGCAATGAATGACAGTGAGCGAAGGATGCAACACCTATGGAGGCGACACTCCCGGGAAGAACCAACGATGTAAGACTTGTACAATAAGCGAAAGCAAAGTCTCCAATCGTAGTGAGGCCTTGGTGCAGGGTTACCTGCTGAAGATTGGGGCAAGTGTGGAAAGCGCCATACATGATTTCTGTCACCCCAGAGGGTATGTCAATGGAGGTCAGCCCCGTGCATTCGCGAAAGCTGTTTACGCCCACTTTGGTGATCGTGGAGGGCAGTGTGACATGGGTAATCGAATCGCACCTGTAGAGTGCATAGTTAACTATTCGGGTTACGGCGCGGTAGCTGCCGTTGAACGGTATCGAGTCGGGAATCGTCACATCGCCCTGCGGCCTGGCGTAGCCGTCCCACAAGGTTTCGGGAGTTGCGTTTGGCTCAAGCGCCCGTGGTCCCACCACTCCCGTGACGCCGGCAGAGGTAATGCCGTAATAGAGCGTGGTGCCCTGATAAGTGTAACTGACAATGGTATCATTCTGGGCTTTCAAGCTCTGCCCGGCGAGCACAGCCATCGCGAAGACGGCCGCAAAGAGTAATTTATGTTTCATTATTGCTACTATTGATTGTCATTTTTCGGGGTGCAAAAGTAAAAAAAAAGCGGCAAGCCGCTGCAGTTTTTTTGTTTGGCAGGGCTCACGCATCAATTTTTTTTATTTGGGCGTTCCGGCGCGGCGGCTGGAGGCGACGCTTCCAAGCGTCGTAAAATCAGGCGAGGCCGATACAGTCCCCATAATCGCTATTCTTTGCCGCCGCGCCGTCGGGCTTTCCGCTACAATGATTTTGGCGTGAAAGACAGGCGCCGTCATTCCGCAAGGCGACGAGAGGAGCCGGCGGGACCTCCTTCTCGCAAGGGCACGTGCTCACGCCAAAAATCATTTCCGCTTCAATCCCTAACGCACGCTCGTCCAACCTGTCACACGTTTCGCGGCGGAGCACCCGCCACCTCGTCCGAAGCGTTTCCCGCGCCGCGATTTCCCCTCGCACGAGCCCTCTTCCGAGGTTCCGTGGAATTATTCTTTACACGTTAACACAGGGAAGAGGGAAAACTATGCGAGACGAGATACACCATAGTCATTTGAGCTGAATTGTTGGGGTTGATGGTAATTGCATTCATAGAACATAGTTTTTTCAACGCTGTAAAATACACTTTTTATATTCGTGACGTTCAATGTCCGGGAATAATTTCCAGAAAGACAGTGTCATTCTCCACCAACATCATTCAGTCCGCACCAACAGTCAAACTTTCACCCCTCAAACTCCTCGAACGCGTCCACAATGTCCAGATACACCCCGTCGAAGGCGGCGTTCAGGATGCGGTTCAGATAGCTGTCGCCGGGGCCGCAGATGAGGTCCTGCCATTCGGAATGCCAGTAACGGACCTTGTAGTTGCCCGGCCACGAGGGGTTCTCGCGGGCCAGCCACGAGGGCGCGTGACGCTTCCACGACGGCTGCCAATAGTACCGGTAATCTTCCGCCTCGCCGATGGACATGTAGCAGATGACCAGCCGTTTGCCGCCGTTGGCCTTGTGCCTTAACCGTTCTACCTCTTCCGCAGCGAAGGCAGTGCCGTCGTTGAAAAACAGGTCCATAATGACCACGTCGTAGTTTGTGGCGGCCACTGATTCTATGAACTGATTCTTGCTGTTAAATTGTTCATCGTTAATCAGATACAGGAAGTTCTGGGCGTCGCTCAAGCGAAGAATATCCTGGGCGTTTTCGTGCGGGGGCGCACCCGCGGGAATGACATCCAACTCGCGGCTCGGGGCGGCAAAGGAGACAAACCCCTCCGCATCGCAACGGTTGCGGGCAGCGGTTACGTACCCGGGACGGGAACAGTAGTCGGTTACCAAAATGCGCTTCCCCGCCTGCTGGGAGCGACGAAGATACGACAGCAGGTAGTCGGTTTCGCCCGTCGGCGTGGGCGTGTCATCGCGATCGTATCCGTAGAAGAGATCCTCCTGCCCGTGGCCGTCAATGGCGGCGAGGTAGGCGGCGGCCAGCTCAGCCTCCGCATCGTCGCCCATCGTCACCAACTCGATGCCGTTTTGCGGAATGACCACGAAGTCTGGGTCTTGCATCCGCGCCGTCTCGCTGATGCGGACCACAAAGTCGCGCATCGCCTGCCGGTAGTCGTCACACGGCTCCACGTCGGGATGCTGGCAGGCAACGGTTAGCAGGGCCAAAAGGCTAAAACGGACAAGGCACAAAATATGTACTCGATACGTTCTCATAACGACGACAAAAGTACGATTTTTTACAATCCGAAAAAATGCTATCTTTGCCGCCGTTTTGAAAGGGGTGCCGAAAGGCTGAGATCAGACCCGTTGAACCTGATGCGGATAATGCCGCCGTAGGGAAATTCACAACGTCCTCTTATCCCTCTTTCAGTGTGTTTAATTTTTTAATAACCAAACTGTTAGAGTTATGTTTTTTAAAAATGTAGAATGTAGAATGAAGAATGAAGAATGTACAATGTATAATGTACAATGTACAAAAAGTCATTCACAGTTCATCCATCAAAAGTCACCCATCACAGTTCTTCTGTTGATGATTTTTGGGGTTATGTTGCCGGGGACGGTGTTTGCGCAACAGCCGGATACCACGCAGCAGGGCACGGTGCAGGAGGTGACCATCGAGTTCGTGAAGCCTACGGTGCGGACCGTTGCTAATGTCACTACGATGTCGATGCCGCAGATTCGCGCGCTTCAGGGCAACGGCAGTGTCAACAACCTGTTGGAGATGATGCCCTCCGTGGTGGTAACCTCCGAGTCGGGTAACGGCCTCGGTGCCACCTACTTGTTCATCCGCGGCATCGACCAAACCCGTATCAACACCACCCTCAACGGCGTGACCATCAACAATGCCGAGTCGCAGGGCTCGTGGCTGGTGAACCTCCCCGACATGGCCACCTACATCGAGCAGGTGAGCTTGCAGAGCGGTGCCAACACCGCTATCGGTAGCACTTCCTACGGTGCCCGTGTGGATTTCGTGACTCGCGAAATTCCTGAGAAACCCTTCGCGGAGGCGCGTACCGCGTATGGTTCTTTCAACACCTTCGACAATATGGTGAGCGCGGGAACCGGCCTCATTGGCAAGCGATTCTCCATGCTGGCCTCCTTCTCCGACATCCGCAGCGACGGCTACATCGACCACTCTGGCGTGCGCCTCAATTCGGGATTCCTCACGGCAAAACTCGACCTTCGTAATTTTAAGACGAACAAAGACAATGGAGAGTTGCGTTTCAACATGCTTTTTGGGAGGGAGAACTCCGGTTTGGCGTGGAACGGCGTACCGTACGACAGTCTCGCCACCAACCGCACCTACAATTCCTGCGGCGAGTATTACGACGACAACGGTGTGCGCCACTATTACGAAAATTCCATGGATCATTATACACAGACTTTCTACCAGCTGGAATATCGGAAAAGATGGATGCGCGAACTCGGCAGGAAGTGGCATAATTTGCGCGTGATGCCCTATTTGACCCGCGGTTACGGCTATTATGAGCAGTACAAGGATGACAAGAAAATCTACAAATATGGTTTGGAACCCTTGCACGAAGACC
>JAGCVQ010000070.1 GCA_017962275.1 Bacteroidales bacterium
GCGAGATGGAGGTTCCGCCGCCCGGTGCGTTCTCTGGCGAGATGGAGGTTCCGCCGCCTCCTATCGTCGGCGGCGGAATGACGCGCGCTGTCGTGTGTGCCAAAAGGGGAAAACAGATGGGCGGCAGTAAAAGAGTGCCGTAGCCAGATCATGTTACTGCCGCCCATCTGTTTTCCCCCTTTTCTCCCCTGTGCGACACGTCATTCCGCAAAACGCGACAGCGTTGAGCGGAATCTCCAACGATGTAACACTGTTTTGTTAATAAAATCATTCGAAACCGTACTGGCGCGGCCTTTTTTCTTTAAAACGTAAAAACGAAGCGGACTGTTTAAATGTTTTTGTATTCTTGCGGCGAAATAAAGTTCACCGATTGGTGGTCCACTAACTGGTGAACCGATTAAAACGTTAATTCACAATATTTTGCAGTTTTCTTGAAAGAAATTGAGAGGTCTTTCACTTGTCTTCAGAATGACAACTCCGGATTGTTCAACAACACGTCCACGATCTGATGGTAAACCTGACGATCGGCGACTTCGAATCAAGACTTTGCTCTGCTCCGTCGCCAGGTCTTCTTTCAGGACAGTCATGAGCATATAGATGCCTTGCTCTGTGAAAACGAAAGGAAGGTGTTGCCGACCACCTCGCTTTTCCGTTTTTGATATCAAATTTTTTGATGTCAAAACTTCCGGATTATCATAATCAACTATTCCACAATTAGTTGTCAGGATTTTTGAGGTCAAATGAATATCAGTAATGTATAACAAAAAAAAAGATTGCCACAATTTCAAAGAATATTCGTTATACAGACGTAATAAAAGGAAACTTTTTCCTTAAACAGTCCCGAAGGGACAAGACGCACGAAGTGCTAATAACCCCACACAAGGCTTTAGCCGCAGTGTGGGGCTTATATGAAACAAAAAAAAACTATAATATGAAAAGAATCAAATTACTCAGATTGTTAGCCGTCGTTTTCGCGCTGCAGATGACCTTCGGGAGCACAGAAGCTTCAGCAAAGGTCACGGACGACTGTCTCCCGCCCCAATTCTATATCACAGACTGGCCCACGTTCCGGGTGGTGGTGGATTTCCCAGCCCCGAACACCCACCTGCTCTATTATAGCCAAACGGGCGACACAGCAACGGTTTGCGTGGCGTTCACGGGCAGCTATTACGAACTCCCGACGCTGCCGCCGAACACGGACTACACGTTCTGGATGGCGGACATCTGCAACGGGGACACGTCGGCCCTCTCTTCGCCTTACCCCTTCACCACACCTTGTGGCACCCAAACAGCCCCCTACACGGAAACGTTCACCACGGATGCCAACTGCTGGTCGTGGGACAACGACTTCTTCTCCTATCAAAGCGGATATATTTACACCACCTCGTATGGTCTATACTATCCCATTTTGGCGGTCTCTCCGGTAATCAATGCCTCTGGACTGCAACATCCTTACTTGCGTTTTTCCCACTACCAACCTGAGTTCCAAGGGAATTATAAGAACGTGGCGGTCTATTATCGTGACAGTAATCAGGATTCCTGGCACAAGTTGGGGACGTACGTAACGCCCACCACGGATTGGACGACTGACTCGTTGTCGCTGCCCTCCAACTCCGCCACGCTCCAAATCGCCTTCGAAGGGGTGGGCAGTGCCTACAACACCCGCGCCCAATTCGACAACATCAGTGTGTATGAGGGACCGGCCTGTCCGGTGGTCTCCGAAGTGGTGATGGCGCATGAGGAAAACGGCAATGCGCTCATCACGTGGATAGGTGCGGAAAACGGACAGTATGCGGTGCGCTACCGCGAGTTGGCGGACACGGCATGGGTGGACTTGGGATACGACAACGCGGATTCCACCCTGCTGACCGGCCTGAATCCGTTGACTAACTACGTGGTGGAAGTGGCCATTCTATGCGACTCGGGAATGCAGTATATCCCGGGCGAGTTCACCACGGGCATGGCCCCAGTAAGCCTCCCCTACTCCACGGACTTCGCCGACACTTCCGACCAAGCGTGGATATTGGACAACGGCAACTGCTCAAACCATTGGATGATGGGCGTTCCCGGTGTCGGCACGCTTGATAACGCGCTTTTTATCGCACAACATTACACAACGACGGCGGGCTATAACGTGCAGGCCACCACCAACGTCTGCGCGTACAAAACCTTCCACACGGATGCCGGCCCCTTCGTCTATCTCGAATTCGACGTGCAGGTGGGCGGCGAATCCTACAACGACTACCTGAAGGTCTTCTGGGCACCCGACAGCGTGGAGTTTCCCGCTTCCACCGGCACCCCGAATTACAGCCAGGTCGCCTACATGACGAACGCACTGAATTTCAGCGACTATCTCAGCCAAACCGGGAACACGTCCTTCCCTTACAAGTTGAACCTCACCAACGGCAATGTGATCCACGTAAGCATGGAGTTGGACAACATTACCCCGAACGGTGTATCGAAGTTGGTGTTCGCGTGGCGCAACAACTATGGTTCCGGCACGCAGCCCGGCGCCATCGTCTCGAACGTACACATCTGGCAACAAGATTGTTATGCTGTGAATGACCTTGCCCTTTCCAGCACATTTATGGACACGGCGGTGGTTACGTGGAGCACCTATTTGCCAAACGCTACCTATACGTTGCAATACAAGCCGCAAAACATGTCCTGGACCGATCCGACGGTGACCAGCATGACGGTGACCGACACCTTTGCAGTGCTCGCAGGACTGCTCCCCCAGACCGCCTACGACCTCCGCGTGGCCACGAACTGCGACACCTCCCTGTCGGAGTGGCGGAACATCAATTTCATTTCGGGTTGCGACGTGGTCACGGTCACCGATCAGACATCGTATCTGGAGACCTTCCCGACGGAGCCGGAATGTTGGAAATTAGCCACCAACCCGTGGCACGCGTGGACATGGACAAACGGGAAACTCTACCACAACCATCTCTATCCCGGGACAGACACCTGCGGCATCATGTCGCCCGTGTTCGACATCTCCGCGGTCACGCGCCCGTACGTCTCCGTCAAGCATTCGTCCAACAGCGGCTCCAACAATTCCGATGACTTCGGTGTCTATTACCGGACGAGCGCGACCGACAGTTGGCACAAGCGGGGACTGTTCACCCAGTCGTCTTCCTCGCTGCAGAACGACTCGATACCGTTCCCGTCGGGTTCTGATTACATCCAGCTCGCCTTCTTCGCCAAGGAGGCCGGAGGCGGCACCATCACGGTGGATGACATCGCTGTGTTCAACGGTCCGGAGTGCGCCCCCGTCTATTACCTCACCGCCGACGGCATCACCGCCGATTCCGCCACCATCACGTGGGTGGGCTTCTCCGACAACGGTTACGCCATCCGCTACCGCATTCTGCCCGACACCACCTGGGTCTATTATGACACCACCTACGACTGTTATTACATCTTCGACGGCTTGCAAGGCAGCAAGAATTACCATGTGCAGGTCTCATCCGTCTGTTCGGGCTCGGCCTACAAGTCGGTGAATTTCTCCACCCCGTTGGGCATCGAGGATCTGCCCTACTACACCGATTTCTCGCCCGAGATGGACCAAGACTGGAAACTCAACAACGGTGTTTGCAACAACTATTGGATGGTCGGCAAGGTCGATACGACTGCCGATGCCGACTACGGGCTGTTCATCTCTAACAACGGAATGACCCCGAACTACGGCAGCGGCCAATCCACGGTGACGGCCGAGAAGCTCTTCCGTATCGGCACAAACCCCGAAATATCCATCGATTTCGATGTCAAGGTCGGAGGCGAAAGTCGGTACGATTTCTTAAAATTACTCCTGTCCGGCCCGACGGTGGAATACGCGGCCTCCACCGCCACGGAAAACAGTTCCGGGTATCCGTTGTATATGCTTTACAACGTGAATTGGTCAGGCTACAGTTATGATTTCACAAACTACAAACCGCTCACCGGAAATCAACAATACCCATATATTTTCAACCTGACCAACGGCAATGTCGTGCATATTACGGCCACCATGACCAACCCATACTATAACCCGGATGCGAACTCCACCATCAAAGTTGCATTTGCTTGGACAAACGACAATGCGGTCCATAACCAGCCTGGGGCCATCATCTATAATGTCTCCGTACACACCAACAATTGCGACCCTGTGAACAACTTGGCGATCACGGAAATGCATCCCACCTCGGCTACACTTTCCTGGACGGCCGGCAATGTAGAGACTGCCTGGAATGTGGACTACAAGGAGGCCAGTGCCACCTCGTGGATTTCCGACGCAGTGAATAGCCCGACTTACACCTTGACAAATTTGCAGCCCGAGACCGAGTACTTTGTGCGTGTGCAGGCCGACTGCGGCAACGGGGACGTCTCTACATACGAGATAATTTCGTTCTATACGCCCTCCTGCGAGGCGATAGACCAGTGCGAATACACGTTCATCCTGACCGACACTTATGGCGACGGCTGGAGCGGCGGACACTTGTATGTGCGCCAGAACGGTGTGCAGATTGCGGACTTGGAGGCCGTTGACCATGCCGGCCAGCACGGCACGATGTCCTACGACACCATTTCGGTGATGTTGTGTGACGGGGCGGATGTCCAGCTGGTTTGGGACAACGGCAACATGTTCAACCAGTGCGGGTTCATCTTCCAAAGCCCGGAAGGGGTCACGCTGTACCAAATCGCTCAATTGTTCAACCACTATCCGGACACCACCCTTTACGCTTTCACGGCCGACTGCCCGTTGGTGCCGCCCGTGGTGGTCACGGACTCCGTATCGCAGATCGGGACGACCGATGCCACGTTCCACGGCCATCTTGCCGATTTGGGCAACCAACCCATTATCAGCCAAGGATTTGAATGGAAGGAGTTCTCGAACGGAATCTACAACCATTCCGTGAATGTGGTAGGGAATCCGATGGTTCACACCGTCACGAATTTGCAGCACTCAACGCAGTACGTGTTCCGGACGTTTGTGTCCACGGACACCGCCATCTATTACGGGACGGAGATCTCCTTCACGACCGAGCAGGGACCCTGTCCCACCCCCTCCGACCTGCACGTCACCGATTCGTCGGAGAGCACTCTCGCCATCGCTTGGACCGAGAACGGCGATGCGGAGCAGTGGAACATCCAGTACCGGGCAGGCAGCGGCGAGATGAGCTCCGCCGTCTCCTACGCGACCTCCTACCTTATCACCGACCTTCAACCCAACACCGAGTACCAGATCCAGGTACAGTCGGTCTGCGGCATCACCTCCAGCGACTGGACCCCGGTGGTGACCGGCAAGACCACCTCGTCAGACTCCATCGGCATCGCGGATTACGACCGGTACATCAGGGTTTACCCGAACCCCGCAGGCGACGTGATCAATGTAGAATGTACAATGAACAATGTACAATTAGGTGGGGAGCTCGAGGTGGTGGATGTCTATGGGAAGGTAATCGCCGTGGTAGGGGCGAATAATTATTCGCCCCTACGGACCCGCATCGACGTTTCGGGCCTCGCCGCCGGCGTCTATTTCGTGCGGGTGGACACCGAGCAGGGCGTTGTGACGAAGGCGTTCGTGAAACAATGAAAATGAAGAATGAAGAATAAATATTCTGCATTCTTCATTCTACATTCTTAATTCTTAATTAAAAAAGGGTCGTTGCCAGCACTGGCGCGGCCTTTTTTTTTGTGGATGGGGAATTAGTCACTTTTTTCTTTTTCGTGTAACGAAATCCGAGAGGCGTGCGACAGAGTGCAGTGAAGGGGAGGATTCGCAATGAAGAATTCACGAGACAACTAAAACACCAATAATATGAAAAAGAAACTTTACACCATCATCACGCTGCTGCTGCTCTGCGGATGGGCGCAGGCGCAAACCGACAGTCTGCAGGTTGATTCGACGGCGTGTGTCGCTCCGCAGTTCACCGTGTACACAACCGGAACCGATGCCGTTTTCAACTGGTACGAAACCGACACCATCACGGAAACCGACACCTTCCTGATCATCTATCGTCTCCTTTCCGGGACACCACAAGACAATGTGTACGAGATGGTTACCGGGAATAACGGGGAGTTCGGCGAAGCGGTCATTTCGGGACTCCTTCCCCTGACGGAATACCTCGCATGGATGGCCAAGATTTGCAGCGGCGACACCTCTGCTGTGGATTCGGCCACGCTCTTCACCACAGGCTGCGGCACGTTTATGACCCCATTCGAGGAACATTTCAGTTCGAGCCAGCACTGCTGGACCCTCGACCCTGCCTTCTCTTATTCAATTGACTACGTTTACACCACAAATTACACTTACTCTTCCGGATATTTCGACACGGTGCGGGCGGTATCCCCTGTGATTGATGTCTCCGGACTTAGCCATCCATATCTGAAATTCTCCCGCATTCAGAACGATGCGAATGGAATGCATAAGGATCTGGCTCTGTATTATCGTGAATATGAAGAAGATGAGTGGCATGATTTAGGAACGTTCTTCTCAACGACAAGTTCCACCGATTGGAAGACCGACTCGCTGGCGATTCCTTCGCAATCGGCCACGCTGCAGCTCGGATTTTTCTCCATAGCACATGAAAACCAGCAGTTTCCACGCATTTCGTTGGACGACATCTACGTCTATGACGGCACGGACTGTCCGCCTGCCACCGACCTGATGTTGTCCGAAATCAGCACGGACACCGCTTTCATTCGCTGGATCAACTGCGACACGGTGGACTATCAAGTGCGGTACAGGATTCTTCCCGACACGAACTGGATTTACACAAATGGGATGGATGGAACTGCCATTATCACCCCGGTCGAAATCCTCTCCAACTATGAGGTTCAAGTGTCGCCGTTATGCGATCTGGTAGAATGGGTCTCTTGCACGTTCAGCACGGGCTGCGGCACGTTTCTGGCCCCCTTTGAGGAACATTTCGGTTCGAGCCAGCACTGCTGGACCCTCGATCTGGCGTTCTCGAATGGGGTGGACCACATCTACACCTCGAACTACGTGTCTCCCACCGTCAGCACGAACTACGGCTATATCGACACGGCGCGGGCCATTTCGCCGGTCATTGACGTATCCGCACTGGCCAACCCTTATCTGAAATTCTCCCGAACTCAGACTGAATCCAACGGAACGCACAAGGATTTGGCTTTGTATTACCGTGATTATGAAGAAGATGAGTGGCACTACTTGGGAACTTATATCACGCCGGCAGGATCATTGAATTGGAAAACCGACTCGTTAGCCATTCCTTCGCATTCCGCCACGCTGCAACTCGGTTTCTTCTCTATACAGCGCGAAAACGCCCAACAGACCGCTATCCATTTGGACGACATCTATGTCTATGACGGGCCGGAATGTCCCCCCGCCTCCGACCTGGCATTGTCCGGCTTCAGTGACGACACCGCCTTCATCCACTGGATTGCAGACGCCAACACACCTTACCATGTGCGCTACCGCACACTCCCCGGAAACAACTGGGTTAATGTCAACGACTTAGACGGCATGGCGCTTATTGAGCCCCTCGCTCCGCACACGAATTACGAAGTGCAGGTCTCGCCCTTCTGCGACTTGGAGACGTGGTCATCCTGCACCTTCACCTCTCCCGCCGGTGCGGTCAATCTGCCCTACTCCACCAACTTTGCCGGAAGTGCCGACGAGGGCTGGGAATTCAACAACGGCACGTGTCTGAACCATTGGAAGATTGGTGATCCCGGCGACTACCTACAAATACCCAACGCGCTGTTTGTCACTTTCAATGACACGGTGGCAGGCTATGGACAGGACAACTTCTACACCACTATCACAGCGTTCAAGAGGTTCAATATGAGCGACATATCCACGGTGAACATCGAGTTTGATGTCCTCTGCGGCGGCAACATCCAGAGTTATACTCCGAAGGATTACCTGAAAGTCTTTTTTGCGCCCGCTACAGAAGAATACCCCTCTTCCGAAAACAGCCTTGCGTATGCGGAACCCACTGCCTCACTTTACGCAATGGATTTCCAAGATTATTTGAGCCAAACGGGCGATACAAATTACCGTTACAAGCTGAATCTGACGCAAGGTAACGTACTGCATATCAGCGTGGAGATGCCCAATCCAACGCCTAACGGCGAGTCGAAGCTGGTGTTTGTGTGGCACAACGACCACAGTTACTACAGCGATGTTCAACCGGCCGCCATCATCACCAACCTGCACGTGTGGCAGAACGACTGCGATGTGGTTTCCCAGCTCAATGTGTTTGATATTGTTGGGCAATCTGCTCTGGTCTCCTGGGTGCCGCCGGCAAACGCCCCGACCATCGAGCTTCAGTACAAACTGTACGCCATGGATTGGTCTGATCAGAGCGTGACCACCATCCTGTTGGACTCCAACTACCTGATTCTGCAAAATCTGCTGAACGACACCGCTTACGATGTGCGGGTCCGGGTGGATTGCGGAGACACGCTGGGCGTGGGCACTTGGCGCTATGTCTCGTTCATCACAAGCTGTGGTATCGTGGTCACGGACAGTACCCCTTACATCGAAAATTTCAACTATGTAGGTCTGGCACCGGAATGCTGGAACCTCACGGTAAACCCGTTGCATTCCTGGTATAAGGCATGGTATTCCCAAGCCCTGGCCCATGACAACCACGCCAACAATGATTGGGGAGAGGAGTGTCCGGCGCTAACCCCGACGATGGATATTTCCGCGGTGTCCAACCCCTATCTTAAATTCAAACACGAACTGGGTGGCATTCGGGTGGCTTCCCGGACGAGTGCCCTGAGCCCGTGGCAGGAGTTGGCCACTTTCTCTGGAAACGCCATCGATTCCGTGCCGTTGCCTTCTTCCAACATCGTACAGATTGCCTTTTATCCCGTGAATAACGGCCATGTATATTTGGATGACGTGACGGTCTATAACGGCCCGTCGTGTGTGCCGATGGGCAGCGTGACGGTGGAAGATGTGACCGCCCATGCCGCGGCGATTTCCTGGGTCGGCAACCACGATAACGGGTATGTAATCCGCTATCGGGATATTTCGGACACGGCATGGACGTACTTCACCACGACGGATACCACCTACATTATCAATGGGTTAGAGGATTCGCACACCTACATCGTGGAGGTTTCGGGCGACTGCAATGAGCCGAACTGGATGGCGGTTCAGCTCTCCACGTCGCTATCTACAGCCACATTGCCCTACTTCACGGACTTTGCGCCCACTTCCGACCGCGGCTGGCTGCTCAACAACGGCGACTGTGCCAACTATTGGACCATGGGCACCTACAACGCCGCCGATAATGTGCATGCCCTGTTTGTGACCAACGACGGCAGCACCCCGGGATACAACATCTCGAGCTCCTCGGTGGTGACGGCGGAAAAGCTCTTCGAAGTGGCTGGCGTTGACTCCATCACCGTGGAATTCGACGTGCGCATCGGAGGGGAGAAGGATTATGATTACATCAAGTTGTTTGTGGCACCGGAATACGTTGAATATCCCGCCTCATCCGTAGTAAACAGTTACAATCCGGGATATCCGGAATACGCTTCAAGGACTTACTCATTCTATGCATTCAACTTCTCCCCGTTCTACAGCCTTATGTCCGAACAGAACTATTTGTCCCCATACATTTTCAACAGAACAGCGGGTGACGGTTTTGTACACATTTCCGCCGTGATGCCCAATCCGATTGCCAACAACCTGGTTTACACCCGCGCCAAGGTGGTCTTCCTTTGGAAAAACGACTATTCGGAGGGCAGCCAACCCGGCGCGATCATCACCAACGTCTCGGTGCGGGACAACTCGTGTACACCCGTGAGCAATCTGACCGTCTCAAACGTACTTTCCACCACGGCCGACATCACGTGGACACCGAGCAGCGGCGGCGAAACCGACTGGGTGGTAGAGTGCAAAGAGAGCTCGGCCCTGACCTGGAACCAGATTCTGGTGTCCGGAACCCCGGCCCTCTCGCTGTCGGGTCTCAACCCCTCCACGGAGTATGAAGTCCGCGTGAAGACCGACTGCGGCAACAGCCAGTCGATTCCGCAAAGTGTCACCTTCACCACCACGCACTGCGACTATTACTGTCCCTACACCTTCATCCTGTATGACAATCGCGGTGACGGGTGGAATGGCAACGCGGCGGTGCATGTGATGCAACAGGGGTCGGACATTGCCACCTTGGTCGCCATCAACCACCATTTGCAGAACACGCCGACCTATGACACAGTGATGGTGGATCTGTGTCACGGCGAAGACATCACCTTGCAATGGACATGGGGCATCTGGTGGATGGAAGATGGGGTGACCGTGCTCGATCCCGACGGCAACCAGATCTATTCGGTTTTCGGAATGACCAACCACGACTCCACGCTGACAACGTTCACAGCGAGTTGCCCGTTCGTCTCCCCGACGGTCGTCACCGACAGCGCGAGCAACATCACGCAGACGGGGGCGGTGCTGCACGGGCACATCGAGGACTATGGCGATTTGCCCATCCTCGACCGCGGCTTCGAATGGAAACCGCTCTATGCCAGCAACTTCACAGCAGTGACAGCCACGGGAGACACCCTGTCGCATCCGCTCAGCGGTCTCTCTCCGAACACCGATTACGTCTATCGTGCCTTCGCAACCACCCTGTCGGGCACCACCTACGGCGACGACCTCGCATTCACCACGTTGAATGGGGCGACGACTTGTCCCGCGCCCACCGACCTGCATGTAACGGATTCATCCAGCAACACCCTCGCCATCGAGTGGACCGAGAACGGCGACGCGGAGCAGTGGAACATCCAGTACCGTGCCGGCAACGGCGTGATGAGTTCCGACGTCTCCTACGCCACCTCCTACCTCATCACCGACCTTCAACCCAACACCGAATATCAGATTCAAGTACAATCGGTCTGCGGTGTCCAGACCAGCGAATGGACACCCGTTGCAACAGCCTCCACGACCACAGGGTTGCGCAACCACGACCGATCCATCATCGTATATCCTAATCCCGCAAACAATGTGGTCTGTGTAAAATACCTAGTGAATAATAATGAATTTAGTGGCGGGATTCAGGTATGCGATGTATATGGGAAGACCGTTGTAGAGACGGGGCACGCCCCGTCTCTACCGGAAACCCGTATTGACATTTCGGGATTGTCCGCCGGCATGTATTTCGTGCGGGTGACAACGGAAGAAGGGGTTATCACAAAGGCGTTTGTGAAACAATAAAAAAATGAAGAATGAAGAATGCATAATGAAGAATAAATATTCCGCATTCTTCATTTTTCATTCTTCATTCTACATTATGCATTATGCATTTTGCATTAAAACGTATCCCACCTCCTTGAACCCATACGCCTCCATCGAACCATCCTCATGTTCCAGCACCAGCCGTCCGAAACGGTCGATATCGCGGATAATTCCGGTAATCTGCTCTCCTTGAACGAGATACGGATGAAGTTCATTGAGACGGTAAAGGTGGGACAGGTACTCTTCGCGGAGGGCGGAAGCGTGCTCAAAACTCAGCAACGGACGGCGTTCGCGCAAGACGCCGAGATACTCCTCCATCAGCGCAACGACATCGTGACGTTGGCCGGTTTCGAGGAACAGGGAGGTCGGATTCGGGATGTTTTCGGGAAACTTTTCCTCGTTGACGTTGATGCCGATGCCCGCGACGGTGAAGTCGAGGCGACCTCCGGAAACAGAATGTTCGGTGAGGTCGCCGGCAAGTTTGCGGTCGTGGACGTACATGTCGTTCGGCCACTTGATGAGGACTTCGGGAACGTACTTGGCGAGGAACTGGCGGGTGGAAGTCGCGAACCAGAGGTTGAAGACGAACTGGTCGGCGGCGGCGAGTCCTGTCTCGAAATAGATGCTGGTCAAGATGTTACAACCTCGCGAGCTATGCCACGTGTTCGTGCCCGCACCACGCCCGGCGGTCTGGAAGTCGGCACGGACAACGTAGAGGTCCGGCAGCGACTGCCCGTCAATCCGTTTTTCTCTGGCGAAATTCATCAGCCAGGCGTTGGTGGATTCTGTTTCGATTAGATGTTGATTCATTCGGCAAAAATAGTATTTTTGCAGCTTGAATTTGAAAATCGAAAAAAGAGACATGAAAAAGCTGAGCATCATATTGGGAATAGCCCTGATTTCTGCGGTGACGCTGTTTTCCTGCAAGGACGAAAGCGGCATTTATGTGGAGCAATTATACACCAACGCACAAAAAGAGTTGGCCATCAAGGAATGTTTGAGGACCTCTGCTGATTCTGCAGTGAGCCACCTCTGTGTGGACGACGGCTTTTACAGCTACCACGATGCGGACTACCGGATCGATTATGATTTGCTGCAGGCTTCCCTCTTCGACACATTAGAGAACCATGGTTACGGCTACCTGTCCGACACGCTGATCCTCCGTACCAACCGTCTGGCCGAAAGCTGCGGCGGACAGGTGCTCTCCGCCTTGAAGACAGCCATCGATTCATTGACGATCTCTGACCTCGACGCATTGGTGAAGGGCAGTCCCGACGCCATCACCCGTTATTTCACGCTGATGAAGTACACCGAGCTCAAGTCCGCCTTCCAGACCCCGGTTTCCATCCGCATGAGTCTTTACGGCGTGAACGCGACTTGGAACGAGATGGTGCAGCATTACGCACAATACACCACGACCCCGCTGAACTTCGACATCCAGAACTACATCGTGGAGGAGATGTTGGACGGCATCCTGACGGAGATGACCATTGAAGAAGGGCTCATCCGCACCGATTCCACGCACCGCAGCGAGAAGACGAAGATGCTGGGGGAATAATCCGAGTTTGTAGAGACGTTGCGTGCAACGTCTCCACGGTGGAAAAAACAGACAATTATTAACATTTAAAAATCATCCATATGAGAAAAGACAAACTCTTCAACGGCAAAACGTTAGCGATTCTTTCCGGCGGCGGCGACACCCCGGCCATCAACTCCAGCATCGAGGCGGTGCGTAACCGCGCCTCCATGCTCGGCTTCCGCGTCTATGGCGTGCTCAAAGGCTGGAAAGGCCTGCTCGGCGACGGCGATATCGTGGATCTGACCAATATCCCTTATAACGGTCTCTACGGCGGCACCGCGCTGCTCTCTTCCCGCACCAACCCCTTCCCGAGCAAGAAGAGTCCCGAAGACCGCTCCCAACAAATCCTCCGCAACATCGAGCGCTACAAAATCGATGTGCTCGTGACCATCGGCGGTGACGACACCAACGGAGCGGCCAAGAAGATGTACGAAACTTACGGCATCCCCGTCATCGGTTTCCCGAAGACCATCGACAACGACCTGCGCACCCGTACGTATCACCACTACAACGGCCAGCAGCACGAGACCGTGCTCTGTCCGGGATTCCCGTCCGGCGCCATGGCCGTGAAGAAGCTCACCAGCAAGCTGCACACCACAAACGAGTCGCACCAACGCATCATGGTGCTTGAAGTGATGGGGCGCGATGCAGGTTGGCTCACCGGTTCTGCCTCCTTCGGCGGTGCCCAGATGGCTCTCGTTCCCGAAGTGGAGATGACCAAAGAGCGCAAGGAGTTCTTCTTCGAATCCGTGAAAGAGATGTACATGCGTTCCCCGAAACACAGCCTCATCATCGCCGTCTCCGAAGGCGTGCGTTGGTGGGATGACGAGAAACAGGAACTCGGCATGGTGTATGCCAGCTCTGACCTCGACGAGTACGGTCACCCGCGCTTCGGCGGCGTGAGCGGTGTCATCGCTTCCGAAATCAACAAGCGCCTCGGCATCGAGGCCCGCGGTCAGATTTCCGGCTACATCCCGCGTTCCGGCAAGTGCTACGAGTACGACCGTCGTCTGACCTCCACCCTGGCCGACAAGGTGGTCGATCTGCTGCTCCGCGAGGACTACGGCAAGATGCCCGTACTGCGCGACATCGTGCCTTACGACGAGCTTGAGGAGTTCCACACCGACGCCATCGAGATGGGCAACATCGGCAACTTCCCGCTGCCCGCCGCCTACTACGACCCCAACAAGTTCATGTTCACCGATCAATATACCGACTTCCTGAGCAACATCATCGGTGCCCCGTACCGCATGGAGTTCACGCAGAAGTTCCCGATCGTGATTCCGGAATAGGACGTAAGATGTGTGACGTAAGACGTGTGATGACTTTTTCCAACGTCACACGTCATACGTCACACGTCAAAATATTGAAAACATGGCAGAATTCCTAATACAAGGCGGTCACCGCCTGCACGGCGAAATACACCCGCAGGGCGCGAAAAACGAAGCTCTGCAGGTGCTTTCCGCGGTGCTGCTGACCAAGGAGCCCGTCACCATCTCCAACATTCCCGACATCCTCGACACGCGCCGCTATCGCGAGATTTTGGCGCTGATGGGCGTGAAAATCACAGAGGTGGATGCGCATACGTTCACTTTCCAGGCGGAGAACGTGGATTTCGAGATGCTGCACACCGACGAATTCGAACGACTATCGACGAAGATCCGCGCCTCCATTATGGTGCTCGGTCCGCTGTTGGGTCGCTACGGCAAGGCCTACTCCGGCAAGCCCGGCGGCGACCAGATCGGGCGACGCCCGCTGACCACCCACTTCGAGGGGTTGGAGAAGCTCGGCGCAACCATTTCCACCTCGCCCGACGAGAAGTTCTTTGAACTGGAAGCCAAGCAGTTAAAAGGTTGCTATATGCAGCTGAACGAACCTTCCGTGACCGGTACCGCCAACATCGTGATGGCCGCCGTGCTCGCCGAAGGGGAAACCACCATCTTCAACGCAGCATGCGAACCGTACCTCTACCAGCTCTGCACCATGCTCAACAAGATGGGTGCGAAGATTTCCGGCATCGGCTCGAATCTATTGAAAATTCAGGGTGTCAAGGAGTTGCACGGCTGCGAGCATCGCATCTTCCCCGATATGATCGAGGTGGGCAGCTTCATCGGCATGGCCGCCATGACCCAGTCGGAGCTGACCATCAAGAACTGCGCCTGCGACCATCTCGGGCTTATCCCCTACACTTTCCGCAAGATGGGCGTGAAGATGGAGCAGGTGGGCGACGACCTGATTGTACACGGCGAGCAACCCTACGAGATCTACTCCAACCCGAGGGAGGCCTCCATCCTGACCATCGCCGACGCGCCGTGGCCGGGATTCACCCCCGACCTCATCAGCATCGCCCTCGTGACTGCCATCCAGGCCAAGGGCAGCGTGCTGATTCACCAGAAAATGTTCGAAAGCCGTCTCTTCTTCGTAGATATGCTGCAATCCATGGGTGCGCAGATTGTGTTGTGCGACCCGCACCGTGCCATCGTGATTGGCTTGGCCCGCGAGAAGAAGCTCCGTGCCACCAAGATGTCCTCCCCCGATATCCGCGCCGGTATTGCCCTGCTCATCGCGGCTTTGTCCGCCGAAGGCACCAGCGTAATCCAAAACGTGGAGCAGATCGACCGCGGCTACGAAGGGATTGTGGAACGGCTGAACGCATTAGGCGCGAAAATTGAGCGGGTGTAATCTCCGCGTATCGCGCGTATCTGCACGTAAAATGAATTATGTTGCGCCGCATTTGAACAGATGCGGCGCTTTTTTTTCGGGTTATACTGAATCGCTTGTCACACGAAGGAGTCCGTTTCGGGCAACTACTTTTCCCAGCAGGTCACCACAGGATGGAGCACGAGGCCGACATTCGTATAATCGAGGCCGACAGGATCGTAATAGTTCAACGATGCGCAGTCTCCCGTTGCGGAGACGGTATCTTTGTAATACGTTTTCTCTTGCGGGATGACAGATCCCGACTTGAGGTAGATCGGCTGTCCGGCCGCATTCCACAGTACGGAATCCACCACTTCATTTTCGAGGTCGTATGCACAGGTGCAATTCACATAATTGGTGCAGTTCGCCGCGAAAAGGGCGAGCGAAACCAAAATATAAACGGAAACGATAATCCTTCTCATCTTTTTGAATGTTTTTATTCAGCCGCAAAAATACATTTTTTTTGTGGTTAAGAGGTGTTGAACTTGAACCTTGAACTTTGAACTTGAAACCCTAAACCAAATATTTTGTACCTTTGCCGCCGAAACCCAAGTGCAGTATGATATGAACATCACCGGCATCATCACCACCCTGAACGAATCGAAAAACATCGAGGCGTGCATACGCTCGCTGCAGCGCGTGTGCGACGAGGTCATCGTGACTGACTCGTGCAGCAAAGACGACACCGTGGCGTTGGCGGAGAAGGCCGGGGCGCGGGTGTTCGTGCATCCCTACATCGGCGACGGTCCGCAGAAGAACCTGCCTTTGGAGCACGCCAAGAACGATTGGGTGCTCAGTCTCGATGCCGATGAACGGCTGACGGACGAGCTCGTGGCGGCCATCCAAAAGCTGGATTTGGAGCACACTCCGTATGACGGCTTCGCGATTCGTCGCCGGAACTACATCGGCGAACGGTGGGTGAAAGCCTGCAACTGGTATCCTGACTGGCTCGTGCGTCTCTACCGAAAGGACAAGCTCCGCTTCCTCGACCGCAAGCAGCACGCCTTCGTGCCCGAGAAAAACACGAAACGCCTCAAAGCCGACATCATCCACTACCGTTACAAGAACTACGACAGCCTCTTCTCGAAACCGGAGCGCAACTACAGCTCCCGGGGCGCAAAAATCCTCTACCTGCAAGGGAAAAAGGCCAACGCCTTCTCGCCCTTCTTCCATGGATTGGCGGCCTTCGTCAGCAACTACTTCTTCCGGGGCGGCATCCTCGGCGGCCTTGATGGCTACGTCCTCTCGCGCGCCGTCGCCCACAACAGCTTCCTGAAATACGCGAAACTACTGGAATTCCAACGCGACAAATCGGTGAGGGATGCCGAAGATTGGGATTCGGTGTGGTAGTTAGTAGTTAGTAGTTAGTAGTTAGCAGTGGGAGCGGAAGTGTTTTAGTTTTTCGATTCATTCTCCAAGTTCCAAGTTCCAGGTTCCAGGTTCAAAGTTTAAGGTTCAAAGTTACAAACAAACATGGCAAGAAAAATCATCATCTTATCCGTTCTAATCAGTTTGTTCATGACCGCTTTTGCGCAGGAGCAGGAGAAGCCCGACCACTCCCGCTTCTACGGCGGAGTTCGCGTGGGGTTCACTGCCTCGCAGATTTCCGGCGATGACCTGGCCGGGTTCCACAAGGTGGGCGCTGCGGCAGGACTTTTCATCAACCACACCATCATCCCGTCAGGAAAGCTGAAAATGCAGTTAGAGCTGGACTTCATGATGAAGGGCAGTCACTCATACACACCGAAAAACGTGATTACCGACAACTTCTATTCCCTCACGCTCGGATACGTGGAGATGCCCATATTGGTAGTATGGACGGCGGGGAAATGGACATTGTGGGGGAAAGCGTTCCAATTTGAGTTGGAAGCCGGGCCCGTGTTCGGGGTGAATGTCTTCAGCCGCGAACGCGAAGCCAACGGACTGATTGTAGGCCGACCGCCGTTCCGTTGGTACGAATTCTCCGCATTGGCAGGCATCTCCCTCATGATCGCCGACCACCACAGCGTGAGCTTCCGCTACGAAAACTCCATCGTGCCCGTGCGCATCCCCACGTGGGTCTACGGCCGCGTCATCAACAAGCAGTTCAACTCCCTGATGACATTCAGTTACTGCTATCAGTTTTAAGGGGTTACACGGTTAAAGGGTTACACGGTTAACGATTAGAAAAAGCAACCCCGAAATCGAACAATTACTCATTACTAATTTCTAATTACTAATTGCGAACGTCTCTTCGCTGTCCCAGTAGGCGCGGATGTTGATGTTGGTCGGGAAGTTGAACATCGTTTCCGGCTGGCGTTTGGTGCGGTAGTCGCCGGGGTCCCAACGGCAATTCCCATTCTCGTCGCAGAAGACACTGACGCGGTAAGTTCCAGGCTCCAAAAACGGGTAAGTGATTGTTTTTGAAAAGGTAAGGATATCCTCTTTCACAATTTTGTCGTTGCTCCACAAGGTCGCCACGTACTGTTTCCCATTGTCGGGAAGCTGGTAGTTCATGATCAGCGTGCCGTAGTCCTTCTCCGACTTGGTGGTGAATTGCGTTTTCAAGGTGTCATTCGTAAGATTATTATAACCGTAAAACACCGAATCGGGAATCATCACCGAGTAGCTCTTCTTTTCCGTAACCGTCATCGGCAAAGGCAGTTGCATCGTAAACGTATCAGGAACAGCATAATGATATACGGAGGTATCCTTGCGGTCCTGTTGCTGCGAATAGACCCACACGCTGAAGGTGTCGGTCGGGCGGACAGGATACGAAAACTGCAATGTCAGCGGCAGATGGTACTCGCCGGCATTCGCGAAACTCACCGTCAATTTAGGTGCTTTCTGCTGACCACGACGACCGCCGGACGACTTTTCCTTATACGGCGTGATTTTCACCGTATCAACGTGATTATCAGCATTAAAAAAGTAAACCACCGTATCCGACAATGGGCTTTTGAGATACCACGTGACGGTATCGCGAGTACTGTTTATCTGCTGAAAATAATCCAAAGAGGTTGACTCCGGGGTAGCCGAAAAATCAATGAAACGATGTTTATAGGGGAACTTATAGACCCCTGCCGCGGGATTCTCAAAGCGGGAAAGCACCTGCACGGAATCCTCGCCGGCAAACGCCATGAGGGTGACGAACGGCAACTCCGCCTTCAACGAATCGGCTGCGGTGTCCGGCAAGGCACGGACGGCTGTGACCAACTCCTCCTGGAACGCAACCTCCTCGTTGGGCAGGTCGAAACGGAAGTTGGCGTTGATGTCCTTGAGGGCGAAAATCTTGTAGTCGCCAGGGGCGATATTCTTCAGCAGAAAACTGCCGTCCGCAAGGGATTTGGTGACATAATTCGGCAATGTGGTCAGCGGAAGCGAGTCTTCATTGTCCCGGAAGAGCAGCACAAAGAAGTCCTTGGCGGGCGCGAGCGTCTTGGCATCGAGGATGGTGCCGCGAATCATATAATCGTCCAAGCTGTCGCCCGTGGAAAAGCCGTAGTGGAAATAGTTCAGCACATTGCCCTCGTGGAAATCCTTGATGCAATCGGAGAAGACCATGTTGTAGGTAGTATTCGCCCGCAACGTGTCTTTAAACTTGATAACCAGCGACTTGCCCTTGACGGTGTATTCCGGTTTCTCAGCCAATGGCGGCGAGATGAGTACATTTTCCGTCGGGTTGTTCACCGTGACGAACTCATCGAACCAGACACGGATGTGCTTCTCATTAAAGTTCACGGTACCATCGGCCGGCTCCACCTTCAACACCTTCGGCGGGGTCGTGTCCTTCGGTCCCCCCGTCGGGGTGGTGATTTTTGCGCACCCAACACCCAGGAGTCCCAGGACAAACACTGTAATTGTCAAAAAGACGGTTTTTCGCATCTCGTAATTTTTGAGGCGGCAAAGGTACAAAAATTGTAGAGACGCAATTTTTTGTTGTAGAGACGCAAAATTTTGCGTCTCTACAACACAGGGGTAAGTCTGACAACGGCTTGTGAAAGTAAAATAGAAAAAAAAAGGATGTGATTGTCTGAATTAGAAATAATTGTGTAATTTTGCCGCATGAATTATGGAAAATGATGCCTATACCTATTATGGACGAAATAAAAGTCATCGAAATCAAGAAAAGTGTCTTTGCAGACAATGAAAAGGATGCAGATGCATTGCGTGCAGAACTGAAACAGAAAGGAGTGTTTCTCCTGAACCTGATGTCCGCGCCCGGGAGTGGCAAGACGACAACGCTTATCCAACTGATTAACAGAATTAAGGACAAAGTCCGCGTGGCCGTTATGGAGGCCGACATCGACAGCGATGTGGATGCCGTGAAAATCAAGGAGGCCACTGGCGTGCCGTCCATCCAACTCCATACCGGCGGAATGTGCCATTTGGATGCGGAGATGACCCGGCAGGGACTCGACAACATAAAGACCGGGGATATGGACCTGGTGATTCTCGAAAATGTCGGCAATCTCGTCTGCCCTGCCGAGTTCGACACGGGAGCTACCCGCAACGCCATGATTCTCTCCGTTCCCGAAGGCGACGACAAACCCCTCAAGTACCCTCTCATGTTCACCGTCTGCGACCTCGTCATCATCAACAAGACCGACACCCTACCCTACTTCGATTTCGACATGGATAAATGTCGCACGAACATCCTCAAGCGCAACCCCAACGCCGAAATCATCCCCATCTCCGCTAAGACCGGCGACGGTCTCGACACCCTCGCCGAATGGCTCCTTCACGAAGTCAACTCCTTAAACCCTAAACTATAAACCACAAGCCCATGCCTGAAATGTCCACCAAGTTTGTCCCGAAGCACAAAGGAGACAAGAACCCGAACCCCAAGTTAATCAAATTCGTCCGTCACGTCACGGACCGCGTCCCCGGTAAAATCAAGATGACTACCGATGCCCCAGAATATTGGGGGCTCGCCTGCATCTTCGAGGATGAGATGGACGCTGTAACCCGAGAGGCCTCGCTGGATCTGCTCCTCGACATGCTCCCGGGCAATTTCTTCAAGGTGAGAGAGCATCACAGTTATGCTGAGCTCCATGAGTGGAACGCCAAGAAACATTATACCCCAGACGACAAGTCATTCGATGAACTGCTCGACAGATTAGCGTTCTTCGGCATGCTGGAATACGACTACGGTGACAAATACACCAAAGAGGGTCCTGTCCCCGGCACCTCGTTTGAGCGCGAGGCCCGCATCTATTGGGTGCCGATGTTCGTGCCTGGAAGTGCCGAATACACCAATATGAACGTGGAACTGATGGACAAGCATCCTGAATTGGCCATGTTCTTCGAAAGGATGACGTTCCTGCCATTGGAGAAGGTCACCCCGATGGTTCCGATGGGTGGTTCCGGTATCGGCATGCACGTCATTCCTGTAGAGAAAGCCATCTCCATGGAAAACCAAACGGCTGACATTGAGCATATTTCCTACTGGCTCAAACGCTACGAGGGTCATTTGGCGGTCGGCATCTGCAGTTGCCGATATGGCCGCAAGAAACTCGAAGAGGGATGTGCCGATGACTACCGCGACTGGTGTATCGGCGTGGGCGACATGGCCGAATACTTGGTTGAGACCAACCGCGGCCACTATATCACCTATGACGAGGCGATGGCCATCTTAAAAAAGGCTGAGGATCACGGCTTCGTGCATCAGGTGACCAACATCGACGGCGAGGGCAAGATTTTCGCCATCTGCAATTGCAACGTAAAGATCTGCAATGCCTTACGTACTTCCCAACTCTTCAACACTCCAAACCTCTCGCGTAGTGCCTACGTGGCGAAGGTCGAACCCGCAAACTGCGTGGCTTGCGGTCGTTGCGTGGAATACTGTCCCGCCGGAGCCGTCCGTTTGGGACAAAAACTCTGCACCAAACATGGCGAGCAGACCTATCCCAAACAGGAGTTGCCCGATGCCAAGAAGTGGGGGCCGGAGAAGTGGGACGAAGACTACCGCGACAAGAACCGCATCAACTGTTACCCGACGGGGACGGCACCCTGCAAGACGGCTTGTCCGGCGCATATTGCCGTGCAGGGTTATCTAAAGAAGGCTGCGGAAGGCAAATATACGGAGGCTTTGGAGCTGATCAAGCGAGAGAACCCGTTCCCAGCCGTGTGCGGGCGCGTATGCAACCGACGCTGTGAGGATGCCTGCACGCGCGGCACCATCGACCAGCCCATTGCCATCGATGCGGTGAAGAAGTTCATCGCCGAACAAGATCTGAAGGCAGAGACCCGCTTCGTGCCGGAGGTGAACATCTGCTCCAACGTGCAGCAGCACTGGGAAGAGAAAATTGCCATTATCGGCGGCGGCCCGGCCGGGCTGAGCTGCGCATACTACCTCGCCACGATGGGTTACAAACCCACTGTTTTCGAAAAAAACGAAATTCCGGGCGGTATGCTCCAATACGGTATTCCGTCTTATAAACTGGACAAAGCGGTCGTCAAAGCCGAAATTGACATCATGCGCGAAATAGGCGTGGACATCCACACCGGCGTGGAAGTCGGCAAAGACATCACCATACAACAATTGAGAGAACAGGGCTACAAAGGATTCTACGTAGCCATCGGCTGCCAGGGCAGCAAATTGCCGGGTATCACGGGCGAAACGCTTCCGGGCACCACCACCGCCATCGATTTCCTACGAAAGGCGAATTGTGGTGAGTTGTCCGTAGAGACGCAAAATTTTGCGTCTCTACACGTGGTCGTGGTCGGTGGCGGCAACGTAGCCATTGACGCGGCCCGCGTGGCCAAACGCGGCGGTGCCACAACCGTCACCATGCTCTCATTGGAGACCGAAGACATCATGCCCGCATCGTTGGAAGAGCGCCGCGAAGCCCGCGAAGACGGTGTCGTCATCAATCCCGGCTGGGGCCCGAAAGAGGTGCTGGGCACCGACAAGGTCTCCGGCATCGTCTTCAAAAAATGTACTACCGTGTATGACGCGGAGAAACGATTCTCCCCGCAATATGATGAAAACGAGACTATCACACTTGACGCCGATTTGGTCATCTTCGCCATCGGGCAGACAGTGGTGCTCAAAGATTTGCTCAAAGAGACCAAGGTGGAATTCGTGCGCGGGGTCTATCCGGTAGCTGACAAGCTGACGTATCAGACTGCTGAGGAGGACATTTTCGTGGGCGGCGACTGTTTCACCGGCCCGAAATTCGCCATTGACGCGATTGCTGCCGGCAAAGAGGCCGCTGAATCATTGCACCGTTTCGTCCAACATGGTCATCTCACCATCGGGCGCAACCGCCGCGATTTCATCGAACTCGACAAGGACGACATCGTGGTGGAGAGTTACGACAATTCATCCCGCCAAATAGAGGGCATAAGCGAGCTGGAGGACAAATTCCGCGAATACACGCTCACGCTCACCGAAGAGCAAGTGCGCACCGAGACCGCCCGCTGCCTGGGTTGCGGTGCGTCGGTGGTGGACGAGAACCGCTGCATCGGCTGCGGCATCTGCACCACCAAATGCGCCTTTGATGCCATCCACCTCTTCCGCGAACATTCCGAAGCCAGCATCATGCGTACCTCCGAGGATAAGTTCAGCGGAATCCTTCCGTATATGCTCAAACGTACCGGAAAGATTATTTTTGGCAAGAATAAATAAGATGAAATCGTACCTTAAATATTAGGAATGCACGAATTAGGTATCGTCTTTTACATCATCCGCGATGTCAAGAAAGTGGCGGAGGAAAACCACGTGGAGCAAATATCCACGGTGGTGATGGATATCGGGGAGGTGTCAACGGTGGTGCCGCACCTGCTCACCGACTGCTGGAGATGGGCCGCCGACAAGGAGGAGATGCTCAAGGGCTGCGAACTGAAAGTAAACACCATCCCCGCCGTCACCTGGTGCGACGACTGCCACACCCAGTACGAAACGATAAAATTCGGCAAGACCTGCCCGAATTGCCACAGCGAAAATACTTGGCTGCTGCGGGGCAATGAAGTCGAAATTCGCGAGATTCGTGTCGCAACGTGATTGTCTGTTTAACCCTTTAACCCTATAACCCTTTAACCCATAAACCTTAAACCCTAAACCAATATGTCCTGTTTTATAGTACCCATGGCGCAGGCGATAGTGACCAGCGCATACAGAAAAGTCAATGAAAAAGCCATTGAGACCACAGATTCGGCATTAAAAAAGCAGATTCCTGCACTAGAGAAGATGCTCTGGGGCGGCACCGTGTTGCTCATCGTGGATCACATCCTCAACGGCGAACTCACATGGCAGTACCCGTTCTTTACCGCATTAGACAGTTCAGGCGGCTTCTCCGTCATGCTCCGCGAAATGCTCACCGTGGGTGTGCCTATGTCCCTCGTGCTCACAGGCATCTGGGCGGTCTGGGCCATTGCAAAGGCACGCAAAGCAATGAGCGGTTCATACTGATCACTCATTATTATCAAACCAAATAATAAGCACTATGTTTTTCCAAGTTTATGGGGCTAACGCCCTGGCTCAGTGGGGAATGCTGCTCGTCGTCCTCGTGGGTCTCATCCTGTTCAACGAGTTTGCCCGCCGCACCAAATTAGGCGGTGCCATCACCTTCTTCGTCATCCCAGTGATTCTGACGGTCTATTTCGTGGCCATCGCCATCGGGGCACGGACAGGCGCTGAGTGGGCCTTGACAAACCAGACGCATGTCTATATGAACGGTTGGTTCCACTATGCCAAACTCTACGCTGCCCTCACAGGCTGTATCGGCTTTATGATGATCAAATACAAATGGGGCATCGGTGCCAAGCACTGGTTCAAGCCGTTCCCGTTCATCATCGTGGCCATCAACATTCTGATTGCAGTCGCCTCCGATTTCGAATCGGCCATCATGGGCTGGAACAAGTGGTGGCTCTCCAGCGAAGGCGTGTGGCTCTACGGCGGCTGGCACAACGTGATGAACGGCCTTGCCGGTATCCTCAACATCTTCTGTATGACCGCTTGGTGGAACGTTTTCCCGTCAAAAGACAAGAAAGACATGATCTGGGCCGACATGACCTGGGTTTTCATCGTGGTCTATGACATCTGGAACTTTGCCTACACGTACAACTGCCTGCCCACGCACTCATGGTACTGCGGTGTGGCATTGCTGCTCGCCCCCACCATTGCGGCTCTGTTATGGAACCGTGGCGGCTGGATCCAGAACCGTGCCAACACACTGGCCATCTGGTGCATGTTCGCTCAAGTGTTCCCGCTCTTCCAAGAGACCTTCAAGGACGGTTTCCAGGCCTTTAAGTGGGCTGTGCTGCCTGTTCAATATCCCAACGGCATCGAGACCATCACGGAAATTTATGCCGCAGCTGGGGGAGAAGCCGCAGCTGTGGGTACCACTGTCGATACCGTGGCCGGCAATCCGACCATGATGACCGTAATAAGTGCCTTGGCTCTCATCACCAACATCATTGCCCTGGGCTACATCATCGCCCAATCTAAGAAACGCCACATCAACCCGTACAAGGAGGATGTCTTCATCAACCAGAAGTACTACAAGGATGCTGTGGCACGCGCTGACATGGAATAATTGATTTACGGATTTTAGTAGAGACGCAAAATTTCGCGTCTCTACGACACAGTACAAAACAAATGCGAGCGTACCAATGTGGCACGCTCGCTCTTTTTTGTATAATCTCAAACCAGATTTACCAATTCACAAACGCCTTGTTGAAGATGTCATCGGTAAGGGCGTCGGTGATGTCCGCGACAAGGCCGGCCTCCACGCTGCTGAGGTTCTGCGAACTGTAATAGTCGGCATAACGCGAGAAACTCTGGTCGAAGTTCAGACTCTCGTCGAACTTGTTATAGAAGCGCACCCGCACCGTGATGGTCAGACGGTTCATAGCGGGCGTGTCGTTGCTCTGGATGGCCGCCGGATTCACCGTGTAGCCCGTAATCTCACCCTCCATGGTGTAATCGCCGTCATTGTCCACGATGGTGAGCGGCGTCTGACCCTGGATCTTGTCTTTGAGCGCGGTGGTGAATGTCTGGCTCAGCGTCGGGTTGATGAGCGTGGCGTTGTTCGGGAAGGTGGTGATGGCCACGGTCTTCGCCCGCGCATCCACCGTGCCGCCGGTCAGGGAGACGGACATGCGGCAGCCGGCCAATAATATCGCCAAGGTCACTATGCCATATTTAATGTGTCTATGCATCATTCTTACGTATCTTTGTCATTCTTCGCTGTCTTCGGAATCCTCCCCATGGCGGCCTTCGGCCTTATGGGGGGCTTGTAGAGACGCAAAATTTTGCGTCTCTACCCCGTGCGTCTTGCCTCTCCGAGGAGTGCTCACGCCCCACATTACGCTCCTACGTCGCTCATGTGGGGTTAATTGCACTTCGTGCGTCTTGTCCCTCCGGGACTGCTCAAGGAAGTGGTTTAGATTATAATTGGGTCTTACGTTTCCCATACTTAACTGCTAACTGCTAACTGCTAACTACTAACTGCTAACTAATTCCGTATTCCTTGATTTTCCGATACAGTGTCCGTTCCGAGATGCCCAGTTCCTGCGCGGCGAGCTTGCGATTGTCCTTGTTGCGGCGGAGGGCGGCGATGATGGCCTGCTTCTCCAAGCCTTCCATGGAATAGTCCGCATCCTCGATAACCTCGGAGTCGTCATATTGCTCGGGTTCCGGACCGTGGTGCTCGTGGGCCGTCACCAACGGGTACTGCCCGTCGGCAGGGACGGCGTTGTCGGGAAGCACGTGGTGATGGTGCGCACCCGAAACGTACATCTGCGGATTCTGGGTCAGCTGCGCGACCGTGACCTTCAATTCCTGCACCTCGCGCTGGAGCTCAGCAATGAACTTGAAGACGATCTCGCGCTGCATGTTGTCCTGACGCTCGCTGTCGGTGGGCATCACCGCCGGCAGATTCGAGCCGACGGGACCGGTAAGATAGGGCTTCAACGTCTCGGCATCTATCAACCGTTCTTTCTCTATGATGGAGATCTGCTCAGTGACGTTCTTAAGTTGGCGCACGTTGCCAGGCCAGCGGTAGGCACGCAACATGGCCTGCGCCTCCTCGGTGAGGGAGATGGTCGGGACGTGGTACTTGTCGGAGAAATCGGCGGCGAACTTGACGAACAGGGGGTAGATGTCGCCGGGACGCTCACGCAGCGCGGGCACGCGGATCGGCACCGAGTTGAGACGGTAGTAGAGGTCCTCGCGGAACTTGCCCTTGGCGATGCGGTCGGCAATGTTGACGTTGGTGGCGGCCACCACCCGCACGTTGGTCTTCATCACCTTGGAGGAACCCACACGGATGTACTCTCCCGTCTCCAGCACGCGCAGCAGACGCACCTGCGTGGAAAGCGGCAGGTCGGCGACCTCGTCGAGGAAGAGCGTGCCGCCGTCAGCCTCCTCGAAATAACCTTTGCGGGAATCGACAGCTCCCGTGAACGCACCCTTCTCGTGACCGAAAAGCTCCGAATCTATCGTGCCCTCCGGGATGGCTCCGCAGTTCACCGCGATGTAGGTTTTCGTCTTGCGCGGCGAGTAGGCGTGGATGATCTTCGGCACCGACTCCTTGCCGGAACCGCTCTCACCGGTCACCAGCACCGACAGGTCGGTCACGGCCACCTGCATGGCCACGTCGATGACATGATCCAACGCGGGGTCGAACCCGATGATGCCGAAACGGCGCTTGACATTATTGATGTTTTCGTTCATATCTCTATCTTCTTTCGTCTATGCCCCCACACTGCAGCTTCGCCTTGTGTGGGGTTATCTTACCACCCCGCCCTTCGGGCACCCCTCCAAAGGAGGGGAATTGGGGTTACCCGTAACTGCTAACTACTAACTGCTAACTGCTAACTACTTCACTCTCAACTTTCTCCCGATCTGCAAGATCGTCGTCTCCTTGATCTTGTTCAGCTTGCATATCTTGTCCACCGTGGTGTGGTACTTCTTCGCGATGGCGTAGAGGGTATCGCCCTGTTTCACGGTGTGGTATTTCGCGGTGGAGGCAGGCTTGTTGGCAGGCTGCGTGCTCGCGGCCGGTTTCTGCACCGTCTGCGTGTTGGCGGGAGCCTCGGGCTTCACGTCCGTTTTTGCCCCATCGTTATTGCCCACCTCATCGTCGTCATCATCGGCGCGGCGCATGTCGGTGGTGTCCTGAATCTTCTTTCGGGTGTAATTCTTTACCGTAATCACATTGGAGCCGCGAGTGATGTCCTTGTAGGCACGGGACATATCCTCTTTCACTAATTTGATCTCCTTGTTGACCTGACGCGGATTGTCGGCCTTTGAGTGCGAAAAGAGCCAGTCGTAGGTCTCCTTGAGGTAGAACAGACGGGCCAAGTCGCCGTGGTTGACGCCCGGCCATTTGTCAAGACGCAGCAGGTCGGTAGGACCGCACTTCTTCATCGACTCGTAGATTTCTTGCGCACGGGAAACGGGTACGGCCTTGTCGGCGGTGCCGTGGATGATCCACAGCGGCACCAGATTCAGCTTGCAGAGGTCTTTGCGGATGGTGCCGCCGCACAGTTCCATCGAAGCGGCTATCTTTTCCGCATGGTTGGCCAAGAACTCAATCGTACCGAAACCGCCCAAGCTCATGCCTATCAGATAGATACGGTTGGTATCGACGGCGTATTGCTTGCACACCCAGTTGAGGATATCCAACACCTTGTAGGAGTTCCACGCGCCGCCGGGATTCTGCGGGGCGATGATGATGGCGTTGATGTCGCGGCCCATCGAGATGGCATCCAGCGGACCGTATCGGCGCACGCGGTTGAGGTCGGTGCCGCGCAGACTCGCGCCGTGCAGGAACAGCACCACCGGCATGTCCCCAGCCTTCTCGTCATACGTGTCCGGCACGGAAACCCAAAAGTTGTAGCTGTCTTTCACCACGTTGTGGTGCGTGATGAAGGTGTAGTTGGTTTGGGCCGTTGCAGCGATGCAGCAACATACTATCATTAGTGTTTTTAGGATCTTTCTCATAATTTCGTTCTTTTTGCCCCCACACTGCGGCTTCGCCTTGTGTGGGGTTACTGAGATATGTTTCCTTCCTCGTCTTTCGGCCCCACACTGCGCTCCTTCGTCGCTTGTGTGGGGTTATTAGCACTTCGTGCGTCTTGTCCCTCCGGGACTGCTTAAGGAAGTAGTATAATATTATTTTGGGGTTCGTTATAACTGCTAACTACTAACTGCTAACTACTAACTGCTAACTGCTAACTACTCATTGCCAGCGCGGCCGCTCTCGCGTCCTGAATCGTGTCGTTGATGCTCATCGGGCGTTTGCAGGCGCCGGCGACGAACAGATTCGGCTGGGTGGTGAGGTTGTCCTCGGTGTGCGGCGAGAGGCTCTGCGCGAAACGGTAGAGACCGTCGATGCCGGCGGATTTCGACAGGGTGGCGGTGCCCTCGGAGGCGCACATACCGACCATCAGCACCAGGAGGTCGCTGTTCATCGTCATCGGATTGCCCATCAGCGTGTCCTCGGCCTTGATCTGCACGCGGTTATCGAAGGTGGAGGCCGCCTCGGAGATACGTCCGCGCACGAAGTTGACGCCGTACTTCTCCTGCGCCTCGCGGTACATCTCCTCGAAACCCTGGCCCCACATGCGCAGGTCCATGTAGAAGATATAGACATCCGTCTCGGGATGCTGCTTCTTCACCTCGATGGCCTGCTTCACGGCGGTCACGCAGCAGACTTTCGAACAGTAGTGGTTGCCCGATTTCTCGTCGCGGGAGCCCACGCACTGCAGGAAGACGATCTGCTTCGGAACCTCGTTCATGATGTTGCGCACCTGGTTCTCCTTGATCATCTTCTCCATCTCCAGCGAGGTGATCACACCCTTGTAGATGCCGTAGCCGAGCTCCTCCTTCTGGTGCGCGTCGAAGACCTTGTAGCCGGTGGTCAGCAGCACCGCATCGAAGGGGTACATTTCCCCTGCCGCAGTGGAGACCATCCATTGGTTCTCGGCGCGATTCAATGTCGCCACGGGAGTGGACATCTTCAACGTGATGTTAGGATGCTGCAACTTGGCTTCCAGCTTGTCGGCCAGCTCATCAGCGGAGCTGAAGTCCGGGAAGAGGAAGGCCTTGTCGCGGATATTGCACAGCGGTTTCTCCTCTTTCTCGAAGAGGGTCACCTGATGTTGTTTCGCCAGCACGGAGGCGGCTTCTATGCCGGCCGGGCCGGCGCCGATGATTGCGATGTTTTTCATATTCATTTTGTTTTTTCCTGATGACCCCACATTACGGCTTCGCCTTATGTGGGGTTAATTGCGCTTCGCGCGTCTTGCCCCTACGGGGCTGCTCAAGGAAGCTGTTTTATATTACTACCCCGCCCTTCGGGCACCCCTTCTAAAAGAAGGGGAATTGGGGTCGCTCGTAACTGCTAACTGCTAACTACTAACTGCTAACTCGTTACACCTTCAGCACTTCCGGTTTCTCCGGCGCTCTCAGCACCTTGCCGGAGGCGCCGCGGTATTTGTCGTCGGGGTTGTAGGCGATGCCGATCTTGTCGAGGAGGCGTTCACACTGCACCTGGTGCATCTGCAGACCGAGCACCCACGGATCGTAGCCCAACAGCAGGCCGGTCAGTTCCTCGTAGGTGAAGACGGGGATGCCGTAGCCGTCCTTGTCGTAGGTCTTGTGCTCCATCTCGGCGATGGTGTACTGCCACTTGTCGAGGAACATGCCACAACCCGGACAGTTGGTGAGGATGAAGTCGGGCTCGTAGGGCTCCATCGACTCGAACTTCTTCTTCGAATTGGCGATGGAGTAGCCGCGGTTCTCCTGTACAAGGTACTGGCGGAAGCCGAAACCGCAGCAGTGACGGCGTTCGGGGTAATCGACCACCTCGCCTCCCCAAGCCTCGATCATGCCGGCCAGCACGTAGGGGAACTCCGCGTTGCCGATACCGTGCTTCGGGAAAATCTTGGCGTAGTGGCAGCCGATATGCTCCACGCCACGCAACGGTTTGCCCGTGAAGCGGTTAACGAGCTGGTACTTCATCTTCTCCTTCAAATCGAAGCGGAATTTGAAGATGAGGTCCGACGGGTGGACGATGTTCTCTGGAATCTCGAACGTGCGCCCCGTGGCTTTCATCAGATACTCGCGGGCCTTCTCCAAAATCTCCGGCTGCTCGTGCCATTTCTCCATCAGCTCGGTCATCACGCCGAAGGAGGTGACGCACGAGGGCACATAATTCTTGTAGCCGCGCTCGGTCATCAGCGAGAAGAGCCGCGCCACGATGGTCATGGTCGTCTCGAACGGCACCACGTCAGAGTGGTAACCGATGCCCGAACAGGTGTGCTGGTGCGAGGAGTCGTAGATGTCCTTCCCGAGGTCATTGCGCATGATGTTCAGGAAGGCCGCCTCCGAACCGGGGAAGAAGGTCTGCCGGATGCAGCTCCGCTCGTAGAAGAAGTGGTCGTCTGCAATCTCTTTCTGATATTCGTTCCAAAAACGTTTTTCCATTCTAATGGTTATTGGTTATGGGTTATAGGTTATTGAAGTTAGTGGGTTAGTTCAACATCAATTCTGCGATTTTAATCAAAACGGCAAAGATACAATTTTTTTCGGGTTACTCGGTCAGATGGTTACACGGTGGTATGCCTAAGGCGGTTCGACCTCTCAGGATAATTATCAATTATCCATTATCAATTCAAAAAATGTGTATCTTCGCGGATTCAATTTGAAAAAAAACACCTATATGAGAAAAACATACCTATTTCTGATTTGTCTGACCCTTAGTCTGTTGGCTGTCGCGCAGCCCGTTTCCCAACAGGAGGCCGCCACGGTGGCGCAGAAATTCCTCGCGAGCCAGGGCAAGACCCTCGTGAATTGTGCCAAGACCATCGGCGATGTGCACAACCCCGCGCTCTACATCTTCAATGCGGAGAACGGCTTCGTGGTGGTTTCCGGCGACAAGAACGTGATGCCGGTGCTCTCCTTCTCCGACCACCAACTCTACAACGACAGCGACGTGGTGCCGCCGTTCGAGATGTGGATCAACCACTACGCAAACCAAATCGAACAGATACGGAGAGACCAAATCTCTCAGCCACAATATGTTGAATACTGGCAAGACATCCTTTCCGATGCCCCCGCGTTCCGCTCTGGCGACGAGGTGGAACCGCTGATGCTCTCGCAATGGGACCAGGGTGAATACTACAACTACTACTGTCCCCGAGACCTGAACGGACAGAACGGCCGCACGGTGACCGGTTGCGTGGCCACGGCCATGGGACAGCTTCTCTACTACTTCCGTTTCCCCCAGACCGGCACCGGCAGCTACTCCTACACCGATGCCAACTATGGCGTTCAGTCGGCTGATTACGGCAACACCACTTATGACTACAACGCCATGTGCGACAAGCCCAGCCAAATCAACCCGGAGATATGCAAGCTCATCTACCACTGCGGCGTGGGCGTCGATATGGTGTACGGCCCTAACGGCTCCGGCATGTACAACCACAGCGCGGCACGGGTACTGCGCACCTACTTCAAATTCTCCCCCGAAACCGAGTACCTCTACCGCGACTCCACCGACCTCAACTGGGACAGCGTGATTGTCAGTCACTTGAGCCGCCGGATTCCGATGTATTACGCCGGCTGGAGCGTGCCCAACATCAACGGCCACGGCTTCATCTGCGACGGCTACAGAACGGTCGATAGCAACTACTTCTTCCATTTCAACTTCGGATGGAGCGGCTATATGGACAACTACTACTACACCAACTCGCTGTTCGTGGGCAGTAGCAACTTCAATCTCGCGCAGGAGCTGATCATCAACGCCTATCCCGACACCACGCAGTACACCTACCCCACCCCGCAGCCGCTGACCGACACGCTGATGCTGACCGCCGACGAGGGCACCTTCACCGACGGCAGCCAGACGTGGGAGACCTGCGCGCCCGGCATGGACTACACGTGGGTTATCTCCCCTGAATCGTACAACTTGGAGAGCATCTCCCTGAAGATTGACTACAACATTGCTGCCGGCGACACCCTGTACGTCTCCAGCTCCGCCGACATGACAACACCCCAAGCAATCACCGCCGACACCGGCTCCTTATCCCTCAACCAAAACACCCCCAGCTACACTGTCCGGCTCGTCACGCACACTACCGCCAGCGAAGGTTTCCGGGCGCACTACACGGCACACCGGACGGTATTCTGCGACGGCACGAACATGTTCTCCGCCGCCACCGGCAATCTCTCCGACGGCAGCGGCGACGCCCTCTATAACAACTTCACTTCCTGCAAGTTCCGGTTAATGCTCAACTCCAGCTACTCCGCCACCCACTTCCATATCAACTCGCTTGATCTGGAAGAGGGTCACGACTACCTCCACTTCTACAACAACCTTGTCACGAACGCCAACTACATGTTCTCGCTCACGGGCCACATCAGCGACTCGAACTTCGTCGTTGACACGCGCCGGCTGTGCCTCGTGTTCGAGACCGACGAAGCCGGCCGGGACGCCGGATTCGACATCGACTATTCCGCCGGACATGTCGGCATTGACAGCCACAACAGCGATGCTCTCTCGCTTTGGCCGAACCCCGCCTCCGACCACGTGTCCCTATCCTGCACCGAGCCCATCCAATTCGTGGAGATACGTAACGCGGAAGGCCGGATTGTACATTCTGAATACAATGACAACCAAGAAGTCACCATCCAGACAAGCCAACTTTCCGCCGGCATCTATCTCATGACCGTACACACTCGGTCGGGAGTCTTCACGCGAAAAGTAGTGAAACTTTAAAAGGCAAAAGGCAAAAGGCAGTCGCAGAGACGCAAAATTTCGCGTCTCTACACCCCGAAATCTCGAACCCTAAACCATAAACCCAACTACATAAACGGCGCATCGTGGATTTCGGTGAGGCGCTTATAGTCGGTGGTCGGCTGAATCTGAAACACCTGGCGGTCGCTTTGCAGATAATAACGGTTATTGTAGTGGATAACATAAGCGTTATCCATCTTCAGCCCTTTGATTTTCAGTACATTATTATCAAACTGATAGACAATCTTGTTTTGGATGGGGGTGCTCCAGAACTGCACTTCGATGGATTTCGGGGCGTTTTCAGGAGCCTCCATGGCGTTCTTGTGGGAGTCGAAATAGAGGATGGGGGCTTCGTGGCGGGAAATCAATTTCTCGGATGACACGGTGGTGCTGCGCAAATCCTCATACGCCTCATCCTCCTCGTCCAGCATCAGATTCATAGCACTTTCCTCCATAAACAGCGAGTCCGTTTGCAAGGAATCGACGAAAGCCTCGCCCTCCGCCGCGTCAGGACTATTCTGATATTGGTGTACAATATATTTATACACCGTATCCTTGTCGCCCGACGGCTCAGAGGGAACCACTTTCACCACTGAAGTGGACTTGGGCCGGATTTTGCTTTCCACGATGAAGGCCACCAGCACACCGGCCAGCAGCCCGATAATAATCCCGAGCAGCAGGATGATCCCTTTTTTGGTGGCTTGGTTGGATTGGTTTTCCATCGTCTAAACTTGTTAAATCAGACGGCAAAAATACAAAAATTCACAATGCACAATTCATAATTCCAAAGATGGCTTTCTCTAAACTCTAAACTCTAAACTCTAAACTCTAAACTCTAAACTCTAAAAATCGTATCCTACACTGAAATAGAACCCCACCTTGTTGAAGGCACTGTTCCAATGGAGGTTCGCCATGATCGGCCCTCTTTTGCCATTGTATCCGAATTGCAAACCCGCCGCATAAACGGGAGATGCCATTTTTTTGAGGGAGGCGCCATCATGCATGGCCGCCCCAATCATCGACAAATATATCTTCTTACCTACCTTGAAGCGCAATTCCAAATCAATGGTGGTCAACAATCGTTCGCAAGCCCGCACAGTATTATAACCGATGAATTGTATCTGTTGGTCGTAATATCGACCGGGCATAGTCCCGCCAGCATAGTTGGCCATAAAGGAGTTTTCGTTTTCCTCGCCGAAGATATAACGCCCGTTGGCCGAAGCCAGGATGGCGAAGAAGTTACAGCACGGTATGACGCCATGCACACTGGCCGCCGCATAGTGGGTCCTGTCGAAATCATAGTCGTACGAGGCCTTCACCCGAAAGCCGTTGTCGGGGAAATAGCGGCTATTCTCATGGTCGTAGATAAATCTCAGATAGACGTACGGGAAAATGTTCTTCCAATTCCAGGGCGAGGGTTGGACGGGGTCCATCTTCGGACGTATTTCCTTTCGGTAGGGCATGTATTCCAAGCGGACTCCCATATTCAAATCGACTTGGCTCCACCGCGTGCCCGCGATATAGACCTTCAGTTCATTGCGCCAAAGTTGCTCATGATATTGGAAATTGTACTGATGGTCCTCGGTGCCGAGCATATTGCGATAGAGGGTTTTGAAAGATGCGCCGAACTTGGGACCCCTCTTCGGCAAGTAGTACCACTCCACTTTCAAGTATGGCGACATGGAGAGCCGTACCGTGGCGTCGAACAGGGAGCCGAAAAGCTTGTTCCTGCCAATACCCAGGTTAATGAGGGCAGAGAACCACTCCTCCGAATCGAGCCGCAGTCCGACGCCAATGGAGTTGGGCGGACGTTTCTCGCAGTGGAAGATCACTTTGTAGCCATCGGACCCGTCGCTTTCCAACCGGTAGGTCACCTTCGAAAAGGCCATGGTACCATAAACGATGGCTTGGAAGAGTTCCAAGTCCTTCTTGTCATAATACTCGTTTAATTTGACGCGGACCTTCCGGTCGATGTAGTCCTCTTCCACCTCCCTCACACCTTCGTAATCCACACCCGTGATTTTCACCTCCGTCTCGCCTGTATTGACGGCCTTTGGTTTGTGTAACTCGCGGCCGGTGTTGCCCACGAGTTGCACGATACTGTCCAGCTCGCGCTCGTGCTTGGTAGCCTCTTTATATCCGCGCTGAATCAGTGTGGCAATCTCCTCCGTGCCGAAACTCAGCATCCCGAAGCCCGAGATGTCGGGCGTGATATAGACCGTGGCGTTCCCCACATTGCGGTTGTGCGCTTCCAAACCGCCCGAATACTGAGCCGTCTGCATCAGAATGTCGGCCACATTGTTCACTTTCTGATAGTCGCGGGGCATGGTCATCTCCACTCCGATAATGATGTCGGCGCCGGCGGCCACCGCCACGTCCGTCGGGAAATTGTTCTTCGTGCCGCCGTCGGAGAGAATCATGGAATCGACACGCACCGGCTGAAAATAGCCCGGGATCGACATGGAAGAACGCATCGCCTCGATCAGCGGTCCCGATGTCCAATGCTTCTCCTTTTGGGTCACGATCTCCGTGGCCACACAGCAATAAGGCGTCGGCAGATCCATGAAGTCCATGTCTTGCTGATAATTGACCGACAACGCACTCAGCATATTATAGATGTTAAGACCATAGAGGAAACCTGACGGAAGGCTTTTCAGAAACTCCAGTTCCGTAAAAGGGACATCAATACAGTAGGTTCCCTTGTACATCTTGCGGGTGTAGGTGTAGAAGTCCATGGGGATGTTGTCGCTCATCATGACGTTCCAGTCGATGGAGCGCACGATGGAGTCGATTTCCATGGACGAATAACCCATGGCGTAGAGACCGCCCATGAGTGCCCCCATGCTGGTGCCTGCCACGAAATCAATCGGGATACCCTTCTCCTCGATGTACTTCAGCACCCCGATGTGCGAAGCCCCTTTCGCGCCGCCGCCCGCCAGCACGAGCGCCACCGTCGGGCGATGCTCCTTCCGGCGAATATCGGCCATCCGTTCCTGCATCTTCGCAAAGAAAACCGAATCGGACTTCGGGTCGTAGCTGATGTTGACCAACCGGTCTGTTTGAGCGAACAAACCGCCTGCCGCCCAAGCCATAAAAAGAGCGATAAGAGCACTTTTCATAATGCTCGCCGTCCACTTCTCTCGCGTTATCTTCCGTTTTTTCATACCAACGCCGCTATAGATGAAACAATGTGCAAAAGTATACTTTTTTCGGCTAAAACGTAGTGTAAAGACAGGAAATGTCGCCCTCGGAACGGACCGTGAGCAACAGCAGCATCAACGCAAACACCGCCGTGACTATCAACACTTTAACGATTCTCTTTTTCCAAAACATACTCCTTGATTTTCTGATAGATAAAAGTCGCCCCGTAACTGGTGTGATGCTGCCAGTCCTCAAACACGCCCGGCACGGTCGAAAGATCCGAACAGTCGATGTATTGCGCATTCTCTTCTTCCAAAATGCGGAGAATGTTCGCCGGAATCTGCTGGATTTTCGGCAAGTCCTCCGGATGCACTTTCGCGAAAGCAATTTGGTTGTACGGTCCGACCACGAACGTGATGTCCACCTGCCGCACCTTGCACAGACGAATCATCGTGCGCAGCTCCTCGTAGCGGTACTCCTCCTCGGGATGCGGATGCAACGTGTAGGAATGGACATCAAAACTTTTCGCGACATTGAGGGCATATTGGTAACGGCTACTGTCCGGTTTCGGCACGGAAGCGGCGGAAACATACGCCTTCTGCGGTTGTATCAACGTCAGACCAGCGTAAAATCTCGAAGAATCGAAGTCAAAAATCAGATCCTGATAGTATTTTCTGCGGATCCGGTCCACCCAGTATTCCAACCCATCGTTCAGTTTTTCCGTCCAGATCACTGGCTTCAGATTGGTCTTCAAGACACTGTTAACTTCTTGATTGTCATCCTGATTCGCTTTCCGATAGGCGGTATAGGAAACATAACGGTGGAAATAATCCAGATTGCCCGTGGCGAGTTTCCCGCACCAATACGAAGGGTTGATATAGTACAACACCTTGACATTCTTGATATTGTCATTCCCCAGAATCAACGGAAAGTACGTACACGCGGTTCTGCCGGCACCGGCAATCACCGAAAAGCGGCAAGACAGTGAGGTGTCGGCATTCAGAAAATCGTAGTAGTTGCCTTTGTTGCGGGGATTGCTCTCGGACGTGCCCAACACCAAATAACCGTCGTTCTCCTTAATACTATTCAGCAACAAATTGGTATATAGCGGGTTATTGTCCCGAAGATCCTGATGACGAATCGTGTAGAGCTGTCGGTCCGGCCCTGAAGCATGGAACGACGGGATGAGACAGGCAACCGTCATCCAGAAAAGGAGCGCCACGAGTGCCGTCACCCCTATCCACGCCAGATTCTTCAATGTATAGAGCTTTTTCATCCGAACAACAACTTGAACATTATCCACAATTTATCGAGAGGATAGTTGAAAAACACCCAGCCGACAGTCACGAAAAGGAACGTGCCAACGATGCCGGACACCTTCCGCAGTTTGGTCATCCCCTTGACGGGTTTTCCGTACGTAAAGAGCTTATATACAGAGAGTCCCACGCCATGCCAGAGACCCCAGATCACAAAGTTGACGGTGCTGCCGTGCCAGAGGCCGCAGACGAGGAAGGTGACGAGGTAGGCTGTGACCGAGACCACCATCCGGTATCGGGCAATCGGCAGTCGGTTCAGCAGCGAAATCACCGGTTTGAAAACATAAATCCGCAAAAAAGTGGAGAACGTGATGTGCCAACGCTTCCAAAACTCCGAGATATTGGTGGAAAAGTACGGATTGTCGAAGTTCTCAGGGGTTCGAACGCCCATCATGTAGGCCATGCCGATGGCCATGTCGCAATAGCCGGAGAAGTCGATGTAGATGTAAAGCGAATAGAGCAGCGCCGCCGAGCAGACTGCGCCCCACGGCCCGAGATTCGGCAGAAGCACCTCATAGTCAATCGCATACGGCTTTATCAACGGCACGATCAGCAGGGCTTTCACCGCCCCGATGAAGATTCTGCCCACGCCGGCCATCAGCATCCGCCGGTTGAAACGCACGCGGGTCGTGGTCAGCCAGTAGTGGAAGTTGTTGAACGTGTCGATGGGACCGGCCATGAAGGTCGGGAAGAAGAAGAGGTAGTTGAGGAAGGTCAGGAAATCACGGCTGCGGAGGGTGCCTTTGTAACTCTCCACCAGCCAGTGGACGAGGCGGAACAGGATGTACGACAGCCCGATTTTCTCCACCGAAAGGAAGTGCTTGCCAAGAATGTCCGTCCACCAGCTGCCAAGCCACGACTGCACCAGCGAGTAGTTGCGGACGGAGAAGAGGAGAATCAGCAGGGAGAGCGCCATCGCCAGCACCCATCCGGATTTGCGTTTCTGGAGCAGGAGCCCCGCGCCGTAGGCCAACAGGGCCAGCAGCGAGAGCAGGAACAGCGACTTCCAAGAGACGATATGCGTCAGTATCAGGATGTTGCCCCCAACCAGCAGCAAATTGTCGAGCCAACTCCTCTTGATCATCCACCTGCAGAACACAAACAGGAGGACGAAGAGGATAATGGTGAAAAAGAGTTCGTAGCTGGTGAACAACATACAGACAAATTACATCTACACGGCAAAAATACAAAAAATGTCTCTTTGCACACTGAAATCAATAATCTTTGTGAGGCCGCCGACAGTTCCGGATGTCATCTGACCGGGGCCAACTTGGTTGATTCTTGCCATCGCTATCTGTTTTAGAACTGTTCACGGCCGCAAAGATACATTTTATTCCCTACGTTCCATCGCCCTTGGCAAGGGGTTCCCAAGGAGATGCCATACTGTTGCCATACTGTAGCCATAGTGTAGCCATACTTAAGAGTATGGCATCAGTATGGCATCACTATGGCAACACTATGGCAACACTATGGGTATGGCGATACATCAGTATGGCACCGGGGAGGGAGTAAAGGTTGACCTCTTCCCCAGCTCCTCTCCAAAATGGAGAGTGGTGGTCCCGATTACCCCTAACAGTTCCTCACATTGCAGTCGGTGGACTCCTCCCCCATTTGGGGAAGGCGGGGTGGGGGTAAAATAACATAGAGAAGGGGAGGCCGGGTGGGGGTAACACCTCACCCCCCGAAGTCATCGTAATGGATCATCTCCTTCGGGACGCCCAGACTGTCGAGCATCTTCAGCACGGCCTGCAGCATGAGGGGCGGACCGCAGATGTAGTATTCGATGTCTTCGGGGGCGGGGTGCGACTTCAGGTACTGCTCGAAAATCACGTTGTGGATGAAGCCGGTGGGACCGGTCCAATTGTCCTCGGGAAGCGCGTCGGAGAGGGCGATGTGGAACTCGAAGTTGTCGTGTTCCGCCGCGAGTTGCTCGAACTCGTCCATGTAGAACAGCTCCTTGCGCGAGCGACCGCCGTACCAAAAGGTGGTCTTCCGCCGCGTGCCCTTCACCTTGAACTGGTCGAAGATGTGCGAACGCATGGGCGCCATACCCGCGCCGCCGCCGATGAACATCATCTCGCGGTCGGTGTCCTCCACGAAGAAGTCGCCGTAAGGTCCCGACACAAAGACCTTGTCGCCGGGCTTCAGACTGTAGATGAACGATGACGCCACGCCGGGATTCACCTTCTCCATGCGGCCTTTCTTGCGGTTGAACGGCGGGGTGGCGATGCGCACGTTGAGCATCACGATGCCGTTCTCCGCCGGATAGTTGGCCATCGAATAAGCCCGCACGGTGGGACTTCCGTTCTTCATCCGCAGGTCGAAAAGCCCCATCTTCTGCCAATCGGCGCGGTAGGGTTCCTCAATGTCCATATCGCTGAAATTGACCGTGCAGGCGGGGATGTCGATCTGGATGTAGCCGCCGGAACGAAAATCCATCACCTCGCCGTCGGGCAGTTGCAGCACCAACGCCTTGATGAAGGTGGCCACATTGCGATTGGAAACGACGGTACACTCCCATTTCTTGATGCCGAAGAAGCTCTCGGGAATCTCAATCTCCATGTCCTCGCGCACCTTCACCTGGCAGAAAAGCCGGTAATGGTCGGCGGCCTCCTTGCGGGAGATGTGCGCCAACTCGGTGGGCAGGATCTCGCCGCCGCCGGAAAGCACCTTGCCCCGACACGTACCGCACGATCCGCCCCCGCCGCACGCCGACGGCACAAACACCTTCCCGTCGGCCAACGCCTGCAACAACGTACATCCGCGCTCATGTTCAATCTCCTTCTTCCCGTTGATGCTGATCTTCACCGATCCCCCAGGAATCATCTTCTTACGGGCGAACAACAGCAAACCCACTAATAACCAGATGATTACCAGGAAGATCACGATGGCCGCTATGATTGTCAGTATGGTCATTTCATTTTTCTTTCTTATTCTTCCGACCCCACACTGCGCTCCTCCGTCGCTTATGTGGGGTTATTAAAATGTTGTCCCTCCGGGACTGCTCAAGGAATTATTCTATCATTTCTTCATCTCAACTACTAACTGCTAACTACTAACTGCTAACTTACGAATTACATTCCGAGGAAGGCCATAAATCCCATCCCCAAGAGTCCCGTGATGATGTACGCGATGCCGTTGCCTTGCAGTTTGGGCGGGATTTTCGCGTACTTGAGCCGTTCGCGGATGGCGGCGAAGGCGGTGATGGCCAATAGCCAACCCACGCCCGAACCGACCGCGTAAGAGAGACTGTGCGCCACGGTGGGGAAGTTCCGTTCCTGCATGAAGAGCGAACCGCCGAGGATGGCGCAGTTGACGGCAATCAGCGGCAGGAAGATGCCCAGCGCCATGTTCAACGCGGGGAGATACCGCTCGAAGACCATCTCCAACAACTGCACAATGCCTGCAATCACCGCGATGAAGATGATCAGCGACAGAAACGAGAGATCGGTGGTCGCAAAGCGCCCGCTCAGCCACGTAAGCGCCCCCTCGCGAAGCAGATACTTGTCAATCAAGTAGTTGACGGGCACGGTGACCGTCAACACAAAGCACACCGCCAAGCCCAGCCCGAAGGCGGTCTTCACGTTCTTGGAGACGGCCAGATAGGAACACATCCCCAGGAAGTAGGCGAAGATCATGTTGTCGATGAAGACGGAGCGGACGAATAGTTCTATCATAGGGGTTAAGGGGTTACACGGTTACAGGGTTAGGCCCCACACTGCGGCTATCGCCTTGTGTGGGGTTATTAGCACTTCGTGCGTTTTGTCCCTTCGGGACTGTTTAAGGAAAAAGGTTCTAATAATATCTTTCATTATACATTCTTCATTTCTTCATTCTTCATTGTGTTTCTTTCCCAAAATACGCCGTCGCGATACCCTTGAATGGCGGGGTTCGATTCGGCGAGGAGGAGACGTTTGGCGGACCAGAGGCAGTATTCGGGGTTGATTTCGATGCAGCAGAAGTGGCGGTTGAGCTTTTTGGCGACGACGGCGGAGGTGCCGCTGCCGGAGAAGGGGTCGAAGATGCGGTCGCCAGGGTTGGAGGAAGCCAGCATCAACTTGGCGTAAAGCTTTTCGGGCTTCTGCGTGGGGTGGTCGGTGTTCTCGGGCATCGACCAGAATGGGATGCTGATGTCGTCCCAGAAGTTCGAGGGATGCGTCATCCGGAACTTGCCGGCGGCAGTGTCGTCCCAATCTTTCGGCTGACCGTCCACGCGGTACGGAGCCAGCACTTTCCGTTTCATCATGACGGCATCCACGTTGAAGGTGTAGTGTTTCGGGTCCTTCACGGCGAACCAGATGTCCTCCATGCCGTTCTTCCAGTTGGACTTCGCCCCCCTACCCTTCTCGCGCTGCCAGGTGATGCGGTTCAGAATCGTAAGCCGCTCTTCGACAACCCGTTGCATGGACGAAGAGCATTTCCAATCGCCGCACATATAAAGCGAACCCGTCGGACTGAGTTTGTCGCAAACCTTGCCGAACCAACTGCGCAGAAACGCTTCGTAATCGTCGGGCTTCATGGCGGAAAACTTCCGGCCGTGGAAGTCCTTGTCGAGATTGTACGGAGGATCAATGATGACGAGATCGAAGTAGCCATCGGGGATAAGGTCAAGACAATCATAGAGGTCGCCGTTGACGAGCAGGTCGTCACGGAAGCCGGAACGCAGATCGTCGGCCGCGGTGATGAGCGGTTCCAGCTGCGCACGGTCGTCCTCCCGGACGGTGATCGTCCGGTTTCGATTTGCCCTATGTTTCTCTGTTTGCACGTTTGTTTATTGTCTTTCTTCGTCTCTCGCCCCACACTGCGCTCCGTACGTCGCTTATGTGGGGTTAATTGTAGAGACGCAAAATTTTGCGTCTCTACGACGCGCGTCTTGTCCCTCCGGGACCCCCTCTTACAGACCCCACACTGCGCTCCTCCGTCGCTTATGTGGGGTTATTAGCGCTTCGCGCGTCTTGTCCCTCCGGGACTGCTTAAGGAATATTTTTTAATATTATCACCATCATACATCCTTAATTCTTCATTATGCATTCTTCATTATGCATTCTTAATTGCAACACTGTTTTTTGCCCAGATAATCACTCCTATCAGAATCAGCGCCATGGGCGGGAGGATCATGAGGCCATTGTTGAGGTAGCCGGCGGCGTACCAGCTGTCCGGGACGACTTGGTGGTTCCAGAGGGTGCCGGAGCCCAAAAGTTCCCGGAAAAAGGCTACCACGACGAGCACCAGCCCGTAGCCGAGACCGTTCATCAGTCCGTCCATGAGCGAGGGCAACGGCTTGTGCGACAGCGCGAAAGCCTCCAGACGACCCATGATGATGCAGTTGGTGATGATGAGTCCGACGAACACCGACAGCAGCTTGCTCACATCGTAGAGATACGACTGCAGGAGGAGATCGACGAGAATGACGAAAAAGGAGACCACGAGCAACTGCACGATGATGCGGATGCGGGAGGGTATCGTATTGCGTATCAACGAGATGATGAAGTTCGAGCAGGCGCACACCACCGTCACGGAGAGGGCCATGACCACCGCGGGCTTGAGCTGCGCGGTGACGGCCAACGCCGAGCACACACCGAGTGTCTGCACGAGAATCGGGTTATCCTTGCTGAGGGGTCCGAGGTATTTCTTCATCTTGATAATTACGAGGCGGCAAAGGTACACAAAATACGAATACAGACCGATATTCAACTATAACCAAAAATTTTGTATCTTTGCCCCGTAAAATTTTACGTAAAATGTACAATAACGACCCGCGCACCGTCATCACATTGGACGCCGGCGGCACGCATTTCCGGTTCTCGGCAATGCGCGGCTGTGAGGCTGTCACCGACACTTTCGAACTGCCCACCCACCCCAACGACCTCCCTCAGCTTTTGGAGGATTTGCGGACTGGCTTCCAGCATATTATCGACCAGCTCCCGGAGAAGCCCGTGGCCATCAGCTTCGCCTTCCCGGGCCCGGCAGACTATCCCAACGGTGTCTTTCCCGACCGGCTCACCAACTTCCCCTGCTTTGAGGGCGGGGTCGCACTGGGAGCCTTTCTGGAACGTCAGTTCGGGTTGCCCGTCTTCATCAACAACGACGCCGACCTGTTCACCTACGGCGAGGCGCTGGCGGGCGCACTCCCAATGCTCAACGAGAAAATCCGTTCTGCCGGCGGCGTGAAGGAGTACCACAACCTCATCGGCTTCATCCTCGGCACGGGCTTCGGCATCGGCATCACCACCCACGACCAGATGTTCATGGGCGATAACTGCTGCTCGGAAATCTACTGCTCGCCCAGCAAATGGGGACAGGAACTCATCGCCGAGGAAGGCGTTTCGCTCCGCGCCGTGCTGCGCTACTACCGCGAATTGGCGAAGGATGACAATGCCGGCGGTTACAAAGATTCCTATGACATCTACCGCATCGCCGACGGCACCCTCGAAGGTGACCGCGAGGCCGCGCTGAAGGCCTTCGAACGTTTCGGGGAGGCAGCAGGTTACACCATCGCGCATGCCGCCTGCATGTTGGACGGTATCATCGTGCTCGGCGGCGGGGTCAGCAAGGCCGCGAAATTCTACCTGCCCGCCCTGCTGAAGGAACTCCGCACCGAAATGCACACCCTCGGCGGACAGACCCTTCCGCGTGTGCCCTCTTATATCTACAACCTTGAAGACCCGCAGGAGTTCGAACAATTCGTCCACGGCAAGACCAAGGAGATCGAAATCTTCGGCACCGGCGAGCGCGTCCGCATCGACACGCAGAAACGTCTCGGCATCACCCTCTCCCAGCTCGGCACCTCCCGCGCCACCGCCATCGGCGCATATTGCTTCGCTTTGCATGCGCTGGACTCCCGCAGTTAGTAGTTAGTAGTTAGTAGTTGCACTGGCGAGAACCTATTGACCTTGAACTTTGAACCTTGAACCATGGAACCTGAAACTTGGAACTAAAAATATCACCCAATATGGCAAAAGACATCACCCAAATGAACATCGATTCCTGGCTGACCGGGAAATTCGACCAAAACACGAAAAAAGAGATCCTGCGGATGCAGGAGGAGGAGCCGGCAGCCTTGTCGGACGCCTTTTACAGAACCCTGGAATTCGGCACCGGCGGCATGCGCGGCATCCTCGGCGTCGGCACCAACCGCATGAACAAATACACAGTCGGCTTCGCCACGCAAGGTCTGGCCAACTACCTCATCAAGTGCTTCAAGCAGGACATCAAGGTGGCCATCTCGTTCGATTCACGGAACTTCAGCTCCGACTTCGCGAGCATCGCCGCCAACATCTTGGCCGCCAACGGAATACAGGTCTATCTGTTCGATTCGCTCCGCCCCACCCCGGAGCTCTCGTTTGCGGTGCGCCACCTGCAGTGCAACGCCGGCATCATGATCACCGCGTCGCATAACCCGAAGGAATACAACGGCTACAAGGTCTATTGGAACGACGGCGGTCAGCTCGTGCCCCCGCACGACAAGAACGTCATCACCGAGGTCAACAAGATCAAGGATGTCGATCAGGTGAAATGGGACGGTCGTCCGGATCTCATCCGTTCCATCGGCAAAGACGTTGACAACGTGTACCTTACGCTGATCAAACGACTGTCGCTGAATCCCGAAGTGGTGGCCGAGAACCCCGACCTCTGCATCGTCTATACCCCGCTGCACGGTACCGGCATCTCCGTGGTACCGCAAGCATTGTCGGACTTCGGCTTCAAGAACGTGCACATCGTGAAGGAGCAGGCCGTCACCGACGGCAACTTCCCGACGGTGAAATCCCCGAATCCGGAGGAGCACGCCGCGTTGGAGTTGGCTATCAAGGAAGCCAAGAAAGTGAAAGCCGACATCGTGTTGGCCACCGATCCCGACGCCGACCGCGTGGGCATCGCCGTGCGCGGCAAGGGCGGCAAATACCAACTCTTCAACGGCAACCAGACCGCCACGTTGCTGTTCCACTATGTGCTGTCGCAGACCAAGATCAACCCGCTGGAAAACAACAACTTCGTGGTGAAGACTATTGTCACCACCGACCTCATCGAACAGGTTGCCAGCGATTTCAACGTGGAATGCTTCAACGTGCTGACCGGTTTCAAATACATCGCCGAGAAGATCCGTGAGTTCGAGGGCGTGAAGAACTTCCTCGTCGGCGGTGAGGAGAGCTACGGCTACCTCGTCGGCGACTTCGTGCGCGACAAGGACGCGGTTTCGGCTTGCTGCTTGATTGCCGAGATGGCCGCCTACTACAAGAGCGTCCACAAACGCACACTGATCCAGCAATTGGAGGCCTTATATCGTCAGTATCAATACTTTAAGGAAGACATGGTCTCCCTGACGGAACCCGGCGAAGAGGGAATGCAGGCCATCCAGAAACGGATGAGCGACCTGCGCGAGAACATGCCCATGACCCTCGGCGGCCAGCAGGTGCTGAAAGCCTACGACTACAAGGCACAGCACTCCTGCAACATGATCTCCACCACCCGCGACCGCATCGAACTGCCGATGTCCAACGTCCTGCAGTTCGTCACCGCCGACGGCAGCAAGGTCACCGTGCGTCCCTCCGGCACCGAGCCCAAGATCAAGTTCTACTTCAGTGTCCGCGAGACCCTCGAAGCCGACCAAACCCTCGAAGAGGCCGAAACGATCCTGACCGACCGCATCGCCGCGCTGAAGAAAGACCTGGGACTTTGTTAGTTAGCAGTTAGTAGTTAGCAGTTGTGACGGAAAAGGCAATGTGATATTGAAAATAAATCCTTGAGCAGTCCCGGAGGGACAAGACGCACGAAGTGCTAACAACCCCACATAAGGCGACAGCCGCAATGTGGGGTGGCAACGAAACGAATGAACATTACCGAAGAAGACATCCGAAGAATAGTTAGCAGTTAGCAGTTGCACTGGCGAGAAACCACAGACCTTGAACCTTGAACTTTGAATCAGTAAACAGTAAACAGTAAACGGTAAACGGTAAACAGTAAACAGTAAACCAATATGATCAACCCCAAATTATTAGACCCGAAAAGCATCGTGATATGCGGTGCATCCAGTGACATTCACAAACCCGGCGGAAAGGCCTTGAAGAACCTCTTGGAGAGTGCGTTCAAAGGCGATGTCTATGCCGTCAACCCCAAGGAGTCCGAAGTGCAGGGCGTGAAATGCTACGCCAAGGTCGATGACCTCCCACAGGTCGATTGTGCCATTCTCTGCATTGCGGCCAAGTTCTGTGCCCAGACAGTAGATGTGCTGGCCAAGGAGAAAGGCTGCCGAGGTTTCATCATCGTCAGCGCTGGCTTCTCAGAAGAGAGCCACGAAGGTGCCGAAATCGAAAAACACATTGTGGACACCATCAACAGTGTCGGTGGCTCGCTCATCGGCCCCAACTGCACGGGCTTCCTCAACACCAACTACAGCGGCTGCTTCGACACGCCGATCCCGAAACTCGACCCCAAGGGTGTCGATTTCATCACCGGTTCCGGTGCCACGGCTGTGTTCATCAAGGAATACGGCATGAGCAACGGTCTGAAGTTCAACAGCGTGTGGGCCGTGGGCAACAGCGCGCAACTCGGTATCGAGGATGTGCTCGAGCATTTGGACGAGACCTTCGATCCTGAGAAGTCCTCACACGTCATCATGCTCTACATGGAGAAGATCGGTGATCCAATGCGTCTGCTGAAACATAGCCGAAACCTTATCAACAAGGGTTGCCACATCGCCGCCATCAAGAGCGGTGGTAGTGCCGCTGGTTCCCGTGCCGCTTCTTCACATACCGGCGCATTGGCCACCAACGATGCTGCCGTGGATGCCCTTTTCCAAAAGGCGGGCATCGTGCGCTGTCAGAACCGTCAGGAGCTGACCACCGTCTGCGGTGTCTTCATGCACCCTGAAATCAAGGGCAAGCGTTGCGCCGTCATCACGCACGCCGGCGGTCCGGCCGTGATGCTCACCGACGTGCTGTCGAACGGCGGCATTGAAGTTCCCCCGTTGAAGGATCACCCCGCCAGCCCCGCCCTCTTGGCGAAGTTGTTCGGCGGCTCCTCCGTGGGCAACCCCATCGACTTTTTGGCTACCGGCACGGCCGAACAGCTCGGCTACATCATCGACACGGTCGAGAACGAATACGACGAGATCGACTTCTCCGTGGTCATCTTCGGTTCCCCCGGATTGTTCAGCAACAAAGAGGTTTACGACCTGTTGGACGAGAAGATGAAGACCTGCAAGAAGCCCATCTTCCCGGTTCTGCCGTCTATTATCAACGTGAAGCAGGAAATCGAGGACTTCATCGCCAAGGGCCGCATCAACTTCCCCGAGGAGTGCGTCCTGGGCAATGCCCTCGTGAAAGTCTATAACACCCCGAAACCGCAACCCGAGCATGTGGAGCTGCCGCAGGTCGATGTGGCCCGCATCCGCGCCACCGTCGATCGCTGCAAAGACGGTTACATGGAAATTGCCGACTACAACGAGCTTTTGGACGCCGCCGGCATCAGCCGCAAGAAATCTGTGGAGGTCTCCAAGAAGGAGGACGCCCTGGCATTCGCCAAGGAGGTCGGCTGCAGCAAGGACGTGCCGTTGGTGATGAAGGTTGTCGGCCCGTTGCACAAGAGCGACGTGGGCGGTGTGACCCTCGGAGTGAAAGACTTGGACACTGTCGCCAAGGAGTTCGACCGTTTGATTGTCATCCCCGAGACCTACGCCGTGGAGATGTACCCGATGTTGGACGGCACGGACGTCTATATCGGTGCCATCCGTGACGACAAGTTCGGTCATCAGATTTTCTTCGGCTTGGGCGGCATCTTCATCGAGGTGCTGAAGGACGTGCAGAGCGCGTTGGCACCCATCACCGCTGCCGAGGCCAAGGAGATGCTCACGAAGCTTCGTGGTTACAAGATCCTGCAGGGCGTGCGCGGTCAGGAGCCTGTGAATCTCGACCTTTACGCCGACCAGATCGCCCGCGTGAGCGCGCTGGTGCAGGCCGCTCCCGAAATCGCGGAGATGGACCTCAACCCGCTGTTAGGCAACCCGCGCTACGTCACCGCCGTGGATGCCCGCATCCGACTGGAAAAGTAATCGCGGAAATATTCGCGGAAACGCGGAAAAACGCGGAAACCATGCGTGTAGGGCTGTCGCAATGCGGCAGCCCTGCGTTTTTATATGCGGCGGGACCACATATCATTCCATCATATTCTGGATTTCGTCCATCCCGACACCGGTTATGTCAGCCACCCGCTCGGGAGCGAGACCGTTTTCGAGCATTTTGCGTAGGATTTCTTGACGTCCCTGCACAAGTCCTTGCTGCATCCCCTGCCGCATCCCACGTTCAAAACCGTCATGTTCCGCGTCTTCGCGCTCACATTCGACCATCTCCTGAACATCTTCGTGCTCCAGCAAACTTTTGACATAGACCTGCTTTTCCATAGCGGTAAAATTTGTAATTTGACATTCCTCATAGAAACGCAATTGCATGGGCGTCAGTACTTCAATCTCCTTTTTCGGCATATACACCACATTTGTGAACATGTAAAGCAGACGATTGCGTTCGTCGCTCATGTCAAGCGTCTCCAATTGCGCGGCAAATTTACTTAATTCAACGAAATAATAAACAATATTTTTCGATAAAATTTTGTTGTCATCATCTTTATGGTATATTTTCCAGAAAAACCTCTTGCGCCCTTTGAACTCCTGCATGTTATAACTCATTAAATTGAAGGAATATACATGTGGTACATGCTTGTAATGCCTGTCTTTTTTGTCCCAGTTCTGCACGGTGGCAAGACTAGTATATACACGCAACCTGTCAACATAATGTTGCTGCTTGCCGTTCTGCATCTCTACGATGAAGCGACGGCCATCCTGATTTTTACAGTAAAGGTCGAACCGCACGTACTTATCCTCTTCACTGATGCCAAGCAACTCGGTAGGCAGGTATGTGATGTCGGTGATGATGCCAGTGTCCTCGGAAATGAAGGCATTGAGAAGGTGGATGAGGATGTCCTTGTTTCGCTCGGAGGCAAGCAACCGTTTGAACCCGAAGTCGGAGAGCGGATTAATGACCTCCAAGTTGTACTTCTTGATGTATTCTTCGGTCTCTTTCAGGCTTGGGAGACCCTTTTTGCTTTCATTTGTTGCTTTCGCGGATTGCTGCAACTTCGCTTTCTTTAATTTTTGTCTTCTTGCTTTTTTTGCCATGACTTTTTTGTTTTTGATTTGTTATTTTGTTTGTTGTGATTTGACGGTTGCCCGTAGAGAGGATGCTTCATCGTCTTTACAACAGCGTGTTGCCACACTCCTGCGGACAACCGTTTTTTCCATCTGCAAATATACAACAGGAAAAGACTTTTGTCAATAGTTTCATAAAATTTATTTGTCGCTGGTTCTCAACAAACTATGATTATCATATTAACAATTCGAGACCGAATAGTTAATTTTCGGATCGGATTTTCGCAGAAAATGTTTGGGTCACACTCGCGAATGCAATGAGTGGAATCGCTGACTCGCCATGGCGCAATATTTTTTCATCCCAACATGTCGCAATGTAAAAAATGTTATTTTTGCAGTGTCGTTTCGTCCGAAGCCCAAGGGTGCGATGTTTCCAAGCGTCGTACTATTTTTGGCGAGTACGCGGGCGGGCGACGGACATATAAAAGGCGTTGAGTCAACGTCTTATCTGCGGCGTATCGAACTTCGCAAATTCAATATCCATCCGCATGATAAGGCAATGGTCAATGTCCATGGTTTGTATATTCATAAAACGGATATTCCCCAATATTCGTTTCGATATACATACAGCGTGGGCTTCGGCATTGCTTATCCTCGGATGGAAGGCAATGCGAAGGCCTGATACGCGGGATGAGCGATGAGTTCAGATTCCCGCGCTTTTTTTATGTCGCGATTGGGAAATCAACAATCAAGGTTCCGTGCAGGGAGTCCGCGGAACGACATAAAAAAGAACAAAAATGAGAAAGTTAGCGATTGTTTTCATGAGTTTGCTCGTGTTCGGTGCTGCCAGTGCCCAGAATGCAGACGACTACAAAGCTTTCATCAAAGAGCGCAAAGCCATTCAAAAATTGGTGAAGCAGGAACGCGATGAGAAGGTTTCGAAAGAGGTCAAAAAGATGGCCAAGAAGTATGCCAAAGAGGGTTGGAAAGTCTCTGTTGGCGCGCTACCCATCGAAAAGCAGCTTGAGAAATCCTTCCAAATGCAGTATGAGTTTGACATCGAGAACGGAATGCCCAAATACATCAAAGGTGAGGGCAAAGCCATCAGTACCAGTTATGATGCCGCGAAAATGCAAGCCATGGCGGATGCAAGAGTTGATCTTGCGGGCAATATCCAAACCGAGGTAGCAGCCATTATTGAAGAACGGTTAGCCAACCAAGAATTGGGGAAAAACGAAGCCGTGGCTGTCTCCAATGCTATACAGGTTTCCAAACAGTACATTGTCCAGTCCATAGGTCGAGTAATAACGGTTATCGAATGTTACAGAGAACACAAGAACAAAAATTATGAAGTAAGGGTGATGATTATGTACAACGGAGAAATGGCTTACCAAACCGTAAAGAAATCCGTGAAGGAAGAGTTGGAAAAGAGAGGGGACGAATTGTCGAAAGAACTGGATAAGTTGTTGGGATTCTGATAATTAATGGATGATAATGGTATGAAAAGAGTATTCTTTTTCATCTTCGTGTTATCCCTCATTGGGCACACTTTATGTGCGCAAAACGTGAATGGCTATCGTCACAAACTCGCCGTATATGTAACGGTCACGGGAATTCAGGATGAACTGAGTACTATTATGTCCATCGCACAAAGCACAGCTGCCAACAAATTGATCAATAGTGGCAAGTATGTAATGATTGAGCGTTCCGATGATTTTCTGGAACAGATCAAAAATGAGCAACTATTTCAGGGTTCAGGCGATGTGCGTGATGACCAAATTTCACAAATCGGTGCCAGTTATGGTGCGGAAAAAATATGTGTGGTGGGCATTTCCATTAGTGGCAGTTACTTGTATGTTGCAGCCCGCATTGTGGATGTGGTCACTAAAACTGCCTCCGAATCCGGGGAAGCGGACAACAACAGTTACAGCGTTTCGGAAATCAAACCCACAGTGTCCATTGCTATTGACCAATTACTTGGCGCAAATGCTTCCGATGTGTATAGAAATCAAGCACCGGCGGCTTTTTCACCTGCTATCAATCCTTCCGTCAGTTCCGATAAGAGCTTTGAAGTGAAGGATGTTACATTCAAGATGGTTTTTGTACAAGGAGGCACATTTCAGATGGGCGATGAGAATGGCAGCGAGGATCAGAGACCTGTTCACAGTGTCAAGGTGAGCGATTTCTATATAGGGGAGTTTGAGGTGACTCAGGAACTATGGAAGGCGGTGATGGGGACCTCCATTATACAACAGCGGGACAAGGCATGCACCAAATGGTCAACGTATGGTGTCGGGGCACATTATCCCATGTACTATGTGAACTATTACGAAGTAACCGAGTTCTGCAACCGGCTCAACAAATTGTTGCGCAAGAAACTCCCATCCAGCTATCAGTTTGCTCTGCCGACAGAGGCACAATGGGAATATGCGGCACGAGGCGGCAACAAAACGAAGTCGTGTAAGTATGCTGGCAGCAACATCATTTTGGACGTGGCCTATTATAAGGATAATTCCGACAAATCCACACAACAAGTCGGCACCAAGCAGCCAAATGAGTTAGGGGTGTTTGATATGAGCGGTAACGTTTGGGAGTGGTGTGCAGACTGGTACGACAAAAACTACTATATTGTTTCCCCCACTCAAAACCCTCGTGGTGCTTCCTCTGGCTCGTTCCGTGTGCTTCGTGGCGGTGATTGGCGCAGCTACGCAACAGAATGCCAAGTGTCACACCGCAACTGTGACAGTCCTGGCAACTACGACGAACGTTACGGTTTCCGTATTGTTTTAGTCCGTCGTTAGAAAACACTTGCTTTACGATTATTGACTACGATTTATAATTGATAAGATTTCAACTGATATGAACAAGAAATGTATAATCACAAGTGTGTTTATCTTAATAGCCCTCTTATTGACGAGTTGGACAGACTCTGCTTCCGCCCAAGCCACTGGCGACAACGAGCGTTACAACCTGGCTGTATATGCCACTGGTATTCAAAACGACCAGCCGCTTTCCACATCATTGCTAACAGTGGTGCAAAACAAAACCATCACTAAGCTTACAGGAGAAGGTAATTATCGGCTAATTGAACGTTCCGGTGAGTTTCTGAAAGAAATCCAAAACGAGCAGAACATGCAGCAGTCGGGAGAGGTGGCGGATGGCCAGATTGCAGAACTTGGTGCAGGGTATGGCGCACAAAAAGTGTGTGTGGTAAGTGTCACAATCATAGACCACTATCTTTATATTGCCACCAGAATTGTAGATGTGACCACCAAAACTTCTTACGAATCCGGGGATGCGGAAGACAACAATTTTACTTCCATTCCAATTCTGACAGGGACATTGGATAAGGCACTAAACAAGATGTTATCCTTTGCAAAAAAAACAATCAGTGCCGACACGCCTACACAACCTAAAGAGAGCATTGAATCCGCCAATCTCCCGTCCACAGCACTGGTCCAGCCTCTAACCCCACAATTATCAGAGAACAATATATCTCGGCAAACCGAGGATCCTGCAGGGGACGTGTCCAAAGCAGAGGTGGCCAACGACAAGGCCAAGGTAGACTTATACTTAAAAGCTTACGAAGAATGGGTTGTAGAGGAAAACGGAAGTTTTTTGGATGTGAATAGTATGGCATATAAAGAATATCGAAAATATCGTGCAAATTTATTCTCAGGGCTGGTTCTTGTATCAGCAGGAATTCCTTTAAGTGCTATAGGTCTTGCCATCAACAGTTCATGGACCAAAGACTTTGAGGGTGGTTTGGTGTTTATGTCGATGTGGGGTACAGGACTAATAATGACGACAGTGGGAATAATACAGCTGTGTTGTATGAACAACCATTTGAAGAAGAGTTATTACTACTTCCTTAAGGGCGATCAGTACAGCGTTTCCTTACAGTTCTATCCCTATTATTATTGTGGGAACAACACGCTAGGTGCAGGTCTTTCGCTTCGGTTTTAATCAGACAGAAATCATAATTCGAAAAAGATGAAACGTATTTTACTTCTAAATCCCATATTCATCACAATCACTTTTTTATTGGTCTGTTTGCATATTAGGGCGCAAGTTCAGAATACTGAAAACGAGCGCTATAACTTAGCCGTTTATGCTACCGGCACTCAAAATGCTCAGCCACTCTCTACTCCGTTGTTGACCATTGTGCAAAATAAGACCATCACAAAACTCACAAGTGAGGGGAACTATCGCCTAATTGAGCGTTCCGAAGAATTCTTGCAGCAGATTAAAAAAGAACAGACAACGCAGCACTCAGGTGATGTTGCAGACGGGCAAATTGCAGAAATTGGCGCAGGATACGGAGCACAAAAGGTATGCGTGGTAAGTGTCACAATTCTTGATCAATATCTTTATATTGCCACAAGGATTGTTGATGTAGTCACTAAAACCTCCTACGAGTCTGGAGACGCGGAGAACGAAAGTTACACCTCTTTTTCCATACTTACGAAAACACTGGAGACGTCTCTAGAGAAAATGTTGTCTGTGTCAAAGAAAACTCACAATACGTCTGAAATTCCTGTGAAACCCATTCAACAAGAGCAGTCCAAAGAATCTGCACAAATTGCAGAATCAAACAGATCCTCCAAGGAATCTACTACAACAATTGACCAAGCTGTAACATCTCAAAGATCAGATAATCATCAATCCTACCAAAACAATTCCACGGTGGTCGAAACTTCTAACATTAAATCAGAATCAGTTCCTGGACTCAATGCTTATCAAAAACGGGAGATACCAGATCGCAATGTGTTCCTTGGGTTTAATTTGTCAGTTGGAATGCCAATGACGATGCCTTCCCATGATTCTTATTATGATGATTGGGAAGATTCAGATGGTCTTTATCATTCTCATGGGGAAAGGGATTTTTCTTTTGGGAAAGGATTGTGTCCTGAATTGGGGATGGATGTTGCATGGCCTGTTTCTAATAGATTTGCCATAGGATTTTACATTAATGTTGGTTTTACTTATACTTGGTGCAGAGAAATAGGTTATTATTATACTTCCATTGACTATTATTACTATAACGATCTTCATGATTCTGGTTCTTGGTTCCGTGATCGTCATGGCGGTTTTGACGTGAAAATAGGTTTGTTAATGCTCGCAGGCAATCTTAATGCCCGACCGTTTATTATTGGCTTGGCACCTTGTTCTGGGTTCAATTACACATCCGACCAAATTTTTCTTCCTCTCGAATTGCGTTTTGGCAGAGTGCTGAGCAAACATTTTTACATGACGGGAAACATAAATGTCGGGTTTGGTTTAGATGATGTTCCTTTTATGGTTGAACCCAGCCTGACGATTGGCTGTCATTTTGGTGATAAAATCAAGATGAAGAAGAAATAAAGGGCAACAGAAGAGTAGTATTCGTAGGTATTGGTTCTGTAGATTAACAGTTTAACGACAAAATACATGACTAAAAATATCACAATCTTCATTTTAGTGCTAATGAGCTGGTTTTCATTAGAGTTGTTAGCACAGACTCCGCAGCCTACTTGGATTGTGGCCTCCATGCGTGATATTGAATACCCAACAAGCACCTACTTCTCGGAGTATACCGAAGGAAATCTCCGCTCCAATGAGAATGTTTCCAACTTGTTGGACAGACTCAAATCGGATGCACGACGCGGGGCGGCGGGTAGCATTCGCACTTTAATCCATTCGGTGGTGGAGAAAACGGATCGGCAGGATACCTACGGCCACGATTTTCGGTTTACTTCAGTGTATCAAGACTATACACGTCAAATAGTTGATGCCGACATTGCTGGAATTCATATCGAAAGTTACTATGACGCGGGGCGAAAGTGGGGTTGTGCTTTCGCCTATGTGAAGAAAACAGAGCTTGCAGCTTACTATAGAGCTCAAATTGCCTTGCAACTCCAGCAGTTGGAAAATACTTTAATATTATCTGCCTCTCTTGTGAATAACGGAGAGAAAACAAAGGCGCGGAAGGTGTGCGAAGAGGCTTTGCAACCGTTGGCCCAAATCGAATTTGCGCAAGACCTGCTCACAGCCGTCTGTCCCGATGACACGACAGGAATGCAATTGTCCCAACTCTTTCGTCTCAAGAACGAACTATTGCAAACCCTTATCCGTCTGGAGCAAAGCATCTACATCTGTCTTCAATGCACCGAAACCAACTTCGGAAAAGCAGTTCGCATCCTAGAGCCTGTGTTGAAGGACAGCATCACCACTAATCAATGTAGTCTCACCGACGATTCTTCTGAAGCCGATTACAGGATAACGGTCACGGCCTCCACACGAGAGCACGACGGCAACGTGGCGTTCGGCAACGGAGTAATGAAATATTCCTACGCCGATGCGGAAATAGAGGTTTATAGCAACCTTAAACGAAAAGTGATCTACAACAATGTTATCTCAGTGAAAAACAGCCGTGACGGAGCCACCTACGACAGTGCAGGTCGCAACGCCTTGAAGATGGTTGCAGGTAAGGTGTGGGAGGAAGCAAAACCGTTTGTGTTAGGACAATAAAGCGTGCCCTTTGTTGCGTGCCTCCGGCACGCCGCCACAGCACCCGCGTTCACCACCCCACACTACGGCTGTCGCCTTGTGTGGGGTTATTAGAATGTCGTGCTTTCAGCACGGTTCGACAACCATTTCTGCCCACATGCCTAACAAGTCCGCAGGCATCCTCTTGTCAACCTAATCCAAAGTTTTCCCGCAGCAATGCTTGTATTTCTTGCCGCTGCCACAGGGACACGGGTCATTTCGTCCCACTTTCCCTCCTGCAGGGATAAACGGAGGTGCCGTGATCCTCATATCGGGGTTTCCCCAGCCGGCATCGAGCTGGGACTGAAATTCTGGGTTCATTTCGTAGCCGGCAGCAGTAAGATTAGGACCAAGTGTCAACCTGGGTGCCCTGTCATTTTGCGGCATCATCTGGAGCACCTCGTCAGGAGAATACCCTTTGAGCCGCCAAAGTGGAAGGGAATTTAAATAATCTGTGCAAACGGACATCCCTTGGTTCAGCACCTTTTCGGAAGCAGCCGGCTGCGGAATGAAGTAGGTGACCAAATTGAACATATCAACGCCGTGCTGATCCATCATCCACATATCAAGCAAAGTGACACGGCTTGCATCTTCGTCTTTGTAGTGTTTGTTGAGAAAGTTAAATGCCTTATTATAACCCTTGCAAGGGAACTCATGCATCGGTATCTGTCCGGCAGCCATAAACTCCTCAACCGTGAACGGCTTGTAGTCAAGGATCGGACGCGCCTCCACTTCATCCAATAAATCATTAAAGTCTTCCAAAGCAGGGGACACGAAAATCGACACTATATTCTTTTGGTCATCACTCCAGTATCTTTTCGAGCCAAAACGCACAAAAACCGAGTGGAACAGCTTGTTTCCAAGAGTTTTACGCATCTTTGGGTCAATATTATGCTGGTCAAAATAGGTTTTCAACGCTGCAATGAAAAGTTCTTCCGGGACAGCTCCATATAGCATCAACACCCCCAAAGCGTATTGCTGGAGATCGAAAAACTGTTGGTTGACCGGATCAGCAAGAACCTTGTCGATGTGAGGAGCAATGGCTTCCCGAAGGTCATCGGGCATAGTGAAATGGAATAGCTGGCGGTCATCGAAGTCCCGCTCGAAATCCATCATGCCCAAATCCATAGAGGCGAGATGAATCTGGTGGATTCTGTCGGTCACGTCGCCACCCTTTCCAGCTTTGACAAGCATTTGGAACATCTCCAATTCGTATCGGGTCAGACGTTCCAGCCACGCCTCCGGGTGCAACAAAATCATTTCTTCCAGTTTGTCGGCGTAATCCGCCTTATTCAACTTGGAAGGGATTTTGAGTCCCAAGGCGTCAGCCCACCATTCCATGCGCCACTTGGTGTCTTTCCTCACTTCGTCCGACAAACGAAACGTCGTGTCACCCCTTTTCACATTATTATTATTTGCCATAGCACTATCCTAAATGAACCTGTTTAATTTAATGTGCAAAAATAAGAAATATTGTAACAAAGTACTGCGCACTGTATTTTTTGTATTTTTGCGGCGTTAAACAATTCGATTGAATGATTTATTGGCAAAATCAAACATTAAACCATCTAATCAGATGATTTATAAATAATACAAAGATGACCGATTATTATGAATATTCCATACCGGAACTGGTACTGGAGCTTGGCATTCGTTTCAAAGAGTACCGCATGCGGTCGAACATGACCCAAAAGGATGTGGCGGAACAGGCCGGCCTCACCGTGAACACCATCCACAAGTTCGAGAATGGCAGAGTGCCCAACCTGTCGCTCAGCACATTCCTGCTGCTGCTGAAAGCCATCGGCTGTATTAACGGCCTCGACGAGTTGATGCCCAAGCTGCCGGAATCGACATACCTCGTAAAAAACGACGGAAAGAAAGTGCAACGCATCAGGCATTCTTCTCAAAAAAAACAAAAGTAACTCATAAGAAGAATTGCATCCGTAAAGCAGAAAACATCATCCATATTGAAAACATCCGCATTGAACAACAGTTCAAGGGCAACTACCACCTTTTAGCCACGATTGACGGCAGAAAACGTAAATTCGTGATTCGCAAGAAAACTATTGAGCACGAAGAAATCAGTCGCATAGGCATTTCTCACCTATCTGTGGATTATCTAAAGGAGCTTGTTTCAAAGTTTATGTCGCTATAACTCTCCGAGCATCGCATATTTTGTGTATCTTTGCCCCCTTGTTTATTTTGGATAAAAAACACCTAAATATGAAGAACATACGCACTCTTTTGACGACCTGCCTGATGGCGTGTCTGTCCGTTTTTGTGTTCGCACAGACCGTCGCTCCCGTGAAATGGGCTTATAAGACGGTGAAAGTCAATGATTCCGTGGCGGAGCTGCAGTTCACCGCCACCATCGAGCCCAACTGGCACCTCTACGCCCAGAAGCCCGGCCAGAACCAGATCGAGCAGCCCTTAGTGTTCAACTTCACCAAATCGCCCAAATACGAGCGCATCGGCAAGGTGACCGAACCGACCCCGCAGAGCGACTACGACGACCTGCTGGACGCACACTCCAACTTCTACTCGAAGCAGGTGACGTTCAAACAGCGCGTGAAAGTGAAGGACGACCAGCCGTTCACTGTGCAGGGCAAATTGGAGGGACAGGCCTGCATCGAGGGCCGTTGCACCCCCATCGAGGAGAAGTTCTCCTTCGACATCAAGGATTTCCATCCCGCAGTGGCCGCTGTTGCGGAAGAGAACACCGAGCCGGAAGAGGCGGACAGCGAGGTCGCTGAAGCCGATGCGAATGCGCAAATCGCCCCCGCCGCTGAGGAACCCGCAGCCAACGCCGAAGAGGAAGAATCCCTGCTGATGTACTTTTTAGGCGCGGTCTTGGGCGGTCTCGTCGGTCTGCTGATGCCCTGCGTCTTCCCGATGATCCCGATGACCGTCTCCTACTTCTCGAAAGACGGCAACACGGGCAAGCGCAACGCCATGCTCTACGGCTTCTTCATCATCCTGATTTTCGTGATTTTCGGTTTGGTGCTCTCGCTGATTTTCGGCGCGGACCTCGGCAACGTCCTCAGCACCCACTGGATCCCGAACATCCTCTTCGCGGTCATCTTCTTCATCTTCGCCCTCTCGTTGCTCGGCTACTTCGAAATCACCCTGCCGAGCTCTTGGGTGAATGGTTCCGCCAAGCGTCAGAACGCGGGCAGTGTGGCCGGCATCTTCTTCATGGCCCTGACCCTCGTGCTGGTCTCTTTCTCCTGCACGCTGCCCATCGCGGGCGCGGTGGCCCTCAACGCCGCCGGCGGCTCCTTCCTGAAGCCCGTCATCGGCATGTTGGGCTTCTCGCTCGGCATCGCCGTGCCGTTCACGCTCTTCGCGCTCTTCCCCAACATGCTGAAGAAGCTGCCGAAGTCCGGCGGCTGGATGAACACCCTCAAGGTGGTGCTCGCCTTCGTGGAATTGGCCTTCGCGCTGAAGTTCATCAACGTGCCCGACCAGACCTACCACTGGCGCATCCTCGACCGTGAGGTCTATCTCTCCTTGTGGATTGTATTGTTCTCACTGTTAGGTTTTTACCTGCTCGGCAAAATCAAATTCCCGCACGATGACGACTATCCCGTGCAGAAGAGCTGGTTCCGTTTCCTGCTCTCCGTGGCGGTCTTCTCCTTCGTGGTCTATATGGTTCCCGGTCTGTTCGGCGCCCCGCTGAAGGCCATCTCCGGCTGGCTCCCGCCGATGACCACCCAGGACTTCGACATCGCCAACATCGTGCGTACCGAGAGCGGTGCCGGCGGTGGACAAGCGGCCACTTACCAATGGACGGAGGAACCGATGTATGCCGACAAGTTAGAGATCCCGTTCGGCATCAAGGGCTACTTCGACTACGACCAGGCGCTGCGCGTGGCCAAGAAGGAGGGCAAGCCCGTCTTCCTCGACTTCACCGGACACGGCTGCACCAACTGCCGTAACGTGGAGAACGCCGTCTGGATCGATCCCGAGGTGCGCCGCATCTTCGCCGAGGAGGTCATCGTCTGCACCATGTACGCCGACGACAAGGTGATTCCGCTGCCCGACGAGGAGAAGGGCAAGCTCACCGACGCCAACGGCGACCCCATCACCATGCTCGGGGCCAAGAACCGCTACATCGAGCAGAACATCTACAACGAGAATTCCCAACCTTGCTATTTCGTGGTGGATCCCACCGGAAACGTCCTTTCCGGCCCGACCTATTACGAACGCGACAAGGACAAATACATCGCGTTTTTGCGGAAGGGAATTGATGCGTATAAAGCGAAATGATAACGCCTTTTCTTGCGAGTCGGAGGTTCCGCCGCCTCCTATCGTCGGCGGCGGAATGACAAATCATTATATAGACGGGATAAAAGATGAATTGGAACAAATGGTATATTAAATTAGCCCTCAGCGTTTTAAGTGGATTGATATTGTCCCTCGCGTGGTATGTGCGCGGGGCGGCGATTATCATCATGTTGGCGTTTGTGCCGCTGTTTTGGTTGAGCGACATCTCGCTGAAGGAGGGCAAACGCAACGCTTTCGGGCGCGGCATCCTGCTGTTCTATCCCGCGTTCTTCGTCTTCAACCTCATCACCACCTACTGGATCGCCTACTGCACCAAGGAAGGCGCGGCCGCGGCCGTCGTTGCCAACGCGCTACTGCAGACCCTCACCCTATCCGCATGGCACGCCTGTCGCAAACAAGTGGAAAACAAAGTGTTACAGGCTGTGATGCTCATCGCCTTCTGGATTTCTTTCGAGTACCTGCATCTCAACTGGGACCTGACCTGGCCGTGGCTCAACCTCGGCAACGTTTTCGCCAGTATGCCCGGGATGGTGCAATGGTACAGCATCACGGGCACATTGGGCGGCACAGTGTGGATTCTGATTTGCAACTTCCTTGTTTACTGTGATCCACTAACGAACAGGGAGCAGAAAAAACGTCCGCGCAAGGTCGGCAGCATTGTTACCCTTGCCGTTCTTATCGTGCCGATGCTCATTTCCCTTCTGATGTATAGGTTGGCCATGCGGCAAATCGACGAAACCACCCCGATAGAGGCGGTCATCGTGCAGCAGAACACCGACCCGTGGAACGAGGAGTACCGCCTCACCAACGAGCAGCACATCCAGCGGATCCTCGATGTGGCGAAACCATATATCACGGCAAAGACCAACCTCATCATCACCCCCGAATCCGCCGTGTCGCACACCATCGAGATGGGGGCACTGCGGAACCACACCTTTATGGAGGGCGACACCCGTTTCGAAGGGTTCTCCTTATTCGACAGTGTGATAGCGACTTATCCGAACCTCAACTTCGTGTTGGGACTCTCCACCGTGAGCATTTCCGATCACAAAACCTCTCCTGTCGCGATAGAGTGCAACCCGGGACAATTCATGGAGTTTTACAATACCGCCGGATTCTACAACAAGAAGGGTTTGGTGAGCCACTACCACAAGAGCCGACTCGTGCCGGGTGTGGAGAAGATGCCCTTCCCAAAGGTGTTCGGCTTCCTCGAAAAAGCCATCATCGAGTTAGGCGGCTCCAACTCATCGCTGGGCACCGACACGGCTCAGCGGGTCTTCGAATTTGATGTTGACGGCAAGAAAGTGCGCGTCGGGACAGGCATCTGCTACGAATCCATCTACGGCGAGCTGATGGGCCGCTTCGTGAAGAACGGCGCCAACGTGCTGTGCGTCATCACCAACGACTCGTGGTGGGACGACAGTCCGGGGCATGGTCAGCACTTCGAGATGTCGCGGCTGAGGGCTGTGGAGACACGCCGTTACGTGCTTCGAGCCGCCAACGGAGGCTTTTCCGGTGTCATCTCCCCGACCGGCAGTGTGCTGATGCGGACGAAATACAATGAGCGGACGGCCATCCAAACGCTCGTATGCGCCCAGACCCGCGAGACCTTCTACGTGAAGCACGGCGACTACCTCGCGCGAATCGCGGTGGTGCTGGCGGCGTTGGGACTGTTGTGGACGGCGTTGCAGCCTTTCCTCCGAAGGAAACGCACCAAACAGGAGGTGCAGACCTTTGACCGTTGACTTTGACCTTTGACTATTGACTATTGACCGTTAAGGTCAGAATAGGATTTACATTTTTGCAGGTAGGGACGCGAAATTTGCGTCTCTACCTTTTTTTATCTAATTATAGGAAAAATACAGGGATTCCTTTCACGTTA
>JAGCVQ010000071.1 GCA_017962275.1 Bacteroidales bacterium
TAAACACAAGCGGATTGGCCCCGTTGACCGTGAGGTCGCGGTCGTAGCCCGTGACATAATCTGGCTCCTGCTCGAACAGGAATCCCCTCGAAGGGTTGAGATCTTCGAAAGTAACTTCGCAGTCGTGGATGTCCACCGCGCTGTCGGTCTGGTTGACGAACGTGAGGCTGATGCGGGCCACTGGCCTCAGAAGATTGAGGTCTATCTGGCCGTTGCCCCACGTATTCACGCTCAAGGTCCCTCTGGCCGTAAGCGGCATGGTCGAGCCGAAGTTGGGCTCCCCGCTATCCACGGTAAGCTGGAGCGCTTCCAGCGCGGTGATTGTTGTGGCCGACTGCAGGGCGGTAATCGTAGAGGCATCAAGACCGGCAGTGTTGGCTACGGCAAACACCGTGTACGATCCTCTCGAAGGGCCGGTGAAGTAGATGGTGGACTTGGTCTCATCTGTATTGTCGGTCTGACATTCAGAAGTGAAACCGGCCGCCATAGAGCCCCAGTAATCGTCCGGCCACCAGGCAACGAGGTTGCCCGCGGAGTTGGCGATCGCCAGTACGAGGTCTGGTTCTCCGGTTACGCCGTCAACTTTGATGGCGCTGCCGTCGGCAATGTCATCGCTCAGTGAACGGGTAATGATCTTGCCGCTGGCGATAGACACGGATATCCTGCCACGCTCTGTCTGCACCGGTTCTTTTTCGCTGCACGAACCCGTGAGAAGGAGAATGACTGCCGCGAACGCGGCATTCAGATATGCGTAAAGCCTACTCATCGTCAATGGTCAAGCCCGGAGTTTCAGCGAGGACTTCATTCCAGTCCGTCACCGCAACATTCACAATAATACCTCCGCCCAGGCGGATGTGGATTTCATAACTGTACTTCTTGCCTGGCAGCCAGCTTGTGATGAGGTCATTGGAGTTCTTGACGGTAATTTCCTCGAGACGGAGGGGGAACACAAGATGGTTGTGTTCCAAGATTCCCGTGTAAGGATTTTCCTGGTCATACTCGTAGTCCAGCATCAGCTGGGGGGTGTAGTCTCCGTACGGGGCAAGATCCTGAGGAACCATCAGGTCCCACTTGTCTGCAGTCATCGTAAACTCTTCGCCTTTGGCGAGGACCGTTCCGGGCGATGCGCTGTGGCCAAGGATAGTGCTTGAGGTGTACGAAGGAGTTCCCCAGTCGCTGGTTCCCATCGTTGACAGACCGCGTCCGCTTTGCTCTACAGTGCCGGTGGCTCTGTAGCAGATATTGCGGAATCCATACGAATTCACCGTAACGCTGATAGTCGGCGAGTCATTGATGATGGTGACTCTTACCGCACTCAGGATATGGTTGAAATCCAAATGGACCGGAGTGACTGAACCGTCGGTGCGCTGATAGCCTGCGGCCATGATGTCGCAGGGGCTGCTTGTTGCATCGAAGGTCACGCTCGCGTGTAGGTGGCCGGCGGCCGTGGGGTCGCAGGATATTCCTGCCGATGTCGCAGGGCCGCTGATAGCGACGAAGTCGTACAGGGTGGCATTGCTGTCCCAGAAACGAAGAGGCGAGTACGTCCATACATCGTCAGAGGGGTCCAGCGCATCTGCCCCAAGGCTGGTCAGGCTAACGCTCTGGCCGTTGAACACGGTGTATCGCATCGAGGAAACCACTTTGGCCCCATACACGTAGAAGTTGTCGGAAACCGAAAATGCCGTTTTGATATCCTCTCCTGATTTGGTGGGGATTGCATCATCGCGAAGCAGCGGGGACCCGGCACTGAAGCCGATGGCTCCGGGCGGAGTCTCATTACGGTTCTGTTCCGGGCCCAGCGTGCGGACGCACCCTGTCCAGATTAACAGGGTGCATGCCGCAGCTGCTATGCGTATGATGCGATTAAGCATTATTAGTTGACGAGGTAGTTGTAGCCGTTGACAGTAGTGGGATCCCATCCATTGATGGTACCGCTGAAGGTGATAGCGTTAGCATCAATTGTGATGTAGAAGATGTAGTGCTTGCCGGGCTCCCAACTGGGAACAAAAGTTGCGGCTTGAGTTTCATTGTCAATATAGTCAAAGTCGCAGAGGTAGAGGGTGTTGTCAGTATAGGTGTTGGTGCTGGTATTGCTTGCACCATCAGTTACTGTCAGGGTGTAGTCGAACACAATCTGCTGGGAATCAGCATCCTTGTCTGTATCAAATGCCTGAGGCATTACAACAAGGTTGTCAATGACTTTGACAGCAGAAGTTGCCGGGATATCGCTAGTGGTGGAGCCGGGGAAATTGGTGTCAGTGCCGGCGGCCACATCAAGGTCGACAGTGCCTACGCAATCGTCAGTGTCATAAGTTGCTGTTGTGGAGTCGTCCCAATCCCAGTTTGCAAGGGCGATAGTGGGTTTGGTTGTGGTACCATCATATGCGCTCACGCTAAGTGTACCCTTACTCTGAATCTTACGCAACTCGAATTTTGTGACCTTAACCGTTGCATCTGCAAGGGCTGGATCTTTCTTGACAATTACGTCAACAAGGGATGCGGCGTGGTTGAAAACCAGATTCACGGTAGCATGGTTGTTGAAATTGCCACTGCCATCGGTCTTGTTGACAGTGGTCTTATTCGCAATAAGGACATCACTGTCCTTCCCTGAGAATGTTACCTCAGTGGAGATTGCTCCTGTCTGGGCATTAACGTTTCCGCTAGTGCCAAATGATGAAGGAGATACGCCAAAGAACACATACTTGTCATAATGTGAATCCCAGAAACGGTGGTTGTTGTAATCCCATGCTGTGGCTGCAACAGGGTCGCCGCTTTCTGCAGTTGCAACTACAACGTCGTCGTCAAAGACAGTGGATTTGCCAGTATCATCAGATGCTGACTTGTAACCGTAAACGGCGAAGGAGTCTCCCTCGCGGAAGGTGTTGGAACCCTGGACACGCTGGTCGTCAGGAGTTACCGTCTTGGTCATGACCTCACTCCACGTCCCAAACCCAATGGCTTTACCTTCGGTCTCGTGCTTCTCGAAGGTCCTGCTGCAGGCAACCAGTGCGATGGCTGCGACTGCGAGAATCATAATTTTTTTCATACGCATGAAATTAAAATGGTTAATAAATAAGATGATAATTGTTTGTTTTTCGTTGCTTTTATATTTTATATAAAGTTCGTTTTTTTTTAGATTCCCGATCAGGTCGGGAATGACGGGGTGTGCTAGTTTATAATCGTTGTACTTCCGGTTTCTTCGTCCCAGCCGCCTATCAAAGCGCTGAAGCCGCCACCGCCGCCGGCGCTTTCGTCGGGCGGGAAGTCATCGACGTCAATTTCCAGCGTGATGACACCGCCAAGGGGCAGGGCGCGCACCTGGTCCGTTATATCCATACGAATATTGCGCCAGCTGCCATTTGCATAACTCACATTCAGCACATAGTAATGCTTCCCTTCCGGGGCGGAGGCCACGGAGGCGCTGTCATAAGGGTTGCAGCCCGGTATGCCAAAGGAGTATAACCTGGACCCCAGCATGTCCTGCTCCTTGTCCATATACACGTCCGAGTGTACGCTCACCGTGCTGGTCCAGGTCTGGTGATCGAACAGGTTCACGCCCTCCGACATGCCGGTTATGGCGCCGCCGCCGGCACTGCCGATTACACGGCCGTTGTTGTTTTTCAGAGTTACCTGGAAGAGGTAGATGAACGTGGAGGGATCAAGGGTGCCGCGGATCTTGAGAACGTATTTGCCGTTCTCAAAGACGTAATCTGCCGGATTGTCGGTGATTACGGTATTGGGGTCGTAGAGGGAATAAAGGTCGTCA
>JAGCVQ010000072.1 GCA_017962275.1 Bacteroidales bacterium
CCGTCTGATGACGCTCTTCTTGGTGAATTCCTGACGGGCGCGGATTTCTTTCTTCACGCCGATCTTGTCGAATTTCTTTTTCAGTTTCTTGAGCGCTTTGTCGATGGACTCGCCTTCTTTAATGGGAACAATAATCATAAATAATACCTCTTTCTTTGATTGGTGAATAAATTTTTTTGAGGCGGCAAAAGTACACTTTTTTTTTGATATAGCCTGATTTTTTTTTCAGCCATTAGCTTTTGGCCTTTGGCTCTTAGCTTTTAGCCAATACCAATAGCCAACAGCCAATAGCTAATAGCAAAAAAGGATGCCCGAAGACATCCTTTTTTGTGGGTTTGAGACGATCGGTTAGCAATCCACGATGGTGCACCAGCCGTATTTGTCCTCGATTTCGCCGTATTGGATACCCATGAGCATCTCGCGCATCTTGATGGACCAGGGACCGGGTTTGCCGTCTTTGGAGATGACATATTCCTTACCGGTCTCTCTGTCCTGAATCTTGTGGATGGGGGAGATGACAGCGGCGGTACCGCAAGCACCCGCTTCATCGAAGGTGTCGATTTCGTCAAGTCTGACGTGGCGTCTTTCGACCACGAGACCGAGTTCCTCAGCGATGGTGCGGAGGCTCATATTGGTGATAGAAGGCAGGATGGAGCCGGAATCCGGGGTCACATACTTGCCGTCCTTGATGCCGAAGAAGTTGGCGGGACCAGCCTCGTCGATGTACGTTTTGGTCTTGGCATCGGCGAAGATAGAGGCGCTGAAGCCTTCCTTGTGGGCGCGTTCGCCGGCGCGGAGGGAAGCGGCGTAGTTACCACCGACTTTCACGTGACCGGTACCCAGGGGAGCTGCACGGTCGTAATCCTTAGCAATCTGCATGTCGGTGGGTTTGAAACCTTCCTTGAAGTAAGGTCCGACGGGCATCACGAAGACGATGAAGAGGTATTCGTCAGCGGGCTTCACACCGATGGTGGCGCCGGTGCCGATGAGCAGCGGGCGGATGTAGAGGGAACCCTCGGTGCCGTAAGGCGGGATGTATTCGGCGTTGGCCTTGATCACCATCTCCAATGCGTCGAAGAACAGCTTTTCCGGGATGGGCTCCAGCATGATGGCGTCAGCGGAATTGTTGATACGTTTCCAGTTCTCTTCCCAACGGAACAAACGCACTTTGCCGTCTTTGCCGCGGAAGGCTTTCATGCCTTCGAAAGCTTCTTGGCCGTAATGCAAGCAGGAAGCTGCCATGTGCATCGGAATGTATTCGTCAGAAGACAATTCCAGTTTTCCCCATTCGCCGTTTCTGAAATAGCAGCGGACATTGTAGTCGGTTTTCATGTAACCGAAAGAGAGGTTTTTCCAATCGATATTTTTCATAAAAAAATGTATTTGATTAGTTGTATTTATACGAATAATAAGCTGTCAACGGAATATTGGCTCAGTTTTTTGCGGCCTTCGAGGGCTTCCAGTTCCATCAGGAAGAGCAGATGGATGCTTTCGGGGTGGAAATGGTTGACGAGCTTGACGGCTGCGGACATGGAGCCGCCGGTAGCCAGAACATCGTCCACGATGAGCACGCGCTTGCCCTCCGGCATGGCGTCGGAGTGGATTTCCATCGTGGCGGTGCCATACTCCAGAGAGTAGGTCTCTTGGTAGGTTTTGTAAGGGAGTTTGCCTTTTTTGCGCACAGGCACAAACGGCACGCCTAATTGCAGCGCGAGGCAGGTGCCGAAAAAGAATCCGCGAGATTCGAGGGCGACCACCACGTCGGGATTGTGCTTCTTGGCAATCAGCATCATTTGGTCGATCGTTTCGCGGAAAGCGGCTGCATCGTTGAGCAATGTGGTAATGTCATAGAACTGAATTCCCGGTGTCGGAAAGTCAGGAACCACACGTATTTTCTCCTTGATAATCATCACTTTTCGGTCCAAAAAAAATGTGCACAAAAGTACACTTTTTTTTAAAACAAAAAAGGTGTTCCGAAAAGAACACCTTTTTTGTTTGAGATAATAGAAATATTATCTTTTCTTCTTGCCACTGTTCACGATTGCGTTGGTGGTTTCCTTCTCGGCTTTGTCGATAGCCGTGTTGGCAACATTGGTGGCAGCATTCTCGGCGTGTTTCTTCACGGTCGAGTTTTCGTCCACCTTTTGAATGCCAGCTTGCTCGGCTTTGGAAGGAGTGTTGTTCTTCTTGGTGGTCGTGGTGGTCTTCTTGGCGGGAGTCGTTTGAGCGACGGGCTCTTCAGCGACGGGTTCCTCAACCACTTCTTCAGCGACTTCCTCGACAACTTCCTCAACGGGAACGGTGTCCATCAAAGCTTCGGGTTCTTGGGCTTTCTTGTTGCCACAGGCGAAGAAAAGGCCTGCGCAAAGCACTGCTAAAAATACTTTCTTCATTTTATTAAAAATTTTAAGTGATTAATTTCGGATGATTTGATTGAATTACTTGGCGGGAACGTAGGTCAGCATCCACTCGTAAGTGCCCTTGGCGCCGGGAGCATCGTCGTTCATCGTGTATTTGACTTGCAGAATGTTGTCGTCGAGGGTCACGATTTGGCAAGCGTCCAAATCAACGCCACCTTCATTGTTGAAGACGAACGGGATGTACATGTAAAGGAGATCATAGGTTCTGTCGCCAATGGTGACACCTTCCTCAACGCGCCAGTTGCCGAGAGAAGTCTCAGCGGCGAAGCCTTGTTCACCTTCGGGGCAAACGTGTTTACCGGGTTTCACAATCTGACCGCCGTTCTCATTGAAGACGATGACATAGTCTCTTTCCCACTCGTAGAGGTAATTGTTGTAAATGTCGGTGACGAAAGAACCGTCGGACATTTCATAGTCGGGAGAAGAGGTTGCGGCTTGCAGAACCCAACCTTTGGTTTGTTGAGTCAGATACTCAGCATAGGTTTTCTCTTTGGGTTGGCAGCTTGTGAAAGCCATCAGAACCACGGCTACAACAGCCAGTACGCTTAATACTTTTTTCATTTTTTTGATTTTTTTGGGGTTAATAAATTATTGTTTTTATAAACTATTCTACACCTTATATTCCAAGGTGCAAAAATATACTTTTTTCGAATGGTGGTGTCTTAAAAATTCTTAAAAATGATGTTTGATGTTGGACGTAAGACGTGAGACGTATGATGTAAGACGTAAGATGTATGATGGCTTATACCATTATATCATACGTCACACGTCATACGTCATACGTCATACGTCTCACGTCTCACCTCCCAACTCTCACCTCATCCGTCATAATCCACGCCTTTTCGCCGGGCGCCGCGTGCCACTCTGGCAGCTTCTCCACGGGTTGTGCCTCGATCTTGATGTACTTCACATTCTTGTTCGGGATTTTGTGACGCAGGATGCAGACCCGAGGTTTGTCGTTCTCCTTCAACGCTGGGTCGAAGGGCAGCGCGACCTCCTCGGGATTACTGTACTTTTTGCCGTTGGTGGAGTAAGATACCAAGACTTTCTGCGGCATGAAGACCCATTGTGATGGGTGGTGGGAAAAACTTAACGTGACTGTCAAGGAGTCATAGCTCATCGGCAAAGTTTCCAACCGCACTTTCATCGGATTGCCGAAATAGCCGACCCAACCTTCATGGTAGTCGGCGGGATTGCCGATATACTCATCAATAAGAACAGTATCCGCGAACTTGTCGTAAGGGGCATCGGGCTTGGTCATTAAGGTTATGGGGTCAAAATCACCTGTTTTTCTGGAAACCCGAAAATTGATGTCAGGGTGGAAATAGGCGAAGCACTTGGACTTATTGACAAACAGATCTTCGAAAAACGCATTCTCCCCGATTTGCAAAAGCAGATCAAAATCCATTATCCGACTGGTTTTCACTAAATTGCGATCTGCAATATCCGGTCCGCAGGTGGCGGTGCCTAACCCCGCTTGGTCATAATCAATATTTAAGGTATAGTAACCGGCCCGCTCCAGTTCGTTGGTGTGTTTCGCCTGCCCGATGTTCTCGTCGGAATAGGGATAAATGCTGAACTGGAAGTTTTTTCTGCTGTAGGGGAGCCACCACTTGTCCAAGATCGCGGCGGAGAGCATCCGCTGATGATTTTTGTCGAGTAACGACACGTAGCGTGTTTCCATCCTGTTACCCGCTGCCTGCGGACGCACGTAACGATGGTACAAATCATCTGTCGGTGCTTCGTAATGTCCTACAAAACCACATGCTTGACGATCTTGGTAGGTTTCCTGTGCATAGCCCACCCATTCAGTGTTCACCAACTCGTCAGAAACCCTCATCTGCACACCCAATTTTGGCAGCGACGGCACCCATTTTTCCGGAAAAACCGCATAGTACATCAGAATGTCCCCACTACATTTGAACATATAGTCCTCAAGTGTACTGAGAACCGTCTCCCCGTTCTCATTAATGGCAATTCTCTCAATATTGACATACAGGTCGTCATCCCAATATGTATTGACATCGAATCTTTTCACTGTCCAAGTGAGGTTATCCAACCCGATCCTACGCCACAGCAGCTCGCCATGACCATCCACGTGGTCGTTGTCGGTGGGCGGACGCCAGAAATTGAGCTGCGGACCATCGACCACCACGGGCTTTCCATTTTTCTTTATCGTGGTGATGCGTCCGATTTTGGAGTTGAACGCGACTTCCTCTTTTCCGATGGTGACTATCAGCATGGAGTCCACCCTTCGGCATTCGATGGTGTCGCTGACAAACCCAAGGTTGGGCACGTTTCTTTCTGTTGTCGGCACGGGCAGCTTGAACTGCTCGTAGGCGACCACTTTTGATAATAAATCTGTGTTATCTGTGAAATCTGTGTTCGACCCAACCAAGTAAAAGTCAACCATCACGTCCCTCCCGGGGGCAATAGTATCCAAGTTATTGATAGAATCCAACACCACCGCTGGCAGCTTGAAATAACCGGTATCGTGTGGAGCCAAAGAAATGGGAACTTTGTCGTCAAAATATTCAACAGCTTTCAGAAAATCAACAGGATGAATAGGATTTTCGTGCGCCACATCCGGACGCAAGCAGTACAGCAGTGTATATTCATCCAAGTTGCTGAAATCGAAGCGGTTGATGATGCGGAACCTCAAACTTGATGGGTCAACCATCTCGATCTTGATAGGTTGATACACCTTTCGCACTTCGGCCAGTTGCGGGTGCGGTTTGCGGTCGGGATCCACCAGACCGTTGATGCAGAAGTTGCCGTCGGAGGGCATGTTCTCCCCGAAATCGCCGCCGTAAGCGTAATACTCACAGCCCCGCGCATCCTTAGTAAGCAAGCCCTGATCCACCCAGTCCCAGATGCAGCCGCCCTGCAGTTGCGGGTACTTGTAAATCGTGTCCCAGTAGTTTTGGAGGCCGCCGCAGCTGTTGCCCATCGCGTGCGCGTACTCGCACATAATGAACGGCCGTTCCTGCTTTTTCTGGGCGTACTTGGAAAGGTAGTCCACCGAGGGGTACATGATGGTGACAATATCGGTGTTGCGGTCGTAGAGGGCGCGCTCGTACTGGATGGGGCGGGTGCTGTCCTTGGACTTCAGCCAGTCGTAGGCGGCCTCGTAGCAGATGCCGTTGCCCGACTCATTGCCCAACGACCATGAGATGATGCACGGGCGATTCTTGTCGCGCTCGTACATATTGCGGGTGCGCGCCACCGTAGCCTCTTTGAAATCAGCGCGTTTCGCCAACGACTTCTCGCCATAGCCCTGCGCGTGCGACTCCGCGTTGGCCTCGTCAATGACGTACAAGCCATAGTAATCGCACAGGTTGTAGAAATCCGGGGTGTTCGGGTAGTGACTGGTTCGAACCGTGTTAATATTGTTGGCCTTCATTAGCAAAAGGTCCTGTTTTATGCGCTCTCCCGAAATCACATGTCCCGTTTTCGGGTCGTGCTCGTGCCGATCCACCCCGCGGATAGTCACGGGCACGCCGTTCACTTTCAGAAGGCCGTCTTCGATTTTGATGTTGCGGAAACCAATGTAAATCGCCGCATCGTCAAGGGTGTTGCCCTTGTTGTCCTCCAAGGTTATCCAAACGGAATACAAATGGGGGTGTTCGGCATTCCATGATTTAACATCTGGGACAAACATTTGAAAATGAAGGGTTTGTTTGCCGGGGGTTTGGAATTGGATGTTCGTTCCGTCCTGTAGGGGCGAATAATTATTCGCCCATACAATGCCATCATTTTCCAATTCCACGGACACACGAAATGTTTTATCCTTTGAAAAATTCTCCAAATTCTCCACCGTCACCTCTACGTCCAAAATCCCGTTTTTGTAGGTGGAATCCAAATCTGCAACCACCCTGTAATCAAGAATGTGTGTTTGGGGTTGGGCATATAATGCGATGCCACGTTCAATGCCGCTCAACCGCCAGAAATCCTGGCACTCGAAATAGGAACCGTCGCTCCACTTGAAGACCTGCAGGGCGATGAGGTTGCGCTCCCCGAACTTCACAAATTCGGTGATGTCGAATTCGGAGTTAGTCTTGGCATCTTCGCTGTAGCCCACAAACTCGCCGTTCACCCAAAGGTAGAAGCAGGATTTCGCACCCCCGATGTTGATAATCACCTGCTTGTCTTCCCACGTTTTGTCGATGTCCACCCATCTGCGGTAGCTGCCCACGGCATTGCCCTTCACGGGCACTTTCGGCAGCTGGCTGTTGTCGAAGTCGTTGGTGGTGTTCACATACACGGGCACGCCATAGCCGTTCAGTTCCCAGTTGCCCGGCATGGGAATAGTGCCCCAGCCGCTGTCGTCAAAGTCAGCGCGGAAGAAATCGGTGGGACGTTCGTCGGCATTGGGCACATAAAGGAACTTCCACGTGCCGTCCAACCATTCGATATTGAAATTGTCGGCACTTTGGTTGTTGTCGCGGATGTTGGCTCGCGGGTAGAGCTTGTTCACCTCGAACACGGCGGGATCCTGCCACTCGGTGAAGGTCTGTGCGGAGAGGCCGAGGGCGGCGCATAATATAATAAGGTATAGGAGGTGCTTTTTCATAAGGCACACCATGTTTTTTTGAACCACAATGCGAAAACGGGATCTGCGAAAATCACTCCTTTTCCGGTAGTTTCTATCAACTCCTTCTGTATCAGTACTGTCTTGATACGGGTGATGTTGGACTTTGTTCCTAAATTGTATTCACTGAGAACTTTCTGGGAAGTGAAATCACTATGAACACCTTGCGCTACGGCTTTCAGAAAATTCATTTGGTAAGCGGTGAGGCCTTCCATCTGTTGGAGGAAAAGTGATGAATTTTGGCTCAACATATCTTCTATAGCCATATCCAAGGTCTCTTTTGTCACTTCGCCATCAGCGTTTAACATCACGTTCCATGCCAGTTGCTGCACGTAAGATGACTGATTCTCAACTGTCTGACAAATGGCAGTAACAATTTCATCCGTAATGCTAATATGTTTCTCTCCAAACTTGGATTGGATAAAAGAGATCCAGTCGTGAGTAGGTATGGGTTGAAGGAACTGTATATCACCGAACTGATAGAAAGGCATCTTCTTGTTTTGGAATAAGTTAGTTAACATGTGCTTTTTGCTGCCAAACAGACAGTATGAGACATTTTCTTGAAGTTGCCATACGCCACGCATCTTCTTCTGGACATTCAGGGAATCCTCAAACTCTCCGATTTGCTGAAACTCGTCAATACAAACCACAATGTGGCGTCCCCTTTTTCGGGCTATTTTTTCTGGCAACTGCAAGATCTCCTCTGGTGAATATTCTTTGGGGGTTATTTCTAACGAAACGGACATTTCGCTGTTTGGTTCCGGTGAAAATGCGATTTTTGGTGAAAGACGTGACAAAAAGTCCTTGATGTTCTGAATAATCGTCTCGCTTCTGCGCGCTGTCTGCTTCAATATGGCACTCGCAAATTTATTGTAGAACTCATATTCACTTCTGCAGTCGTATATATCAAGATAGACTACATCAATCGTTTTGTTATCCACTACTGACAGCACATGCCTCACCAAAGAGGTTTTGCCCATCCTGCGCGGGGATATGAGAATGACATTCTGACCATTTTCGAAATCTTGTTTCAAACGGGCCGTCTCTTTGACTCTGTCTGTGAAATTGTCACCTCCGACAGCAACACCATATACGAATAGCTTATTCATAATTCAAATTCTTTGCCGCAAAAATAAAAAAAAAAACGACAGTTCACAATCTTGTGGACCACAAAATTGTGAACCAACTGCAATCCCGTATATTAATTAACACATATAAATTTGATAATCAGTTGATTATTTATCTTTTCCGTTTCCGTTAATATACAGCATGAGGTATTTTCGCAAATCCACTCGCCAAAGCTGCGCGGGAGAGTCGTAGGTAAAGCCCATGTAGGTGGCGTGGAAATGCTCGCAGGTGAGGTAGAAATCCAGGGCATTGGAGGTGGCGGTGCCCTCTATCTGCGCCTTGACCCCGGAGCCGAAATCAAGCCGCCGTTTATTGCCGGAGAAGAAAAAACCATCTTGGAAGTCATATAACAATACGATGAAAGGATGGAGAGAAGACAGGATATGGTCTTTGTCATAATCGTAACCACAAAGGGCAATTAAATGGTAATCAGGCATGTATGTTGCTCCAGTAATCAATCCTTTCACGTCGTAAGTCTCCCGCCGGTGGGCGATATGGGTGCCAGGTGTTTTCGGAAGACTGTAAACGGTGGTCTGCAAGGAGGTCCACTGTTTGGTGAAGAGGTAGATACTGTCGTCCGTTACAATGAAAGCCTCACAGTCGAAGTCGGTGGTCCGTGAAGAGGCGGTGAAGTCGGTTTGATCCTCGTAGGAGAACCTTATCGTATCTATTTTGGGGACTTTGCCCAAAAGGGATTTCTTGCTGATACGCAGGATGTTGAGGTCTTTTCTGTGTCCGCCGTTGTTGCCCACGTCGCCAAAGTACAGGTACTGCTCGTCTTGGGCGATATCTTCGGTGTCCAGATTTCGGATTCCCTTGATACATAGAGTGCCCAGGGTGGATGCATTGGTGCTGTCGATTATGTAGAGGCATCCGTCATTGTGGTCATTATAGGTCCAATAACCGTTGTTCCAATAGAAAAGGGAGGAGGAACCGTTCACAAGGGTGTCCAGTTTGCCTATCTCGGTGGCCCTGATTTTGGCGGGAGCGTATTTGCAACTGCCGTCGTTAGTGTTGGCTTTAGGGTCGTAGTTTGAAGCCGCAGGGTCGGTGCAGCCGCATATTTGCGCATGGCTACATGACGCACACGCCATCAACAGGCATGTGAAGAGGAAAAGCGTCTGCACAAAGGACAGATAGTTACAAATGCATTTTTTCATATCGCAAAAATACATTTTTTTGGCATTGACCCTTGGCTGTTGGAAAAACTTGCTTCAATAACCTATAACCCATAACCTATAACCATTAAAATAGTATCTTTGCCGCGTGAAAAAAGCGACCCCCTCAACCGACCCTATCGTGCTGCACGGCAACTGTTTGTTCGTGTCGGACGCGCATTTCCGTACCCCGCCGGACGCTGCCAGCGAGGAGCGCGAACTGCGGTTGGTGCGGCTGCTGAAGGATCAAGGTGCCGACCTTCGACATCTGTTCCTGTTGGGCGACATCTTCGACTACTGGTTTGAGTATCGCGATGTGGTGCCGAAAGGGTATGTCACCCTTTTCGCCTGTCTGAAGGAATTGAACGCGCAAGGTGTTCAGATCCACTACTTTACGGGTAATCACGATATGTGGGTGGAGGATTATTTCACCCAGACTTTCGGGGCGATAATCTACCGGGAGGCACGGCTGATGGAGATCAACGGGCACCGCTGTTTTGTCGGTCACGGCGACGGGTTAGGCGGGAAACAGCGTAAATACATGATGATCAAGCGCATACTGAACAGCCGGTTTAATTGGCGGCTGTACAGCATGTTGCATCCGCGGCAGTCGTTCGCCATTGCCCGGTACTGTTCACAGTCCAGCCGCGAATCCCACGACGAGAGCGTGTTTGTCTTCAAAGAGGAGGAAGAGCACCAGGTACAATTTGCCCGTGAGCTGTTGCAGACCACGGACGTCGAACTTTTCATTCTCGCGCATCGACACATCCCCACGCGCTACGAGCTCTCACCCGGCCATCTGTTTTTCAACACCGGCGACTGGTTGGAGAACTTCAGCTACATCACCTTCGATCCGAAAGACCAAGAACCTGTACTACATAACGATTCATCATCAGATTATAAACATTCACCTTATCTCGAAGAGATAACATCTCGGTAACCCCATACAAGCGAAAGTGCCCTATGGGGGTCACCACCCCAAGAAAATATGGAAAACCCCAATACCACCCCGCACCGTGCGGGCTTCGTGAACATCATCGGCAACCCCAACGTGGGCAAAAGCACCCTCATGAACCAACTCGTGGGCGAGAAGGTCTCCATCATGACCTCCAAGGCGCAGACCACCCGGCACCGCATCAAGGGCATCGTCAACGGCGACGATTACCAGATCGTCTATTCCGACCTGCCCGGCGTGCTTGATCCCGCCTACATGATGCAGAAGTACATGATGCGTTTCGTGACCGACTCCCTGCAGGACGCTGACATCATTCTCTACCTCATCGAGTGCGGTGAGACCAAATACAACGAGGAACTGGTCGAAAAAATCAACAAGATGGGGATTCCCGTCGTGTTCATCATCAACAAAACCGACAAATACACCGAAGAGCAAGTGGCGGAATCGAAAACCCACTGGCAGACGATTCTCCCCACTGCGGACGTGTTCGCCATCTCCGCATTGAAGGGCGTGAACATCGAAGCCGTGCGCAACCGCATTATCGAGTTGTTGCCCGAATGCCCGCCCTACTTCCCGAAGGACGCCCTCACAGACCGCCCGATGCGCTTCTTCGTGTCGGAGCTTATCCGCGAGCAGATTCTGCTCCAGTACAAGAAGGAGATCCCCTACAGCGTGGAGGTGGTGGTGGAAAGCTACAAGGAGGAGCCGGATCTCATACGGATAGCCGCGACCCTCTACGTGGAACGATCCACGCAGAAGGCCATCATCATCGGCAGCAAGGGTGCGGCCATCAAGAAGTTGGGCACCGACGCCCGGATGTCCATCGAGGATTTCCTGCAAAAGCACGTCTTCCTCGATCTGTCCGTCAAAGTCCTCAAAGACTGGCGCAACAACGAGCTGCAGATGAAGCGTTTCGGCTATTCGTTAGGGGATTAGTGTTGCGGAAATCTTCGGAAAGGCGGAAAAAGTGCTGAAATATTTCCGCATGTTTCAGCCTTTCCGCATTGTTTTCCGCAAAGATAGTCCAAAACAAAACGGCCGCTAATTCTTCAATTTCCGGACTTTCATGCTGATGAAGGCCTCGGCGACGGTGTCATCGTCGCTGTCATCCTCCTTGTCCTTGTTATCGCAGGCTTCGTCCGATGGTTTCTCCTCTTTTTCGGAGTCCTTCATTTCCTGTAAATGCACCATGCAGAGGTCCATCAACATGTCGAAAGTCGGGTCTTTCTCGAACTCCCGCAACCGTTTCTCCAATATGACGATTTCTTTCATCATGTGGAGCAGTTTGGAGAGGAACTCCATAAACTCCTTTCCGGAGGCGTGAATATCGACACAGCCTCCTTCCTCGTCATCCTGAGGATCCTCTTCCGGGTCATTCCGCTGCTCTTCGGCAGTCTCTTCCTGGACGGTTTCGTTGCTGACAACTTCGTTCGTTGTCTCCTTTTCTACGGCAACCTTGTCGCCGCAACCCTGTTCGGGCAAATTTTCTTCATTTTTCTTTTTCATAGCGTTTGAAATTTAGTCCTACAAAAATACATCGGAAAAACCCCTTTGTCAAGCGTTTTTTTTAAGTCTGCTACGCTTTGGCTGTTAAACATATATAAAAATCCGTTAACTATTGATTGTTAAAATAAAATGGCGCATTTCGCAGATTTTGGGAGTTTGCGCCGCAAAACCATAAAAAACGTATATTTGCCGACTTTTTGAAACCAGAAACCAGAAACCAAAAACTGTAAACGGTAAACAGTAAACAGTAAACTAATAAACAAACGTACAATGAACATCATCGAGAAAATCAAAGAGAACGCCAAGAAGGCCAACAAACGCATCGTTTTGGCAGAGGGCGAAGAGGAAAGAAACTTGAAGGCTGCCGACATCATCATTGAGAACGGTTACGCCGCCATCACCCTTTTGGGCAACAAGGCCAACATCGAGGCCAAGGCTGCCGAGTGGGGACTCAAGAACATCGCGAAGGCCGACATTATCGACCCGCTGAACAACCCCAAAAAGGATTTCTACGCCAACATGCTGTATGAAATCCGCAAGAGCAAGGGCATGACGATGGAGGAAGCCCTCAAGAAAGTGGAGGATCCGCTTTACTTAGCCACCCTGCTCATCAAGAACAAGGATGTGGACGGTGAAGTGACTGGCGCACAGCACGCTACGGGCGATGTGCTCCGTCCCGCTTTCCAGATTGTGAAGACTCTGCCCGGTATTTCCGTGGTCTCTGGTGCCTTCATCATGTGCTTCCAGGACAAGAAGTGGGGTGACGACGGCGTGATGGTTTTCGCTGACTGCGCGGCCGATCCGAACACCGATGAGAACAAGCTCGCGCAGATTGCCGTTGTGACGGCCCAGACCGCCCGCACCATCGCCGGCATCGAGCCGCGTGTGGCTATGCTGAGCTTCTCCACCAAGGGTTCCGCTAAGCACGAACTGGTTGACAAAGTGGTGAATGCCACCCGCATCGCCAAGGAGATGGATCCCAACCTCGTGATTGACGGTGAGTTGCAGGCCGATGCCGCCATCATCCCGTCCGTGGGTGCTCAGAAGGCTCCCGGCAGCCCCGTTGCTGGTAAGGCTAACGTGCTGGTATTCCCGTCGTTGGAGACCGGTAACATCGCTTACAAGTTGGTGCAGCGTTTCGCCGGTGCGGATGCCGTTGGCCCCGTCATGCAGGGCATGGCTGCTCCTATCAACGACCTCTCTCGCGGTTGCTCCGTCGAGGACATCGTCAGCCTCGTGGCCATCACCGCCTGTCAGGCCGCTGGTAACACGTTCTAATGATTTAATCTTCCTGTAGAGACGCAATGTAGAGACGCAAAATTTTGCGTCTCTACAATTTCGCGTCTCTACATTTATTATATATATGTCACAATTTTCGTTCCACTGGCAATTGGCCCATCGCATTCTCCGCGACAAGGGCGACCGGTTTTCCAAACCCATTATTCGGCTTTCGGTGTTCGGGGTATCGCTTGGCATGGTCATCATGCTGATTGCCATTGGGATTACGTCCGGCTACAAGCAGGTGATTGAGGACAAAGTGGTGGCGATGGGACAGCATGTCCGTATTTCCCACTACGACCGCAACTACTCCTACGAACAGACACCTATTACGTTGAATGACACACTTTTGCAGGTTATTCATGGGAATCCCGACGTGGTCGCGGTGCAGCCATACGCCACCAAAGTAGGCATCATTAAGACCGCGGATCAGGTGGAGGGCATCGTGCTGAAAGGGGTGGATGCCTCGTTTGACGGACGGCACTTTGCCCATAACATGGTGGAAGGCGACACGTTGCAGCTTGGCGATACGGTGGCGGATAACCATATCATCGTCTCCAAACGGTTGGCCGAGAAGCTGCAGCTGAAGGTGGGCGACAAGGTGCGCACCTATTTCGTGCAGGATCCGCCGAGACAGCGAAGTTTCACGTTGTCAGGGATTTACGAAACGGGATTGCCCGAATACGACACCAAGTTTGCGCTCGTGGATTTGCGCCATGTGCAGAAGCTCAACGACTGGGACTCCTCGCAGGTGAGCGGCATCGAGGTGCTGGCCAGCGATTATAACAAGATGGATGAGGTCGGCGAACAGCTTCACCATCAGATAGATATAAACTTGAAAGCCGAAACCGTGAAACAGATTTATCCCGAAATTTTCGACTGGATTGCCCTGTTCGATACCAACGTCTCCGTGCTGTTGATCATCACAACCTGCGTCTGCATGATCACCATGATGTCGGTGTTTTTCATCATCGTGTTGGGACAGACAAGGCTCATCGGGATTCTTAAAACCTTGGGAATGAAGACAAAACATGTGGTTCAGACCTTCCTTATCGTGGCGGGTCGCACGTTGCTGAGAGGCTTGCTGATCGGAAACCTTATCGGGCTCGGATTCGGTTGGCTACAGCAACGTTTTCATTTCATCAAACTGAACCCCGATACCTATTATGTCAATTTCGTGCCGATTAAGTTCCAGTTTTGGGAGGTCGTGCTACTGAATCTCGGCGTTTTCGCGGCCTGCATGCTGGTGCTCGTCGTGCCCGCATGGGTTATCGCGAAGAAGATTTCCCCAGTAAAGGCGGTGCAATTCGAATAATATAGGCAAAAGGCAAGAGGCAAAAGGCAATAGATAAAAGTAGAGACGCAAAATTTTGCGTCTCTACAAATAAATATTACGTTTCTGTTATTTCTTTTTCGAGAATTTCACTTTCCGCATGATAATCAGCACCGTGCCCATCAGCGCGATGAGTAACAACGGGATGCCGATGTTCAGCACTGCCAACAGCACTTTGTGGTTGCGGGTCTTCTCGCTGTTCAAGGAACCGATTTTGAAGTTCTTGGCGCGCAGTTGCAGTAGGTCATCGTCCGCGCACAAGTAGTTGACGCAGTTGACGATAAAGTCCGTGTTGTCGAACGTCTGGCGTGTGTAGATGTCGTAACCGGCGGGGTAGGGCTGGTTGCGTTTGCTGTCGAACGGGTTGCGGATGATGTCGCCGTCGGAGACGAAAATCTGCCGCGTATATACGCTGTGGTCGCGGTAGTCGAGCTCCTTGATGGTGTCGAATTCGATAGGCAGGATGCCCTTGAACGCCGACTGGAACTGGCCTTCCACGAGCACGGCGATCGGCACGTTGCGGTAGGAGTATTCCTGCAGATTGGGCTTCACCATGCCCACACGCAAGGTCACGATGGACGGTGTGGGCACCACCTTCGTGCGTTCCGAAGTGGTCATCAGCACCGTTTTGTTGAGGTCGGCGTTAGTGCCCACCAAATCGATACTGCCGGCAAAATCGGACTTGATATCCTTGAGGTTGCGCACGATCGGATGGTTGCCAAAATTCACAATATCAAGACAATAGGGGAATGCCATGAACTTGTACTGCGGTTGGTCGCCGATGACGCTCACCTGCTGCGGCACGGGCATACAGCTCAGATCCTGGATGAGGTCGGTGTTGAGGCGCACGCCGTAGGTGAAGAACAGGTCGTTGATGTAGAGGGCGCGGGGGGTGGCGAAAAATTCGCCCACCGACTGCAGGCTGTCCAACGAGGCCGTGGTGTTGTCAATGAGCCACAGCACTTTACCGCCGCGCATGATGAACTGGTCGATGATGTATTTGTCGTATTCCTTGAACGGCTGCGTGGGTTGTGCAACGATGAGCACATCGTACCGGTTGTCGCCCAAAACCAAGTTTCCGGAGGTGGTGTCGTCGATGGAGATGTTGCGCAGGGCGTTGATTTTGCCGTCGAGGGTGATGCGCGTGACGTTGTAGAACCGCTGCAGCTGCATGGCGGTCCAGCAGGTACTCCAGAAGTCGAGTTCGCCGTGACCGTCAAGATAGGCAACCTTCGGTTTCTCGGTCTTCAACAGACGGCGCACGGGAGCCACGAGGTTGTATTCCAACTCCTCGTTGGAGTATTTCAGCCAGTCGGCGCCGGAAGGATCGGCCACCACCACCTTGGCGGGGTACTCGTGGTTGCGGTAGGAGACGATGGCCCCGGGAATCACCACGTGGGTGGAATATCCGCCCGCATCCTCGCGGCTGATGGGTATCGGCTCCAGCCCCTTCTTCACGAATTCGCCCAAAATGGCGTTCACCTCCTCGTTCGTCTTGCCCTCAATCGGGTCGATGAACTCGTAATAGACATTCTTGGAATAGCTGCGGAAGTTCTGCAGCATCTGCTCCACCTGCTTGGCAAAAAGTTGATAGTCAGCCGGTTGGTCTTTACCTTTGAGATATACCCGGAAATAGACGCGGTCTTCCAGATTCTTCAGCATCTCGATGGTGCTCTTCGACAGCGAATGGCGCTTGTCTTTGGTCAGGTCGATGCGGTAAAAGAAGAAGGAGGAGAGTATGTTGACAAGGACAACGGCGACGATGACGGCCAGCAACCCAAGCAGGGTGCGTCTCTTGAACTGTTTGCTCTGTATATTGGTTTTCTTGCTCATAATACAATTTTACCATTTACGACTCAATAATACTAACCGTGTGGCATAGAGGAAAATGAAAATCACACTGCCGAAGTAAATCACGTCGCGGGTGTCGATAACGCCCTGACTGATAGAAGAATAGTGGTGCTCAATGCCGAGGGTTTTCAGATAGTAGCCGAAATTGCCGAGCGCGTCGAAGGAGTAGATGAACGCGAATCCGAAAGTGAGTACGAAACAGAAAAGCGCGGCGATGATGAAGGCCACGATCTGGTTGTTGGTGAGGCTCGACGAGAAGAGGCCGATGGCGATGAACGACGCGCCGAGGAAGAGCAAGCCGAGGTAGGAACCCCACGTGCTGCCCATGTCGATGTTGCCCACGGGATTGCCTATCCAATAGACCGTTACGACATAGACGAGGGTCGGAATCAGCGCGATGACCAGCAGGGTGAGGCAGGCGAGGAACTTGGCCCACACAATCTGCATGTCGGTAAGCGGGAGCGTGAGCAGGAAGTCCATCGTGCCGGTGCGCTTCTCCTCCGCGAACGACCGCATGGTGATGGCCGGCACCAAAAAGAGGAACAGGAACTGCGACAGACTGAAAAGTCCTTGTAAGTCAGCGAGTCCCGATTCCACGACGTTGTTCACGTTCGGGAAGACCCAGATGAAAAGCCCGGCGACAATCAGGAAGACCCCGATGAAAATATATCCGATGATGGAGCTTAAAAACGCTTTTAGTTCTTTGATGTATAGACTGAACATACCTTGCTAAAAAAATTTGGCAAAAATACAAAATTTGGGCAAAGGCAGAGTCGCGTAAAGGCAATAAAAAAGCCCCGAAATTTTCGGGGCCTGTGGTGCTGGCGGGAATTGAACCAGCGACACACGGATTTTCAGTCCGTTGCTCTACCAACTGAGCTACAGCACCAGCGTTGGTTTGAGGGTGCAAATATACACTTTTTTCTTACACTCGGTCGCTTTTTGAAAATTTTTTATAATCAACTGTTAGTCAATGATGTATAGAAGCATTCAATCTGATTTTTACCAGAATTTGGATACCGGGAAGAGCTCTCTTAGGGGATTTAGGGTGCAAAAGTCGCAAGAATGAATCAAAATCTGCTCTTTCTCGTCCGTGGTTTGAGCCTCGATTTCCCCGTGCGGATTGATGACGGCGCAACCGCCCGCGTACTTCCGTCCGTGACCGTCAATGCCGGTGCGGTTCACCACAAGGGCGTAGGATTGGTTCTCGATGGCGCGGGCGCGGGCTAATGTGATTAGCTCGTTCTCCCGTGGCGACGGGAAGTTGGCCGTATAGACGAGGCAGTCGTAGTCGAAATGGCCGTTCACCACGTGGTTGCGGCTCCAATCCGGGAATCGCACATCGAAGCAGATGAGCGGCAAGAACTTGTGTCCTAAGGTGTTAACGATGGTTTTGGTGGTTCCGGGGGTAAAGAACTCCTCCTCGCCCATGAAGAGGTGCCGTTTGTCGTAGCTGCCCAAGATGCGGTCGCGGGAGAACCAGACCAGTCGGTTATAGAGCTTTCCGTCCTTCAAAATCGGCAGCGTGGCCACCACGTCGCACTGGAATTTGTACGCCGTCATGTACAGGAAATAGATGCTGTTGCCGTTGTCCGGCTCCGCATCGTGCATGATGTCCGGCGAAAACCCGCAGTGAAACATCTCGGGAAATACCAACAGATGCATGGGCTCCCGAATCTCTTCCTCCAGCCATTGGGCATAATGCGCCAAGTTCCCTGCCTTGTCGCCCGGCTTGATGTTCGCCTGAATCAGTCCTACTGTGAACATCCTATTCGTATTTGATGAAGATTTTGTCTCCCGGTTCCAGGTCGGCCAAGATGGACACATCCGACTGATAACCCGTGATTTCAATAAGGCCTAAGGCGTTGTGGCAGAGATACATCTCGTCGTCTAACGGCTTGTAGGAATCGGCATGGGCGGTGATGGTCCACATGCCTTTCGACTGAATGGTGGCGGTAAAATCCCTATTCCCGACCGCCTTCTCGAACATGGCCACGGGGATGTCGGTGATGGCGTTGTAGAAAGCATCGATATAGATGATGGTCCCTTCAATCTGTTGGTTTTCAGCAGAATGCTCGGCAGTTTCGGTGAACATCCGTTTGAAGTTCAGGTACTCATTGGTGTTCCCCGACAGTTGGTCATCGGCAATCAATCGGATCAGCTGAAGGATTTGGCTGAGACTGTTTCCCTGAGTCTTAGCGAGTTGGTATCCTTTGAGGGCAGCTTCCTGACCGAACATCAGGAAGAAGATTCCGTTGTCTTCCCCGATGAACCAGTGCCCGTTGTGTTGAAGCACTACCGGCGCGAAGGTGGAGTTCAGCGACATGTTGGTCAGCAGCAGGTGAATGCTGCCTTCCGGGAACGACGTGTAGCTGGTTTTCATCAGCAGGGCCGTTTGCGGCAGGTTGAACTTATCGACATAGTGGGTGATGTCGAGGATTTGCGCGTCGGGTTGCGCCTTCCATAGCTCGCCTTTGAGCATGGCAACGTACGGGTCGCGCAAACGCCAGTCGCTGAGGAGGGTAATGATTTGGTTCATCGTTCTAATTGATAATGGATAATTGATAATGGATAATTGATAATTGATAATTGATAATGGATAATTGTGTGGAAGTACTTTTTTCTTTTTATTCTATTCTCCTAAATCCTAATTCCTAATATCTAACATCTTACTTCTTACTTCTTACGTCTTACATCTTACTTCTTACGTCTTACATCTTACTTCTTACGTCTTACATCTTACATCTCACGTCCCACGTCTCACGTCAAAGATAGAGGCCGCCGCCGCAGGAGTCTTTGCGGGCGCCGGTGACGCTGCGCAGACAGTTGTTCTCGCCGTTCAGTCGTAGCAGTCCCAAAAATGCGAAAATCAGGGCCTCTTTGTAATCGACAATCAACTTGTCGGGAACGACAACTTTCAATGTATCTCTTTGATTCTGAATTTGTTGTATCAAGAAAGAATGATGGGCGCCGCCGCCGGTGACCAACATTGTCCGTGCGTTTTCCGGCACATTATCTACAATCTGCGTGGCGATGTGCTCCACAACCGTTCGTGACAAATCGGCGACGCTGTTGTCGGATGAGAACGAGGATAAAACGGGTGAAAAGACCTCGTCAAACCACTCTTTTCCTAACGATTTCGGCGGTTTCTGATGATAATAGGCCAAATTGTTAAGTCTTTGCAGCAATCCGGGAAGGATGCTGCCTGTTTTGACAAGTTCACCGTCTCTGTCGTATGGAAGTCCGACCCGATGGGCCAAAGTGTTCAACGCCATATTGCAGGGTGAAATATCGTAGGCAATCCGCTGACCGTCAGCGCGGTACGAGATGTTGGAGATGCCGCCGAGGTTCAGACAGGCATCGAATTCACTGAACAGCAGCTCGTCGCCGATGGGCACTAACGGCGCTCCCTGACCGCCCAACGCCACGTCCGTGGTACGGAAATCGCAAACCGTCGGGATTCCCGTGCGGGCGGCGATGACAGCTCCGTTGCCGATCTGCGTGGTCAGCCCGATTTCCGGCTGGTGGAAGATGGTGTGCCCGTGCGAGGCTAAGAAGTCGGGACGCGCCCCGTCTCCTAACCATCCGTTGACGGCATTCGCGATAGCTTCGGCCACATCGTTGTTCAGCTTCGCATACTCCAATGCAGAGAAGTGAGGGGAGGTGGCGTTGCCAAGCCGATCCTTGAGCGCTTCGTCGTAAGGTACCGTCACCGCCTTGTCGATACGGTAGTCCCACTTCCCATCTTCGTTTTTGGAAAAGTGACACCACGCCAGATCAATCCCGTCCAAGGAGGTGCCGGACATCACGCCTATGCCGTCAAACTCGTTTTTCATTCGCCCAAGATAGAGGTTAATTTGTTGAGATGTATGCTGTTGGAACCCTTGACCAAAATCATGGCGTTCTCTATCGGATGGGCTGCAAAATGGGTGTTGGCTTCGTCAACATTTGCGAAGACATTCTCGGAAGTGACTTTGGCAAATTCCGTTCCCACGAAGTACGCTTCAATACCAAGATTCTCAATCAGTTGGAAGATTTCCGTATGCGCTTCGACACTCAAATCACCGAGCTCGCGCATGTCGCCCAAGATCGCCACTTTGTGCGGATGCTCCAGCTGTGCCAGATTCTTCAGCGCGGCGGTCATGCTGGTGAGGTTGGCGTTGTAGTAGTCGGAGATGATGACGTTGCTGCCGATGCGGTTCACCTGCGAGCGGTGGTTGGAGGGCACGTAATCCCCTAACGCTTTGGCGATTACGCTGTCTGCGATATGGAAGTATCGACCGATGGCGGCGGCACCGAGGAAGTTCCAGATGTTGTAACTGCCGGTCAGATGGGTCTCCGCCGTCTCCTCCCCGATGCGAATCGTGAGGTACGGGTTCATCGAAACAATCTGGTTCTCCGCATCTTTACCGTAGAAGACCACCTTGTCATACGTGAGACCCTCGCGCAGAATGGTGTCTGTCTCGTTGACGAACAGCGTGCCGTTGTTGGCGATAACGTGCTGATACAGCGCCTTTTTCGTCTTGATGATGTTCTCCTTCGAGCCGAACCCTTCGATGTGCGCCACCCCGATGTTGGTGATGAGTCCGAAGGTGGGTTCGGCAATCTTGCAGAGCGCGTCGATCTCCCCGACGTGGTTCGCGCCCATCTCCACGATGGCCATCTCGTCCGTCGGTTTGATGGAGAGCAGCGTGAGCGGCACCCCGATGTGGTTGTTGAGGTTGCCCTTCGTGCAGGTGGTCTTGTAAGTGGTTGACAACACGGCGTTTATCAGCTCTTTCGTGGTGGTTTTGCCGTTCGTGCCAGTGATGCCGATGACGGGCATCTTCAGCTGCCGGCGGTGGTAGTTCGCCAATTGTTGCAGCGTTTCCAGTGCGTCATCCACGACCACGGCCCGTGGGTTGTCGCGCAGCTCGGGGTTTTCGGTGATGACGTATTTCGCGCCCTGTTCCAGCACATCTGCCGCGAACTGGTTCCCGTCGAAGTTCGCGCCTTTCAGGCACACGAACAGACACTCCGGCACCAGATTCCGGCTGTCGGTGCAGACGCATGAGGATTGTTGGTATTTTTCGTATATCTTTTCCATAGCGGTTCTTTAGCTTTTGATACTGCGGCTATCGCCTTGTGTCCGCCCCACACTGCGCTCCTTTCGTCGCTTATGTGGGGTTATTAAGCTCTACCGAGCCCTTGTCCCTTCGGGACTGCTTAAGGAAGCTGTTTATATGACCACCCCGCCCTTCTGGCACCCTCCTAAAGGAGGGGAATGGGGGTCGCCCGTAACTACTAACTGCTAACTTCTAACTTCTAACTGTTCCAAGTTCCCGGTACTTGATGTTCAGCAGGTCCTGCTCCATCGAGATTTTGTCGATGACCTTCTTGAGGATGATGTCGAGCTCGCTGTTCTCGGTGTAGTCGGCGGGACCGATGTAGTCGGCGCGTTTCTGCCGGATGAGGTTGATGCATCTCTCCTTCGCGCTCACGGGGCGCTCGGGGGTGGCCACGGAGTTGGGGTTATAGACGGCGATGGTGGTGCCGCCGTAGAGGTTGACCATCTTCATCGCCGGCACGTCGGTCTCCCCGTCGCCGATGTAGATGAAATTGGAGAAGGGCACGGCGCGTTCGTCTTCCGGCATCGACTTGTTAATCAGGGTGTTGTCATACGAGTTGTAAATTCCCTTGTTGATGCGGAACAGGAACTGCGTCTTGTTGGTGTAGTTCACGCCGAGGGCAGGCCAGCAGGCGATGCCGTTGTCATCATATTGAAAACCAGAGGCATAAACGGTCTTGAAATGTTTGGCGATGCGCGTTCCTCTCACGATTTCGCGCAGCCCCGACGAGATGATGAAGTGCTCCAAGTGGAGGTTTTGCGAGGCGGCGTAGGCGTTGATACGGTCGAAATAGGTCTCCACCCCTTCGAAAAAGGTGATTTTCTCCCCGTATTTCACAAACGTGCCTTCCCGGATGTCGAGGTTCTGCTCCTTGGCCTTGATCAGCATCAGGTGCATATAGGCGAGCACTTCGTCCATGTCGTGCCGTTTGGCCATTTCGTTGGCCGCCTGCCAGAACTCCCCCTTGTCCATGTTGAGATCGGGGATGAAGTTGTACTCCTGCATGTTGCCAGGTGCCAAAGTCCCGTCGAAGTCGTAAGCGATGGCCACGTTTCTGTTTTCTGTAATCATATATCTATCAGTATGTTATAGAATTATTTCCTTCGTTTTATCAATGTGCAAAGGTACATAATAATTGGTTACATGGTCACATGGTTACACTCGTATCGTTGTCGGTTGTTCAAACAAAAAAGGTCCGCGGATTGTTTCCGGGACCTCGATGATAACACGTATGCTGTTTATTGCAGCTTTTCCAACGTCATCCTTTGCTCCAAATGAACCACGCTGCTGGTGTAGGCGTAATAAAGGACCATTTGGTGTTCATCTAACTCTTCAATATCGTACGGACGGGAAGCGAACATGAGTTTATCCGCATCTTGATCGTACGACCAACTACCCGCACCTGCTGATGACCCATTGACGTACGCTACCACTGAGCCGTCTTCTTTAAATTCATAATCAATGTTCTGATTATAAAGCGCATCGTGCCAATCCCCACCGGCGGAGTTAATCTCCATGATACTGGAGACATGCCATTTGCCAATGATCTTTGACTCCACGGACTTAGTTTTGGAACATGAAATAAGCATAACCGACAAGGTCATAGCCAACAAAATAACTGATAAACGTTTGATTTTCATTGCTTTTTATCATTAGGGCTTCAGATTTGTATTACTTATGTGACGTTTTAAAGGTTCGAGTGAAGCCCATCATACCCCGTTCCTCAAAAACGTCGGGGCAAAAGTACAAAAAATAGCGGATAATCACAAGTGTGCAACCGCTCACTGTTCACTAAAAAAAAGTATTTTTGCCGCAAATTAGGACTATGGTACAACTTAAACTCTCGAATATCAGCGTGCCGGTGGAATCTTCGCGGAACGTGAAGAACTTCGTCTGCAAGCAGTTCAGGATAAGAACGGAAGATCTGAACGGTTTTCGGATTGTGCGGCAGTCGGTGGATGCGCGGAAGAAGAACCGCGTGCAGTACAACTTCCAGGTGGAGGTGACGCTGCCCGACAAATACCGTTCCCTTATCGGATCTCCCGGTGTGGCTGAACCAACTCCCGCGCCAGACCTAACCTACCCGAAATGGACGCACGATCTCCAGCCTGTGGTGGTGGGGTTCGGGCCCGCAGGCATGTTCGCCGCGTTGTACCTTGCCCGTTGCGGCGCCCGGCCTGTGGTCATTGAGCGTGGCGAGCGTATCGAGGATCGGCAGCAGTCGGTGCAACGGTTCCTCCAGACCAAAGTGCTGAACCCCGAATCCAATGTCCAGTTTGGCGAGGGCGGCGCCGGCACTTTCTCCGACGGAAAGCTGAATACCAACGTTAATAGTGAATACAATCAGTTTATCCTCAACGAGTTCCATGCACATGGGGCGCCGGAGGAGGTGACCTACCAGCAGAATCCTCACGTTGGCACCGACTACCTCTCCAAAGTGGTGAAGAACATCCGCACGGAGATTGAGACGTTGGGCGGAGAGTTCCATTTCAGCACCCTCTTCGACCGTTTCGAGAAAAACGGGGAACGTCTGATGGCTCATTGCCAGAACGGCAAGACGTTCACCACCCGGCATTTGTTGATCGGATTGGGACATTCGGCCCGCGACACGATTCGCATGTTGCACGCCAACGGGCTGCTGATGGAGGCCAAGGGGTTCTCCATCGGGGTGAGGATGGAACATCTGCAGCGCGACATCAACCGGATGCAGTACGGCCCGTCCGCCAATCTGTTGCCGCCGGCCTCCTACAAGGGGGTTGTGCATTTGCAGAACCGGGGGGTCTATACGTTCTGTATGTGTCCCGGCGGTACGGTGATGGCATCCGCGAGTGAGAAGGGGACGATTGTCACGAACGGCATGAGCGAGCATAAGCGCGACAAGGCCAATGCCAACAGCGCCCTGTTAGTGAGCGTTACGCCGGAGGATTTCCTGCAAGGTTCAGTGCTGGATGGCCTTGACTATCAGGCGAAATACGAGCAGTTAGCTTTTCGGATGGCCGGCGACGGACGTGCGCCGGGCAACCTCGTGGGCGAGTTCCTGAAAGGGCAGATTGCCGAGCGTCACCGCAAGGTGGTGCCGTCCTACCCGCACGGCCTCTACTACGGCGACTTCTCCCGCTGTCTTCCCGATTATGCTGTACACGCGTTGCGCGAAGCGTTGCCGTTGCTCGACCGCAAACTGCCGGGCATCGCGAATGTGGATACGGTGCTGACGGGAGTGGAGACGCGCTCCTCCTCGCCGGTGCGCATTCTCCGCAACGACGATAGAATGTCCTCGGTGTCAGGGATTTACCCGATAGGAGAGGGGGCCGGTTACGCCGGCGGCATCATGAGCGCCGCCATCGATGGATTGAAAACGGCCATTCAGATTACCCTTGCGAAATAAAAAACGGGCGAACCTTCATGATTCGCCCGTTGTCATATATACAATATTGTATCCTGTTCTATTTCACTAACTGTTTGAAGCGGTCGGAGTGGCGATAACGCTTGAACTCGGCATCGCGCTTGGCCGTTTTCTTGTAGGAAGCGTCCAGTTCGATGGCGGTGGCGAGGTTGCTGTAAACACCTTCCTCCGCTTTCATGCGAGCGGCGAGGACAGCTTTCAGATAGGCGGTCTTGGCATCCACATCGGTGATGCAGTCGAGGGTGGACTTGGCGGCGTTGTAGTCTTTTTGCAGCAGCTGCACTAATGCGGTGTTGTAATCGCAGCTCTGGTTGCTCATCAGCTGGGCGGCTTTGGAGTAGTCGCCGTTGAGGATGCTGAGCGCACCGGTGTTGTAGTTCTGGTTCACGGGTTGCACGGAAGCGTTAGCGGAAGCTTCGAAGTTAGCCTGTGCGGCAGCGAGATCACCGCTGAGATAGTCGGCGATGGCCATGTTGTTGAGGATGATGCCGTTGTTCGGGGAGAGGGCCGCGGCCTTCTGCAGATAGTTGAGCGCTTCTTCCAGATCAGCTTGGTTGCCGCTCTGGTAGTAGTCGTTGAGCTTCATGGCGCCGAGGTTGTTGTAAGCGCGCCAGTCGTTCTCCGTTTTCTTGTTGTTGATGAGGGCTTTGTAGATGCTCTCCTTCACGGACATGTCGGTGGCCACGGAAGCGGCGTACAGACGCTCGTTGACGGAGAAGTCGTTCGGGTTGGACTGCACCAGACGGATGAGCTCGGCATCGGTGTAGGTGTCGTGCTTTTTGCAGACCATCTGGATTTCAGCACGGCGCAGCGGCGGCAGGATGGCATCGGCGATTTCGGGATAGATGTCCGTCATCTCGCGGATTTTCTGCTCGCGCATGTCGTTGTTGGATTGGGAGCGCACCACGTTGAGAATCTGGTTCTTCTGAGGGATATTCGATTTCTCGATAGCTGCCTCAAAGCCGTCCCAGTCCTCACCCTTGGCGTTGTTCACATATTCGAAGACCGGCTTCTGCAATTCTTTCATCTTGATGTTGTTGCGCTTGGCGTAATCTTTCAGGTATGCGTTGAATTTGTCGGCGAACCATTTTTTACCGACTTGGAAACGGCGTTCGGAAAGACCCTGGTTGTTGGTCTCTTCGCCCTCGGGGGAAGCCCAGCCGGAAATCACCACGCGGTCGATGATGAAGTCGTTGTTCATGAAGTTGATGAACTCCTTGATGGAATCCTTGGCCGCCTGGGTCTTGTTGTTGGGGTTGCTCCAGTTCATGTTCGAGCTGTTGAGGTCGAAGTAGAGGGTGGCGGTGCGTCCGATGAACTCGGCCTTGAAGTTGTGGGGCGCGAGCAGGAACGCGGTGCCGCTGTTGGCGTTGTCGGTCAGCCGCGGGGTGAGGTTGGCGCGGGCGCTGGTGTTGCTGATGCCCTCGCCGAGGTTGCGGTCGCCGAAATCGTGGTGTTTCTTCTTCAAATCCGCCTGAGCACCGGTGACGATCTCCGCCATCTCGTACTTCTCGTCGAATTTGAACGTGCCGGTCTTGGTGAAAGTGCCGCCCGTCTTGTAGGGGATGGTGACGCCTTCGCCCTTGGCCTTCTCGCCTTTCAGCGTGATGGTGGTGAAGGGAGGCGTAACTTTTTCGCCGTCAACAGACAACGACGGGGTGAAGGTCATCGTGGCCTTCTTATTCATGTATTTGGGAGGGATGGTTCCCTTGATGGTGTAGGCAACTTCGCCGCCCTTGTTTTCCAAGTCGGGGTTGTCTAAAGTCACCGTCACTTCGGGGTACTTTTTGACCATCTTCCCGAGTCCGCAGCTGCTCATCAGGAGAACGACGGCCATAGCCATGCTTAATGCAACTAATTTTCTCATAGGTTATTAGGTTTTATATTTGATTATTCAAAAACGGTGCAAAGATACGTTTTTTTTGGTTAGAAATCTGTGCCTAACGAGAACATGAACATGCCTTTTTTGTTCTCAATGTGGAAATCTTCGACGCCCCAGGCGTAATCGAAGCGCAGGAAGTAACCGAGGACGGAGATGCGCGCCCCGATGCCGATGCCGCCAACCCACGGATCCACTTGCCGTTTGACCTCCGCATGGATGGGACCGCTGTCGATGTAGCGGGTGTAGAGACAGTTGTCTTCGGAATAGGGCGTGAAACCGGTCCAGGCTGTTCCGACATCGCCGAACAGATTGAGCTGTAGGGAATTGAGGAGGTTCCAAGCCACTTTATGACCGGCAATCAGCTGTACGATGGGCACCCGCAGCTCGCCGTTGAAGACAAAGAAGGAGGTGCCGTTGCGGATGTTCTGCCGGAAACCCCGCATGTTGGTGGCCAGCGTCTGGTAGGCGTAATTCTTGGTCTGATCCACCGAGATGTCGCTGTTGAACTTCGCGCCCATCCAGTTATCCACGCCGCCCATGTAATAGACTAACCGGGCCGAACCGGCGTTGGTGCTGCCGGCCAACCGCAGCGCGAGGGTCATGTTGCGGTAGAGCTTGAAGGAACGGCGGGCATCGAAACCCACGACAAGCAGGTTGAGGGATTCGCGTTCCAGACGATGCTCGTATTCGGCGAACAGTTTCAGCTTGGTGCCGCGCCAGAGGTTGGTGTACAGCTCTTTGGAAGTATCGAGAATGTATTCTAACTTTGCGCCCGCCCATACGTGATGCGCGTCGGCCGCCTTCAGGGTCTGGTCGTTCAGCGCGGTAACGATGTTGTTTTCATAACGGCCCGTCAGCGTCAGCCGCACGCAGTTGGTCTTGTTGAACGGCAGCTTCAGCGTGTAGAAGAGGCTGTTGGAGTTCTGCCGATAGACGTAGCCGCCCACATCGGAGGTGATGGATTGCCGGTAAAGCGTGATTTGCCGGTCTAACCGCCGCGCCAAGTTCTCGTAGCTGAACATGAACTCGTAACTGTTCAGGTTCCAGCCGATTCGGAAGCCGCCGGTGATGCGGTAATCCTCAAACAGGTCGTTGATGCCCAACATGAACAGCGCGTTGAAGCCGGTGTTGAGGTAGATGGGCGAACTGCCGCCCTCGAACTGCTGGTAAGAGGTGTTCAGGAAGCTGAAGTCAGCCTGAGTAATCACTTGGTCGATAGAGTACTGTACCCGATAGGGCAGACCGACGGGGATCTGGAAATCACGCCCCGTTTTGGCAGATGTGTAGGAGGTGTCCCCGTCGAAAGAATCCGTCTCCTTGACCGGTTGCTCCGAAGGCAGTCCGAAGCCGTGTTTCTGTTGTCCGGTCGTGGCCGCGACACTGTCTTTAGCCGCTTGTTTTTCCGATTGTAGAATACTTTCTTGCCGAATGTACTGATGAAATTTGGAGGGGGTGATTTCCGGATGGTACAGCGAGTGGAATTCGGTGAACCAGATGTGTTTGCCCTTGTCTTTCAGCGAGATGTCGGCTAAGGTGTTGGTGGCGGGGTTATAGGCCTGCTCCACGATATTGTAAGCCCGGTCGGTAAGCGGCTGGGTGGTCGCGAAGTACATGTAATGCACCGCAGTATCGATACGACTGATGCTGCTGTCGAAAACGGCCTCGTAACGATTGACCACGCCGTCCTCGTCGCTTAGGAACAGGATGCGCTGGTTGTCAGCGACTTGTATGTCAAATTCATCGGAGTAGGGGGAATCGGTTATGCGCAGCAGGGCGGTGTCTTTGGTTTTGTAGTTATAGACAAAGAGATTGTATTTCCGTTGTTTAGAAGCGTCCATCATATTGTCTTTCAATAAGATGGAATCCACCGGACGGTTGGAGGCGAACACCACCTGCTGCGGGTTCATGAAGACGGGGTTGTAGTCGTCGTAGAAATCGTTGGTGAGGTTCTGGAACGAGCGGGCCATGAAGCTGTAGAGGAACAGGTCGGACTGCCCGTTCTTGAATCCGGAGAAGAGCATCATCTGTCCGTCGGGGGAGTACTGCCAGGATGTGATTTTCTCCACATCCACTAACAGTTTCTTGCCCCAGCGTCGCTTCTCCAAGTCGTAGGGCATGAAGAGGCAGTCGCCTTTGGATTCGAGGGTGAGGCCGAGGATTTCGCCGGAGGGGTGCCACGCGATGAGCGGGTAGGAGAGGTCGGGATTGTCCTCCGTTTTGGCGTATTTCTTGAGGATACACCTCGGGTTTTTCCAGTCGGGGGTCTTCAGCCACACGCGCACCTGTCCGGCCTCGTTGGTGACGTAGGCGTATTTGTCGCCGTCGGGGGCGAAGCAGAAACGGGCGTAGTCGCGCTTGGGGTCGGGCTTGCGGAGAATCTCCTCCCCGGCGGGCATCTGTTTGCTCATGTCGGGGTGGAACATCACCACATAATATTTGTACCATTGCGTGGCCAGCGCCTTGAAGGGGGTCATGGTGGCGCGTGCCATGCCGTTTTCGAGGCTCTTGCCGGAGCGTGTGTAGTAGAGCGTTTTCGAGATGACATCCTCGCCATAGACATCAACGAGATACTTCCAGAAGGAGTGGCCGGCGTAGGTGGCGTCCACGGGGGAGAGCTCTTCGAGACGTTTGTAACTGCCTGTGAGAATGCCGTTTTTGACGTGCGTTTCGATGTCGCTGCTCCAGTGCTCCCCGAAATAGGAGGCCAACCCGCTGTAATACCAAGCCGGCACGTTCATGAGGTAGTCGTAGGAGATATTGGACCCGACAGTCGCGCCTTGCACCACCCAGTGGGCATAGACGTTCATGATGCCGGCGCGGATCATCTTGTCAAGATGCGCCCGGTTGCCGTCGAAGTAGATGTAAATCTTGGTGCCGTAAATGTTGGTTACGCCGCCTTGGTTGTAGAAATCCTCGTAGTCGTAGGCGAAGTTCGATTCGCGGAAGTCGGCCTGCGTGTTATAGACGATGATCTGCAGTTTCTTTTTGGAGGTATAGTTCAGCAGTTTCTCGATCTCCGCAACGATTTCGGGGGTCTTATAGAAGACGTATTGCGCCAGCGCTCGGCCGGTGGGGTAGTAGTAAACATCGTATTGTTCCGCCCGCAGGTATTGCCAGTTGAAGTTTTGGTGCTGCACGCGGCTTTTCCCGAAGGTGAGCTGCGAACCGTTGTAGAACTGCGCGTGGGACGTCAGGAACAGGCACAACAACACCCCGATTGTCACGATTCGTCGCGACAATGCGTGAATGCGGGGGTGTTTGGGTTCAAAGTTCAAGGTTCAAAGTTCAAAGTTCAAGGTTCAAAGTTCAAAAAACATATTCCTTAAGCAGCCCCATAGGGGCAAGAGCTTGGTAGAGCTGACAGGTTCATCAAGGTTCAACGTATCATATACGGTTTTAAAATCTCTTCAATAAATTTTCGCTTTTCGGCAAGCAATGCCTCCGTGCGGGCCTCCATGAGGAGCCGCAGATACGGTTCCGTGTTCGACGGGCGGATGTTGAACCACCAGTCGGGGAATTCCACGCGGTAGCCGTCGAAATCGAGAATCTTCTCGGGCTTCTCCTGCGCAATGGCCGTGTTCACCACCGCCTCCATCGCCGCCTTCTTCTCCTCGATGGTGAAGTTGATCTCGCCGGAGTTGGCATAACGTCTGATCTGCCCGATTAATTGTGATACGGAGATCCCTTTCTTTTTCATTTCGGCGAAGACGTGCAGCAGCACTTGGGCGGCAATCATCGCGGAGTCGGAATAGAAGAAGTCGCGGAAGTAGTAGTGGCCGGCATATTCCCCGCCGAACGCGCCGTCTATTTCGCGCAGCTTCATGGCGGCGTAAGCGCGGCCAACCCGCCAGATGTACATTTCCCGACCCATCTTCCCCAGGTATTCCGCCACCGATTTTGAGGTCCGAATATCCTGGATAACAAGACCTTGGACGTTTTTCTCTTCGATGAAGTAATGGCCTAAGACGGCAATCATCAGATCCGGGGGAATGAAGTCGCCGTGCTCATCCACGAACATCACGCGGTCGGCATCGCCATCAAACACCACCCCGATGTCGGCCTTGGTTTCGCGCACCTTCTCCTGCAGGGCGACGATGTTTTCGGGTTCCAGCGGGTTGGCTTCGTGGTTCGGGAAAGTGCCATCCAACGTGTCAAACAGGTAGAGGGGCTGGTTGCCGAAAATCTCCTTCACCAGGATGGAGGCCATGCCGTTGGAGCAGTCCATCACCAGGTTCAGGTTGTCAATATTATAATGATATTGCGACTGGAATTGCAGGTATTCCTCTTTGACCGGATAATCGACCACCTTGCCTTTCGGGGCGGTGATAACCACCTCCTCGTGCAGCACCTTCTGTTCCAGTTCGCCCAGACCGGTGTCGTAACCGACGGGTAGCGCATCCTTTCTGGACACCTTCAACCCGTTGTATTCCTTGGGGTTATGGGACGCGGTAATCATCACGGAAGCCTCGAATCCGTACTTCGCGGTGAAGTAATAGACCATCGGGGTGGTGGTGAGCCCCATGTCATACACGTCCGCGCCCGCGTCGGTGATGCCGCGTGCGAGGGCGTGGAACATGTCGTCGGAGGTCAACCGCATATCCCTGCCAATCAGCACCTTGTCGGCGTGAAGCAGTTCCGGCAGGAAGAACCCGAACTTGTAGATGGTCTCCAGATCGAAATCTTTGCCGAAGATCCCGCGAAAGTCGTATGCTTTGAATGCGCCCATAGTAGTCCTAAATTTACGAGCGGCAAAGGTACATTTTTTTGGGGAACGGGCAGCCCGTCAATTCAAGTTTTGTGTAGTTTCTACCTTTTGCGGCGGTGTTGTTTTCTGATGATTCTATTTCAACCCGCCATAACTCTTCGCCGCCTCTTCCAGCGCCTCCTCGGTGGTGTACTGCTCGTAAACCTTGCAGCGGGTGACGATGCCCTGTGGCGAGCAATTCTTCCCCTGCACGCGCACCAGGGCCCAGCCCTTCATCTCGTCGGCGAAGTCGCTGTCCACCAAGGCCAGACATCCGTCCACTAAGGCAAACTCGTCCGGCTGCACCACACGCACCTTAAATTTTACCTCGGGGCAGTTCATGTGGCCGGTACCTTGCTCGGCGGTATAGAGCAGGAAGGCACTGTAAGGCAGGCTATTGTCGGCCTTCTCGTCGGTGATGAGCGCCGGGGTGCCGTCCACCTCGCCCAGTGTTTGCTGCAGGGGCCGCAGGATGCCGTCGCTCACTGGGATGCCGGGCATCAGCAGCGAACCTTCGACCTTCCACTTGTTTTTAGGCATATAAACCACGGGCAGTTTGTTGGCCAACGAGAGGAAGCCGAGGTAGTTGGTCTTCCCTTGGGTGAACATGGGACTGCAGGGAGACAACGCTTTCCACAAGGCAATGCTGTGGCGCATGCGCTGCCGTTGGATGAACTGCTTGAGGCTGTTGCTGCGCCTGCCGTCAGAGGTGGATACGCGCGTGACGATCGATCCGTTCCGGATGTACTTGGTCACCCCAAGCGAAGGTATCCGTCCGATAATCTCCACGCCCATTTTCGGTTGTTCAATTTTCATAATAGTTCCTTTCTTTATTATATTAACTGTTTGTTTCGTATCTGCGTCATAGTTGCACCGTAGCAGAACCGTAGTAACCAAGTACTAAGCTTACTATTTGTTCGATAGTTCTACGTTACTTCTTCGATAGTTCTTCGATGTTTTATCGGAGAACTATCGAACAACTATCGAAGAACTATCGAAGAACTATCGAAGAAATGGCGACTCAACTTGCTGGCAAGTGCTTCGCAACTGCTTGGTTAGTAGATGGTTGTTCCTTGCATATACGATAGCAAATCCGATATGCAAACATACATAAAATTTTGCAATAAAACGGGCGCGACCGCATTGGCCGCGCCCGTTATTCTACATTTTTCACTTTTCATTCTACATTGTTCAGTCTCGCACACAGCGGACGGAATAGCCGTCGCCCTTGCCCGTCTCGGTAGAAACCAATTCCTGGTAATTGAAATACAGTGAGATATGGTAAGCGAAATAGCTGCTATATTCGTTGGGACCCTCAGTAGTAGTCCAAAAGTAACCTCCATCGCCTGAAGCGGTAAATAGAGAGCCGTTGAATTCGCCTGCGGGCACCCCACTGAAACCAGTGGCATTGTTGGTACTCTGGTTGTTACCCACGGCACATTCGTATGAGCCACTACTAATAGTCCATCCCGTTGTGGTTGCAAGTGACTTTGCGTGAGCATAAAAAATCCCAGTATCGCCGCACAAATATTGAATATGACTATTCAAATAGTCCGTCAGCACTGTCCATTCCGCATTGCTTGGCACATGCCAACCTGTGGGACAGATGCCCTGCACCCCGCTCGGAACGGCATTGCTGGAAGATGCCCCACCCATCACAGCAGCCCAGTTATACAGATAACCCCGTTCCGTCAATGGAAAATTTGAGTTGCTATAATCAAAACAGTATGGTGTGGTATAACTTTGGTAGTTGGAATTGCCACTTACGAGGGCGATTGCGGTGCTGTCGCTGTAATGTGTGGTTCGCAGGTTGTCCCGCATCCAGCACTGGCTGCCGATTTTCACGGTCCGATAGACGTTTCCTTCAACATCGGTCATGGTCGGTGCCTCGGGACAGGACATAACATCGATATTTTCGGGAGCGACCATATTGAGTAGTGTTTGCAAACTGTCGATGCGGTTGTTCAAGGCGGAAAGTAACGCCGTCAGCTGGGCGTTTGTGATGTATTCGGCGTCATTGTTGAACACGCTGACATTCTGTGGTTTGTTTGTCAAATCGTTGTAGTCTCCGCTGAACCCGTTCTCGGCCGTTTTCGCGTACAGGGCATACGGCACGCTCAGCAGCTGCTGGGTGGTGGTGATGGTGTAGTTGCTGCCGCCGTTCGGGTCGGTTTCGGTCTTCAGGTAGAAGGGACCGTTCCCCCAGTCGATGTTGGCGAAGGTGCCCTGCTGCACGCTCCCGCCACCGATGCTGAGGGTCACCAGTCCGTTGGCGTTCGTGGTGCCCGTCTGGGTCTCCACATACACCGCGCTGCCGCTGGCACTCCCTTGCAGGATGCTAACGCGCATGCCCACCTGAGAATTGGCCACCAGACTGTTGTTGGCGTTGCGTACTACCGCCTGGTAGGTAAATTTCTCCGGTGCCTGCGCGAAGAGGGAGACGGCGCAGAGGAGGAGGGTGATTAAAGAGGAAATCTTTTTCATATTGCTATAACTTTCGGTTTTTTCTTATTGGTGTTCTTTAGGGGTTGGTGAAAATTACGGGTGTTAAAATTCAGGAGGCGAAGATACAAAATTATTTGGTCGAACCCTCGTTGTTCTGCAAAAGAAACAACAGTTCGCGGCCTTTTTCGGTAAGCGAATATTTCTGCCGGGGATGGCGCGGATTGTTGGGGAATGTCGGGGCGATAATAGTATCCGTTAAGAGTGGTTTCAGAACATCTCTGTCGAACGTCATCCGGGATAGGATGCCACTGGTTTCCATCATCTTTTTTACAGAAACAGCATCCTCACATAGAAAGAATAACGAAACCATTGTTTGGCCCACTTTATCCTGAACTTTACCAATGTTTGGGCAAGTTTGGTAAAGCTTGTTTATAAATAATTCATATTCAGACCGTTTAACTTTACCATTGTCGGGAACACTTATTGTGCTATCTTGTTCCTCAGACATGTTCACCACCACGCTGAATGCGGTGAGGTAGCTGACATTGAACTCGGCTGGCGGGTTCTCGTTCTCGCGTAGTTGGTCTTGCACTTCGCCAATGCCGTGGTTGAACATGTTGACATAGTTCAGAGCACGCATCATCTCGGCCACCACCCCGTTTCGGTAGTCGTTGACATGGGGGAAGTTCTCGGGACGCGCCTGTCCGTACAGTCCTCCAGGATTCATGATCTCAATATGACCGTCATACTGGTACAGCCGAGTTGGCATATTCGACTGGTAGTCACGGTGCATGACGGCTTATGTAAAGTCCAATATTATGTCAAGTTTTACCAAAGCCGCATAACATTCGATATTGACTGTCAATACCTTAGGGTTATAACGGCTTTGGTGAACTTTACGTAACAGATAGTCAGTATTTGGTTTGCAAGTCTTTCA